>NZ_JBQEPA010000025.1:0-83630 GCF_052056495.1 Phyllobacterium sp. 22229
ATATAGTCTGATGGGCTTGTTCTGCTTAAACCTTTTGCAGGCATTGGCGGGCACGCACCCGAAGGACGCACCGTGCGCGGCAGAAACATAGGCATCCGCCTTTGCCACCGTAGTCCAAAGGTCCATACCACCTCATACTTCAGACGGACCTTCTCGTCATTTCTCCTAAATAGAACTGGTTTCGGGGCAGCGCTACCTTTTCGGAAAAGCATTCACGTCAACAATGAAGGTGATGACACCTGGCATTGGTGAATGCATCACCAAGTGGGGGTAGACCTTGTTCTTCTGGTTCACCAGCTGTCTTGCCACGCTGTCCATGACAGTATTGCTCATAGGATTTCTCAAGAAGACGTCCCATGCATTGGCCCTCGTCGATTATCCCGATAGCCGGAAACAGCACGAAAATGTCGTTCCGTTGTGCGGTGGCATCGCGATCTTTTCGGCATTTTTTCTGGTCAGTCTTTTCTCCCGGGGCGCTGCACCGTTCCCGGTCAGTTTCTGGATCGGCATTCTGATGGTTCTGAGCATTGGCGTGATGGACGACCGGATGGAACTTTCGGCGCGAACCCGGCTCGTTGTACAATTTTTCGCCAGCGCCATTCTGGTCATCCCGCTGGCCGGACCGAGCATCTATGTGGCAAACATGCTGCCCCTGGCTCTCGCCGGTTCAGCGCTGCCTGTCCTGACGATTATTGCCATTCTGTTTGTTATCGGCCTGATCAATTCATGGAACATGGTTGACGGCGTGGATGGACTTGCAGGCGGCTGCGCGGCTGCCGCCATTTTCTGGATCAGCCTGCTTTCTTTCTACAAGGGGCTTGGAGCGCTGGGCTGCTCCAGCCTCGTGCTCCTGGCTGCGGTGTGCGGCTTTCTCCTGTTCAACATGCGCAGCCCCTGGTCCGCGCGCGCCAGAATATTTCTTGGCGATGCCGGCAGCACTGCGCTGGGTGCCGTCATTGCCTATCTGATCATCACCCTGTCGCGGCGGGCCGAGATTGCCTTTCCCGTCTTGCTCTGGATCGTCGTCGTGCCGGTTACCGATACGATGAGCCTTATCGTCAGAAGGCTGCATGCGGGCCGCAACCCGCTCACGGCGGATCGCTGGCATCTGCATCATCTGCTGCTGGACAGGTCGCATTCCCATGCGATGACCACGAATATCATCGTGGCATCGTCCGCGCTTTGCGGTGGCGTCGGGGTCGCCGGTATCCTGGCGGGAGCCTCCAACTACCTGATGACGTTTGGCCTATTCGTCCCGGTCATCATTCATTCGGCCTTTGTTTTCCTGGCGAGCAGCGCCGGCCAGGCCGTGCGCATGCGTCCGGCAACAATGGGACAGCTCAATTCTATTCCGCCCGTTCTTCTGCGCCCCGAGGCGGGCAAGAACTTCGGCACCAATCATCAACCGGTGCAGCCGAACCCCGGCATATTGTCGGATCCCGTTTAGCACCTACGAATGGAGTGTTCGCGTGTCAGTATCTGTCCTGATCATGACGCTGAATGAGGAAGCAAGTCTTCCGGCCTGTCTGGCATCCCTGTCCTGGTGCGATGATATCGTCATTCTGGATTCCTTCAGCACCGATCAAACGCTTGAGATAGCCCGGAAGGCGGGTGCGCGAATCTATCAGCACAAATATGAAACGGAAACCAGGCAGCGCATGTACGGCCTCAAGGAAATCGAATTCAAGCATCCCTGGGTCTACATGCCGGATGCGGACGAAATTACCCCGGACGATCTGCGCGATGAAATGCTGGCCATTGCGCGTGATCCCGACCGGCCGGAAGCGCTCTTCCGCGTCCGCTACAAGAACATGTTCATGGGGCGCTGGGTCAAGCACAGCAGCCTTTATCCGACCTGGATAACCAGGCTGTGCCGCCCGGAGCGGGTAAGATATGAGCGCGAATGCCATTCGCGTTGCGTGGGCGACGGCCCGACGGGACGGCTGGAATCCCACTTCATCCACTACAGTTTCAGCAAGGGCCTGACTGCCTGGTTCGATAAGCACAACAGGTATTCCGGTTTTGAAGCGAAGGAGTCGCTGCAGATCCTGCGCGACAAGGGCATCCCGTGGAAGGAGTTTTTCAGCCCGCTTCCCGAAGCCCGGCGCAGAGCGCTCAAAGAACTGTCATACCGGATACCGTTCCGTCCGGCAGCCCGCTTTGCCTATATGTATCTGTTGCGCGGCGGATTCCTCGATGGCTGGCAGGGCTACCACTATTGCCGGCTGATTGCTGCTTACGAATACATGATTGTAATCAAGATTCAGGAGCAGCGCCGCCGCGAACATGGTCTATCGATATGACGCCGGTGCCTGCGCCCATCTCGAAGCGGAAAGGCGGACGTCCGGTTCGCCGCTGGAGGTTCACCGCCGTCCTTTTCCTCGGCCTGTGTGCCCTGTGCAGCTATCCCCTGGCAATCCTGTTTGCCAACACGCTGCTGAGCGCCCGCAGCCCCGCTACCCAGGCGGACATCATCGTTATTCTGGGCGGAGACGGGCCTGCCCGGGCCGCCCAGGCCGCGCGTTTGTGGCAGGCTGGCATGGCGCAGAAAATATTGATAACCGGCGATGGGGATTGCTACTGGATACGCAAGTCCCTGATAGACTTCGGCGTCGGAGCCGGATCAATCACGGTTGAGTGCCAGTCCAGGAACACCTGGGAGAATGCGCTTTTCTCCAGTCCTATCCTGCAACGCATGCAGGTGCGTAAAGCTATTCTCGTCACCAGCTGGTTTCATTCGCGGCGCGCCCTGAACAGTTTCAGACAAATCGCGTTCAACATCCAGTGGCAGTCGGTTCCCGTCGAGCCGGACGTTCCCATCTGGCGGATCGCGGTCGAACAGGACGGCGTTCAGATTTTCAAGGAATACCCCAAGAGCCTCTGGTATATGCTGCGTGCCTCCTTGTGGAAAGATCATGGCGAACGGGATGCCCGGACCTTTGCCGCGGGGATGCTGGCATGAACTGGCTTTTCACATGGTTGATGCTCGCTGCAGTTCTCTGGCTGATCGGCTGGGGTCTCCTGCGGCGCGAACGGATTTACCAGTTTCCGTTTCTGGTCGGCGTCATCACATTCAGCTTTATCCTGCCGCAGATTCCAGCACTCGCGGCGGACCCGTTTCTGCCGCATGGAGCCTACGTCAAGACGATAGCGTTTTCGATTCTTTGCCTGATCATGTGCCGGATCGGATGGTCGGCAAATGCCCAGCCGTTCCGCTTCCTTCACCAGTCCTTTGAAGAGAGGAAGCTTCTGATTGTTTCACTGCTGCTGTCGGTTACGGGGGCCTATTTCTATTACAAGCTGAGCCGGTTGCCCGGTGACGTTTCCGTCGGCGTTCAGATGAGCGGCGCGCCCGTGGCATGGCTGTTCTTTGCCCGGTTCATGAGCTATGGCCTCGCCATTGCCGCACTGTGTTTCGCCCGCCGCATTTCCTGGATGGCTGCCATCATCATTGCCGGGGATCTGGTCTTCTATCTCGACCGGATCGTGGTGACGGGCAAGCGGGCTGAAGCGGTGGAACTGATTGCGATATTCGTTCTGGCATTCTGGTTCCAGAGATCATGGGTTGTGCCGCGCGCATTTGCCGTCATCGGCATTGTGATCGGCATGCTGCTGATGAGCTCGATGAGCGACTACCGTGACATAACGCGCGCCAATTCCGGACCGATCTGGGGCGACATCTCCCGGATCGACATCACATCCAATTTCGACAATCTTCTGAAGAACGGCGGGCCGGAAATGCGCAATGCCATATTGCGGGTTTACAACACCGATATGTCGCTGGAATTCGACTATGGCTTGTTCCACTGGAACCGTCTCGTCTTCAACTATGTTCCCGCGCAGATTTTTGGCGACAAGTTCAAAACCACATTGATGGCAAAACTGCCGTCCCTGGGGCGGGAATATAATCCTTTGACCGGGACAACAGAAACGGGAATGGCGGATGCTTTTCAGTCATTCTGGTATTTTGGTGCCCTGAAATTTCTTCTTCTGTCCTACATCGTCCGCCGATTGTGGGTCTCGGCCAATGCCGGTGCGACGACAGCCCAGATCGTCTACATGCTGTCGATCGTCCCGGCCATGCATGCCATTTCCCATCAGACGGATTGGGCGCTGATTGTGTGGGTGCACATGCTGATTTTCCTGGTGCCCGCCCTTGGATGGGCGCGGCGTCCGGCATCCCACGCGCTGCCGGTGCAATCGCTCGCCATGCCGACGCCTCTGCGCCTGCACCCGGCCGCATCGGGCTAGGCCGGGATCACAAGGCCGGCACGCCGCCGGCCGGGCAATGTTTTAAGGGAGAAATACGATGCGATCACGTTTTGCCGATACGGCCCTGGACACGTCAGGAGAGCCATTGCCTCGCTTAGGCGGTGCGACTTTCGCCTTGAGATTCAGACTGATGCGATTGAGCTGGATTATTTGCTGGACCCTTCTGGCTGCCTGGACCCCGTCGCCGTGCAGCCGCTGGCGTATCTGGCTGCTCAGGCGCTTTGGCGCGCGCATTCATCCCACGGCTATTGTTCGCGGCAGTGCGCGGATCTGGTGGCCCGGTAATCTCGTTATGGGACAGCATGCATCCATGGGGCCAGGTGTGCTTTGTTACAACGTCGCCGAGATAACATTCGGCGATTTTGCGATCGTTTCACAGCGCGCCCATTTGTGTACAGGCACCCATGACGTCGATGACGTCGATTTTCCGCTGACCAGCCGTCCGATCAGAATCGGGGCGAACGCCTGGGTGGCGGCGGAGGCCTTTGTCGGCCCAGGTGTCGTCATCGGGGAGGGCGCCGTCCTTGGCGCAAGGGCGGTCGCCGCGCGCGCCTTGGATCCGTGGATGATCTATGTCGGCAATCCGGCGAAACCGGTCAGGCTCCGGCGCGGCGGTCCCTTGTGAACCCATGCCTGTGCAGCATCACGATGCCGGGAGTGTCGGGCGAATGCTCTGCATGTAGCCATTGATGGTTGATGCGGCTATCCGCGGCCAGGTGTATTGGTCGCGAACAAGCTGACGGCCATTCCGGCCCATGGCATGCGCCATTCCCGCATCGCTGAGAATATCGCAAAGACCGGATGCGACGTCCTCCGGTGCAAGGGTCACCACAGCGCCGGCGCGGGCTGAGCGGACTTCCGGAAAATGACAGGCATCGCTGATCACAACCGGCAATCCGCATGCAAGCGCCTCGAGAATAGCGACGCTGAAGCCTTCCTGACGGCTTGGCAGGCAAAAGCAGGTGGCGTCGACGAGGGCGCGCAGCTTGTCCTTGCCATAAAGGCCGCCAACCAAATGAACGCGGTCATTCAGGTGCAGCTGGCTGACCAGATTGATGAAGGCGTCGCGTGCGCCGCCGTCCGGGCCAGCCACAACCAGATCGACATCGGGATAGGAACCGGCGACGCGCGCGAAGGCCGTTGCCAGGATATCCAGGCCCTTCTTGGTATGGAGCCGCGACAAAAACAGAATGATGCGTTTGTTGCCGATGGACGGAAAACGTTCTCTGAAGAACCCGTGCGATGGAAGCGCCTCGAATTCTTCGAGAAACACGCCGTTGGGAATGATGAGATTGGGCGATGCGAGTTCCAGCGGTTTGAGCAATTGGGCTTCGTCCGCGTTCAGCGCCAGTATGAATTTGGCGTTGTTCAGCATTGCGCGGTAACCCAAAAGCAAGGCAAGCCGCTTTTTGAAGGCTTTCTGTTTCATGCTCCAGACATCGAGCATTCCGTGCGGTTGCACGCAATACGGGATGCCTTTGCCATGTGCGATCTTTGCCGCGACCTTGAGCAGAGGTTCCCAGACACCGTGGACATGAACGAAGGATGCCGTGTCCACAATTGCGCGTAGCTGTTTGCGGCCCCGTAGGCAAAGAATGCGCTCCTTCCAATCCGGATCCGGCAGCAAATGCCATTTTATCGCTGCGAAATGCGGGACGGTCGCGGCGGCTCCAAAAGCCCGTCTCTGTATGTCGGGTCCTCCATAACTGACGATATGCACATCATGGCCCTGACTGGACTGCGCCGCTGCCAGGCGAATGCATCCGCCCTGCGGGCCGCCATGGACGGGGTCTATGGAGGAAATGATATGAACTATGCGCATAGCGGAACTCTCCTGCTTGGCGTCTGTTCAGACAATGGCTGTGCGGCGTGTGTTTTCATGGCTGTTGTTCCGCCGCGAATTGCTTTTGAAGACGGGGAGCCAGGGCGTCCATAAGGCGATGGCCATAGCGTTCGACAGTGAATTCCGAAGCCCGCTCCTGTGCCTGGCTCGACATGCGGGCGCGCAATGCCGGATTTTTTGCAAGCCGCAGAAGTGCATCTGCAATCGCCTCGCTATCGCGGATAGGCACGATGAAGCCTTCTATTCCATCCCTGACGACGCTACCGGCATTCTCGGTACAAATGACCGGCAGGCCTGCAGCGAGCGCCTCATAAATCGCGGTGGCGGAACCTTCACATATCGAGGGGAGAAGGAATACATCAGCCCATTGATATTCCTTCATCATCTCCGACCTGGGTATGATGCCGCGCAGCTCCACCACTGCAGCCAGCTTCTGCCGGATGTCAGCCGACAGTATGGTTGGCCCGGCCATGCGGAACTGTGCCGATGGTCCAACCAGCCTTGCCGCCTCGGCCACATAGGGGGAGCCTTTGCGCAATCCCACCTCGCCGACGGTCAGCACACGCAGGGGGCCATCCGTTCGAAGGGTCTTGCGGTCCTCGAATTCAGGGTCGATGCCATAGGGAACGACGACACATCGTTCGGAAGGCCCACCGGAAGCGACGACATTGGAGCGTACAAATTCGGAGGGACAGATGATGATGTCCGCAAGGGCCCATTCGGCCTTCTCACGCGCGGCGAAGGTTTGTGCGTAGCGGTTCACTTCATATTTCCCTGCCCAGTCGGGAAAACTGCGCTGTTCCTGTTGCACAAGCTCTTCAACAACCTCGCGCGGCGCGATCATCTGTTCCACCGCCGTCCACATTCCCTCGGCTTTGGCCGCCTGCATTTGTTCAAGAGCATCACCGCTGAACGCATAGAGGCCGGCCGCTCCATGAAATCCGCTGGATGCCACCAGTTGCGAGAAATGGGTCCCGGCCCAGACGGCATGCCTGGTTTGTTCAACGACATTTGTGACTCTCAGCCGGCGGATTGCCGAGATGACGCCGAATGCGGGAAAGGTCGAGGTCAAGTCAGGCGCCACGCCCTTGGGCACGCGGCCGATCAAGCGCTTGAGAGACGGGAGGAGCATCGACCGGGGCACGCTGTTGATCACACGTGGCCAGCTATCGGTTGCGCAGATATCCGTATAGAAATGCGCAAGCCGGCCTTGCGCGGCGAGTATGCGGGGCACGGCATAGTGCATACGTGCTCCCAGCTGACTGACGACAACTGTTCCACCCATCATGCTGACCTGAAAATGGTGGACCTCAACGGATCCGTACCCGGTTGCTGAAACGCCGACATGACGTCGGACCATGACTGCACGGCATTGTCGCGCGAATAGACGGTTTCCAGCAGGTCCCGTGCGTTGCGCCCCATCTGGGTGCATTGCTGGGGGGAATTCTTCAACTGGACGATCAGCGCCGCAAGCTTCTGGCTTTCGCCGATTTCGACAGCCTCGCCGCACCGGGTTGATGCAATCACGTTTGCAACCTCCCCATCGGGTGCTCCAACAAAGAGCGTGGGCCGGCCGGCGGCCAGAATGCCGTAAAACTTGCTTGGTACGATGCAATGCTCAAGCCTCGGGATGAGCGAGACGATATGCGCATCGGCAGCACTCAGGCTTTCCGAAATGCTTTCCGGAGGCTGCAACGGCTTGAACAAAATGTTTTTCAACTGACGTTTCTGGGCAATTTCCTCGATGCGCGCCCGCTGCTGCCCGCCCCCGACCAGGAGGAATTGTATATCGCTGTCGTCCTTCAACAGGGCTGCCGCTTCAATCAGGGTTGTAAAGTCATGCGCCCGGCCAAAGTTGCCGGAATAGCCAACGACGAATTTATCCTGCAGTCCCCAGTGACGTCTCAGGCCATTGACTGATCGTGGAACCGGATAGATTTCGCTGCCGTCCGACCAATGGTGCATGACACGGAGCCGGTTGGCCGGAATGCCGCCGTCCTGCAGGTAAGATGCCATCATTTCGGTCGGGCAGACAATCATGGTTGATTTGCGCATGGACCAGTTGCGCAGCATCTTGCTGATTTTTCCCGGAATGCCTCTGTTTGAAAGCATCTCCAGTTCCATGGCGACTTCAGGAAAAAGATCCATGACCCAGTTTATTGTCCGGGCATTGCGCCACGAGGCCGGCAGGGCGGTTGTCACCGATAGCAAAGGCGGATCGGTGCAAACGACAAACATGTCGCCGGGGCGAAGATATCTCAGGCACCATATGAAAACCGACATGTGGAAGGTCAGATAGTCAACGATCCTTCCTGCCAGGTGATGACGTCCGAACCGGGTGGCCCAAAGCCGTTTCACCGCAACGCCGGCAATCATCTCTTCCGCCGGAAGAACGACACCCGAATGGTCGTGCAGCGTGCGGCTTGCGATTGCCGTGACGTCAAAGCCACGGTGCGCAAGCGCGGACGCCAGGCTGGATACCATGCGGCTCGTGGCCGATTGATCGGGCAGGAAATAGCGGTTTGCGAAGACAATTCTCATTCCGGATCCTTCCTATACCCAGGCCCTTTTGTGCGGGCGCAGGCAAAGCTAGGAATGAAGTTTCGCAGGTCGCGGCGCGCGCAAGCAAGATCAACAAACGCACTACGGGCGGTTCTGGCGGGCTTAAGCCTCTACGCCTTCCGGAGAGGGTGAGGCGGACAGATGTGCATGCCGTCGTGTCATTATCGGCCGTCGCATGACGGAATCGCCGTTTTTCATCAGCATTCCTATCCCTATTACCGAAGTGCCTATTCGGTGCCACCGCCTATACTTGGCTTCCATCCATTGCCGGTGGCGGGTTTCCCCATGATGGAATTCGGCGCGGCAATGCGTTTGTCACCACGCTTCAAGGACACACGGACGGGAATTGCGAATGACTGGGAAAAAGGCATTGATCATTGGGGTTACGGGACAGGATGGAGCCTATCTCAGCGAGTTTCTCCTGAAGAAGGGCTACACCGTGCACGGACTGAAACGTCGATCGTCGTCGTTCAATACGGCCCGTATCGATCATCTCTATCAGGATCCGCACGATGACGATGTCCGGTTTCACCTGCATTTCGGTGACTTGACCGACGCCACCAACCTTTGCCGGGTGGTTCAGGAAATCCAACCCGACGAGATTTACAATCTTGGAGCGCAAAGCCATGTGCAGGTCAGCTTCGAAACGCCGGAATATACCGCAAATGCGGATGCAATGGGTACATTGCGCCTGCTGGAGGCGATGCGCATCATGAAGATCGAAAAGACCTGCCGCTTTTATCAGGCTTCGACATCCGAGCTCTTCGGCAAAAGCATAGAAGCGCCTCAGCATGAAGGCACGCCGTTTCATCCGCGCAGCCCCTATGCGGTGGCCAAGCTCTATGCCTACTGGATAACCGTCAACTATCGGGAAGCCTACGGCTTTCACGCCTCGAACGGCATCCTGTTCAACCATGAAAGCCCGATCCGCGGCGAGACATTCGTGACGAGGAAAATCACGCGTGCCGTCGCCGCGATTGAGCGTGGATTGCAGGACAAGCTTCGTCTGGGAAACCTTGAGGCCAAGCGAGACTGGGGCCATGCACGCGATTATGTCGACGGGATGTGGCGTATTCTCCAGCAGGATGATCCCGACGATTATGTGCTGGCGACAGGCGAAACCCATACGGTGCGCGAATTTGTCGAACGAGCATTCTCGACGGTCGGAAAATCCATCGAATGGAGTGGCAGCGGTGTTGATGAAATCGGTTATGACCGCAAGAGCGGCAAGGAGATCATCGAGATCGATCCGCGCTATTTCAGGCCTGCGGAAGTTGACCTGCTGCTGGGGAACCCGGAAAAGGCCCGCATCAAGCTGGGCTGGAGCCATACGACCGCCTTTGAGGATCTCGTATCGGAAATGGTTGAATCGGATATGAGGACGATCATGCGGGAAGAAAGCCGCAATGACTTCTATGGTTGAGGTGTCCCGGCACAGTTTCGCGCTTCGGGGCAAACGGGTCTGGGTTGCCGGACATGCCGGCATGGTCGGTTCCGCCCTGGTGCGGCGGCTGAAGCAGGAGGAATGCCGCCTCATTACCGTTGATCACGCCGAGCTTGATTTGACGCGTCAGCGTGAGACAGAGGAATGGATGGCGGTTGCGCGGCCGGATGTTGTTTTCATCGCTGCGGCACGGGTTGGCGGGATCCTGGCGAACGCCCATCACCCCGCCGATTTCCTCTACGAGAATACGATGATTGCCATGAACATCATGCATGCCGCGCACCGGCTTGATGTGGAAAAACTCCTGTGGCTTGGGTCGAGTTGCATATACCCTAAATATGCCGACCAGCCCATTGAGGAGCGGGCACTGCTGACAGGAAGCCTTGAGCCGACAAATGAGGCTTATGCGATTGCCAAGATCGCAGGATTGAAACTGGCGGAGGCCTATGCGCGCCAGTACGGGCAATGCTTCATCACAGCCATGCCAACCAATCTCTACGGACAGAACGACAATTTCGATCTGCAGCAGTCCCATGTTTTGCCGGCGCTGATACGCAAAATGCATGTGGCCAGGGAGACGGGCAATGCCCGCGCCATTGTATGGGGCACGGGAACGCCCAGGCGTGAATTTCTGCACGTCGACGATCTTGCGGATGCCTGCGTCTTTCTGATGAAAAACCATGCCTCGGCCAGCCACGTCAATATCGGTTCGGGGGCGGAGATTTCCATCCACGATCTCGCACTCCTGATCGCCAGGATCGTGGATTATCGCGGTTGCGTGGATTTCGACACATCGAAGCCGGACGGTGCGCCGCGAAAGCTGCTGGATTGTTCGCAGATGGAGGCCATGGGATGGCGTCCGCGCATTGAGCTGGAGGCCGGCATTCGCGATCTCTACAGCCGTTGGCAGGCATCCTCAGCGTCTTCGCAGGGGTTGGTGCAGGCGGGGTGATGACGAATCCCGGTGATTACAACGCGCACACGGTCAGTTGATGGCCTTGGGAACGATCGCTTTGGGTGCGGCCGTATTGGGCAGTTCAAGTTGCGCGCGCAGAATATCGCCGGCCTTGATCTCGTCATGTTCCGCCAGCGCGGTTTCCTGATAGTTTCCGTCCACCACCCGAACCACCGTGAAGGTCAGCTTGACCGTTTCCTCGCGCGACGACACACGCTGGGCCGCAGCACCGATTTCACCCATGCTTTGTGCGATGAATGTCATTTTCTTGCGCAGTCTCATGATATCGAGATCAATGTCCCGCAAGTCCTTGGCCGCATCGTTGGAGCGCGAATCGTGCAGGGCAAGCAGGCGCTGCTGAATCGCATTCTCATTCTGTTTCGCCCGTGCCAGGAAGGAGCCGAATTCGAGCGCATCCCGGCGCATTGCCGAAAGCTGGCGTTGGGTATCGCGCAGAGTCGATTGCGCCGTAAGCCCTTTGTCCACCAGACTCTGCGACGCTTTCACATTTTGCTCGAGAAGCGAAATCTCCTCGTTGCGCAACTTCGTGCTTTCTTCCAGTGTGGTGATTTCTTCCGCATAGTTCTGCTTCTGTGCCTCGAGTGCGGTGGCTTCGCTTTCCAGGGCGGAAAGGCGAAGATCGAAAAGCTTGCGCTCGGAATCGACGATCCGCTGCCGCTCGGCCTTGTCATCGATCGCGTCGACGCTTGCCGTCAGGTCATAGTCGAACTGTTTTCCGTTCAGTTCGGCTTCAAGGCGCACGCGCTTCACATCCTGCGCAAAGAGCTGCAACGACGTGTCGGTATATTCCTGCCGCGCCGCAACCAGCTGGATGCCCGCCGTGTCGAGCTTGTCGGCCGCCTGCCGCAAACCTCCGCTCAAGGCAAACAATTCCAGGGCAATCATTCCGGGCCGGTACTCATATTTTCCGGGTTTCTGCACATCGCCGATGACAAAGACCGGAGCATATTCCTTCACGGCAACGGAAACGGAAAGACCGGGTATATGCTGCAGGAGCGATTGTGTGATGGTTTGCCCGATTTCGCTGATCGTATGATTGGCAACGGCTACATTGCCAAGAATAGGGTAGGCAATTGTTCCGTCGACGCTGACAGGAAAGATCCCTGTCAACCCGGTATCCCCATAGACCGTTATGAGCAGGACATCCCCTGATGCAATCCTGTACGGCTCCTGATTGGCCCGGGCCGGCGTTGCCGCCAGGGAAAGCAAGAGCGTGGAAGATACGGTTCCTGCGATGAGAATCCGGCTCATCCGTGATAGAAGGGAGGACGGATTGTTCCTTTGTTGTTTGAGCATTTTCGCCCTCATACCTTGGCCGCTGACGAGCGGAGTTTCTTGTAGCTGGCGATTTCCAGCACAAAGCGCTTTGCCGTGGCGGGTGCTGGCGGCAGCTGGTCGGGAGGAGAGGCATCCTTGATGCTTGGATCGCTGTTGAGGACAATGCCGTTGAGTTTTCGTCCGTCGGAACTGAGTATCTTCACGGCGTTGAGAATGTCATCCATGTTGGCTTTTTCGCATTGCGCGACAAGGATTGTGGTATCGGCGAGCGAGGCCACACGGATTGCGTCCGCGCCCAGGCACACGGCTGGCGTATCGATAAGCACGACGTCATATTGATGCTTCAGGGCATGGATCACCTTGGCAAATTGCTCGTGCCCCAGCAGGAATTCGGCCGGAACGGTACAGGCTTGCGTTGCCACAAAGTCGATCGAGGAAAATACGTCGTGCTGAATGACGGCTTCCAGAGTGTGCCTGCCTCTGATCACATCCTCCAGATAGGGCCCGAACTGATCGCCGAATTCCTGCCCGACCATAGGAGCGGTGAAATTGGCGTCGATGATGATGGTCCGCACACCCGTTGCTGCCAATGACCGGGCCAGACCGGCAATAATAAGCGTTTTGCCTTCCTGGGTTCCTGCGGATGTGACTGCAACCGCACGGGCCATTTTTTGGGGTGAAGACAAAAGAAGATGCGCCTGCAGATCCGCAATCGCGCGGGCAAAACTGTAGCGCCCTTCGCTGACAATGAGCGCGGCATTCTTGCGCTCGCGGCTGGACAGTTTGGGGATGCGGCCGATGATGGGGGTTCTGGTAGCACTTTCGAGCGCTTGTGCCGAACGGATCGACTTGTCCTTCATTTCCAGAAGGAAGGACGCGCATATGCCCAGGAATGAGCCGCCGATGATGCCGAGCGCCATCCAGGTCGACAGATGCGGGCTTGCCCTCGACCGTGCCGGGACGGCGCGCGAGATCATGCGGGCTTCAGCCGTTGCGATGCCGTCCTGCTCTATGGTTTGCTTGTATCTGGTCAGGTAGCTCTCGTAGATCGCCCGGTTTGCACTCGCCTCGCGGTCGAGCTGGTCGGCGTGTACGAGGGCCTGGTTGGCCGCGGACATGCCTTCCTGCATTTCCTTGAGGTTCGCCTCCACGGCCGCCTGCTGGCGGTGGGTGACATTGATTTCGTTCCGCAGACTATCGATGACCTGCTGCACTTCGCCGGCAATCTGGCTCTTCAACGAGGCCAGTTGCGAGTTCAGCTGTGGCAGCTGCACACTTTGCATCGCACCGCTCTCGCTGATTTCCTGGAGAGACCGCTCGACCCGCGATTGCTCGGCGCGCAATTGCTGGATGGCGGGCGAACCCAGAATTTCAGACAATGCAACGCCGGCCTTGTTGTTCGACGCGTCGATTGCCGTGGAAAGGCGCGCCTCGGCGCCCGCGAGCTTGGCCCGCAAATTGGCAAGTTCCGTGTTGAGGGCGGCAATCTGTTGCGATTGCAGGGTCATGCCGTTGGCTTTGACAAGGCCTGACTTTTCACGGAAATCCGCTGCAGCCCGCTCCGATTGTTCAAGTGTTGCGCGCAGGCTGACAAGTTTTCCGCCAAGCCAGTCGCTTACACGCCGGGTTGCGGATGTCTGCAGATCGACCTGATAGTCAAGATAGGCTTCGCCAAAGGCATTGGCCACCGCAGCGGAGTACAGGGGGTTGTCCGCCCTGTAGCTGATGTAGATCGTGTAGGAGCGGCCGTCATTCACCACGCTGACGTTGGAAAGCAGTTTGTCGATCCGGCTGCGATTGCGGTCCTCGTCCGATTGCGCGGGCAAGGGGCTGACCGGATCATTGCCATCGGCGGTTGCTGGCGGTTGCTGATCGGCGGGATTGATGCGCCCGTCTGCATCGAAGTTCAGGCTATCAAGCCGCGTCAGCACTTTGCCCGCCATCATGCGTGAGCTGATAATATCGAGTTCGGTGCGCAATACCGGGCTTTCCTGCGGCAAAGGCGAGACGACCGATTCCGTCGGCAGGGCCTGCAATTTGCGCACGTCCAGAGCAAGGATTGCCTCGGATACATATTGGGCCGGTGTTGTCATATAGGCGGCGGTTGTCAGCAAGAGGCATGCCGACAGCGCCGCGAGCATGGTTTTGCGCCGCTTGAGAACAACTGACACAAGGCGATGGATTGCCGGCCCTGATGCGTGAGGAATGCTGTCGGAGAAGATCATTGCGCGAGTTCCTGCAAAATCGGATGGCGAGCGGCTGCGATCCAGCCGGCATCAAAATCTGGATTCGTGTGGAATCATGTCACCGATCTTGTAAGCCACCTCTGTCCGGTTGGTTGCACCCAGCTTCTTCATGATGTTGCGTATGTGAACCTTCACCGTGCTCTCGCAGAGATTGAGTTCATAGGCGATGATCTTGTTGGCCTTGCCCCGGCGCAATCCCTCGGCAACGGCCGATTGCCGCGCGGTGAACGAGGTCGTTATATGCCGGAATTCGTCGCTGCGGCCGCCCATGAGTTTCCTGAGGGACAGAACACAGCTTGCCGGAACGAATTTTCCGCCCGCAATCGCAAGTTCGATGGCCTGCATGCAGATCTCGATTCCAACTGTCGTCGGAATATAACCCTGCACACCCAGTTCGAGTGCCTTGAGAATGGTGGTCAGGTCATCATTGTCTGCGACCATCACGACGGCCACCCTCTGGAAGGCTTCGACCAGTTCGCATATTTCCGCGGAGAGATCGCCGTCGCCCAGGTTGCGGTTGCCCGTGTTGACGAGCACGGCACGCAGTCCAGCGGCATTTTGATTGGAAGTTTGCCATTCCTGCAGTGAACCGCAGGTCTTGACCTTCATGCCCATGTGATGGGCGGCCAGAGCCTGAGCGAGACACTCTCGCTCAAGGGCGCGCCGGTCGATAATAAGCAAATAGTCGCTGGTAGAATACTTTTGAAATTTGTTCTCATTGGAGTTTATTGTGTAAGATGAATTGTCATTGCTTTCGACAATCTCATGAATAACTTCATCTACTGATTCATCTATGGCATGGCTGCTACGCATATTTTCCATAATTTATCCCCAAGTTAGATGCTTTGCTGCACATTTATTTGTCATGAACGGATTGTTCCGCTCAATTGCACTTCTTTTGGCAATATCAATTTACGCTTTCCCTTGAAGAAAGTCTTTAACCCCACGCGTAGTCCTTTGGATGGGAAGCAAGCGAGCAATTAGGGAGTGACTAATCCATTAGTATAATTAAAATAGAGAAGTAGCCCGCGCAAAATAGAACGAGAGTATTACGGGCTTTAGGGTGTGATTTAGACCTGCCTTATAGACCGCGCAGGTGTTGTAAAACGGCGGTTCCGAATCAGGACAGGCCATGTTGGCTCTGCTCGGATCATGACGGTGTGTCCGGTAGGGAAAAACGGGACGTGGTGAAAGGATCGTTCTGCTGGAATGAGGCAAGAGGATTGCGCAGCGGGCAATTTGCCTATTGATCGGTGCCCATGCCGAGCATCAGTTTGCGGACCGTGAAAGCTTCTGCAAACCGGCTCGGTGCACGGCATTCCATGCCTCTGAGGCGCGCAAGGCCGCGGAACGTATCCTCGTCAAACCAGTCCTTGGACCGCTGGGTTCCGAAATGTTTGAGGAGGAGTTCAGTTTTACGCTGCATGATTTCAGCGGGTAAGGGAAGGTAGACATTGCGTTCGGTCAGGTCGCCGTCCCATTTGGGAATCTCATATTCCAGCACCAGGTGGTCCCGGAACACGTTCGTGGTGAGCTGATTGATCTCGCGGTGATCCTGGTGTGCGTCGTGGCGCGCATGGGTGAAAATAATGTCGGGCGAGATGCGGCCGCGCAACGCATTGAGCCAAGCTTTCAATTCACGCGTTTGACTGGGAAAGTAGCTGTCTTCGAAATTGGCGATCTCGATCGTCTTTGACAATGCGCCGGCAAGGAAATCATCGGCCGACGCGCGTGCTTCCGTGGCGCGTTCGCTCGAACTGCTCATCACGCACCAATGAACGTCAAGCAAGGCGCCGCCTGAAATCATGTGCAGGATTGTGCCGCCGGCACCAATCTCGATGTCATCGGAATGGGCGCCGAGACACAACACCGACAGCCGTTGCCCGGGGCGGGCAAAGGGCAATGATCTCATAAAGCTTTCACCTTTTGCGTTCTGGAATTAGAGCGGGCGGGCGCATGGATCATCCACGGCATTTCCCCTCTTTCCACCATTTCCTGCAACGCCTGCCAGTCGCGGAGCGTATCCATGGAACGCCAGAACCCCTCATGCTTGTAAGCCATGAGCATGTTATCCTTGATAAGCCTGCTGAAGGGCTCCAGCACCAGCTCTTCGGACTCGCGCATGTAGTCAAATATTTCACCGCGCATGAGAAAATACCCGCCATTGATCCAGATATCCGAACGGTCGGAGGATCGGAATTCGCAAACGCGGCCGTCATCGGCGATGTCCGCCAGATGATAGGTCAGCGGCGGGCGCACCGCGAGGAAACAGGCAATCTTGCCGCTTGCCTCGAATTTTTCAATCATGTCGTCCAGATCGACATCGGTCAGTCCATCGCTGTAATTGGCGAGGAAGATGCGCTCGCCGCGCAACTGGTCGCGCACGGCCCAGAGGCGCTCGCCAATATTGCGCCAGATGCCGGTGTCAATCAGGGATATGCGCCAGTCTTTCTGGGATTCACCCAGGACTTCGACAGTCCCGTCGCCGCTGACCACGCAATCGGCAAATGTCTGCGGCCGGCTGTTGAGAAAGAAATCCTTGATGACATTCGCCTTGTAACCCAGACACAGAATGAAATCCTCATGTCCATAGTCGGCATAATACTGCATCACGTGGCGCAATATAGGCTGGGAGCCGAGTGGAATCATGGGCTTGGGGACATTTTCCGAGTACTCGCGAATACGGGTACCCATACCGCCGCAGAACAGAACCACTTTCATAGCTCGTCACCTCTCGGATCAACAATGTCGACACCCGGAATGGGCACGACGAATTTGGCACCCCACTCGCGCACGTGATGCATTTGCTTCACGATTTCGTCCTTGAGGTTCCAGGGGAGAATGAGAATGTAGTCGGGCTTGAGCCGGTCGATCGCCTCCACCGGTTCAATCGGGATGTGCATCCCGGGTGTATAGCGGCCGTGCTTGTAGGGATTGCGGTCCACGGTGAAATCGAGGAAGTCGGGTCCGATGCCGCAATAGTTGAGCAGGGTGTTGCCCTTGCCCGGCGCGCCATAGCCGCAAATCGTCTTGCCTTCAGATTTGGCTGCAATGAGAAAGGTCAGGAGATCGCGCTTGACCTTGCGGGCGCGGTTGGCGAAGGCGGTGTAGGTGGCCAGCTCATCCAGACGCGCGTTCATTTCATCCTGCCTGATCCGGGCAACGCTTTCCCGCACGAGCCATGTACTGGCGGCGTGGGTAAGGTACACCCGCAGCGACCCCCCATGGGTCGTCAGCTCTTCCACATCGATAATTTTGAGATGATGCCGTTTCGCCAGATGTTCGATGGCGAGCAGCGAGAAATAGGAGAAATGCTCGTGATAGATCGTGTCGAACTGACCCTGCGACATCAATTTCTCAAGATGCGGAAATTCAAGGGTTATGACGCCTTGCGGTTTCAGCAGCGTAACCATGCCGGCGACGAAATCATTGAGATCGGGAACCTGCGCCAGGACATTGTTCCCGACGATGAGGTCGGCCTGCAGACCTTCCGAAACCAGCTGTTGGGCATAGGCTTCTCCAAAGAATTCCACCCGGGTGGCAACGCCTTTTTCGATTGCGACCTTGGCGACGTTTGCGGCCGGCTCTATGCCGAGAGCCGGAATATGCATCGGGATGAAGTGCTGCAGCAGATACCCGTCATTGCTGGCGAGTTCGACGACGAGGCTTTGCGTATCGAGCTGCAACCGCTTGGCTATCTGGTGACAATAGGTTCTCGCATGTTCGACCCAGCTGGTCGAATAGGAGGAAAAATACGCATATTCCTCGAAGATGGCCTGCGGCGTGACATACTCGTTCAATTGTACGAGAAGGCATTCCTCGCAAACGAAGGCGTGCAATGGATAATAGGGTTCCATCTCATCGAGCCGGTCGCGGGAAACAAAACTCTCGCAAGGCGGCGACATGCCGAGATCGACGAATGTATGTCTGAGGGGCGTGCTGCAAAGGCGGCAGACATGGGTCCTGCTGCCTGATTGGTTCGCCAGGGGAAACGTGTTCGTCAGTAGATTCATGCCTTCGCTCCCGATGAATTGCCGGTGTCCTGGATGCGGGGGATTGTCTTCCCCAGTCTGAATCTATGGCCTCACGGGATGGCAGGCGACCTGCCAATGCGATCAAACGGATCATCCGAACGGATGACCCGTGAAAGCGGCGTTCCGTCAAACGGTGTGCTTTGAAACGGCACCGCGGCGAAAAGGGCGCGGTAGCGCCGCGATCACCCTCAAGTACAGCTTTCGCTACCTCTATTGGAGAGTTTCATTCATGCCGGGGCTCTGACAAGATCGTGCCCACTATTGGCAGATCATCGGGGATGAGGCGGGAACAGATGCGGTTCACCGAGACAGAACTGAGTGGAGCATGGCTTGTGGAGACGCTGCCTCATCACGACGCGCGCGGATCATTTGCCCGGACATTTTGCACACAGGAATTCCGTGAACACGGGCTTGCCGCCGAGTTCGTTCAGCATAGCGCCTCGCATTCATTGACCATGCATACGGTGCGCGGCATGCATTTCCAGAAGGCGCCGCACGCAGAGGTCAAGCTGGTTTCCTGCATAAGGGGCGCAATATGGGATGTGATCATCGATTTGCGTCCGGATTCGCGGAGTTACAGGCGTTATGCGGGGTTTGAACTGTCGGAGGGTAACCATCGCCAGCTCTATATACCCAAGGGTTTCGCGCATGGATTCCAGACCCTGAGCGATGATGCCGTGGTGTCCTATCTGATTTCAGAATTTTACCACCCAGCCGCTGCCGATGGTGTGCGCTTTGATGACCCGGCCTTTGCCATCGATTGGCCGGCGCCGCCCGCGGTCCTTTCCGAGAAGGACCGGTCCTGGCCGCTTCTCGGCGCGCAGTTTTGCAGTTGACCCAAACATGAGTGCAGCAAGGGATATGAGGAGCCTGCCGGCTCCTCAGGCGGTGTCCATTTCATCATGCCTGCGGCAGCTCGCCGCCAAGCAATCCTTTTTCCAGCAGCAATTGCGCGGCGCGGAAAATATCCGCATAGGGCAGGCGGGAGCGCAGTGACATGTCGAGAAGGCTGTAATTTCCATCAGCGAGATTGAGAACCCAGAGAAAGGCCATCGAGGTCTGCACCGCTGATTTGTCACCTCCCAGCGAGGCGTAGAGGCCGCGCCTGCCCAGTTGCGGCTCGCCCTTGGGAAAAAGGTTGACCGGGGTCCAGTTCGTTTCAATGATATCAATGACTTCGCTGATCATCTGGTAGGAAAACGCAAGATTTTCGGGCGTGATGAGCGCCATGTTGTCCGCGGAGGTGTGATATTCGGGGAAGGTTCCAAAACCGCTGCGCTGGAACAGGCCGACGGGAAGATTGAATCCCGGGGAACAATATTGCCGTTCATCATATCCGTAGGGGCTGAAATCCTGCATGATCGCTTGCCGGTTGCCGCAGCACAGGACGCTTTCCATCGCCCGGTCGATCATGGCATTGCCTTGCCGGCTGCGCTTGTAGGTGGGGCCGCCGCCGTCTCCGACGCACGATACGACCAGGCCATGATCGATGCGCGCGACCTTGTCTTCGTTGCGGGCAAGCCAGGTCAACGCCCCGATCGTTCCAGGCGCAAAGAGGAAGCGATAATTGTAGCGTGTCTTGCGGGACTGCATGCTCTTGCCCAACAGGGTCAAGAGGGCGAGACCGGAACAATTGTCATTGGCAAGCGAGGGATGACAGATATGGGCGGAAAACAGCACATCCCTGTCAGTGCTGCCTTTGTGCAGATATTCACCATAGGTGAGATGTCCGTCGGTCTTTTCCGCGTCAATCAGTACCTCGTATTCGCCATCCGCCAGTGCAAGAAGGGCATTATGGCTTGTACACAGGCCCCATTGCTCACTGTAGTATGAGGTTCGATATGGGATCAGATCGGGCTGATCCGGTAATGTGTGGATATGGGATCTGAGTTCGCTTAGCTGCATGACGCGGTGAATGGGATTGCTGTAGCTGACCACATGCAGATTGGATTTGGCCAGATCGATGCGCTTGCGGCCGGAGCCATCCTTTACATAGGCATCGCGAATATTCCATTCGGGAGGTACGACCCAATCGAACACCGGCGTGCCCGTGGGAACCTCGTGCACGGCCATATCGATCTGCTGACCCAGAATGGCCAAGGTGTCACGGACGCCGTTGCCCGTGATGCTGCGGCATATGGGAAACAGGCGGGCAGCCAGGGTGTGAATGGCAAGACCCATGTCTGTCGCTGTTCCAACGGAGGACCTTGTCCGGTCGGGCGCATTTACCATGTTGTTATCAACGGGTGCGGGATGGTCATATAATGGCATCGGATAGTGCGGAATGGCGCTCCGTTGCTGACAGGCGGCGCAGGTTGGAGGTGAGTTTCCGGTCGTCGAGCAGCTGGCGGATATGACTGATCCGCTGATAGCGTGGCCCTTCGAACTCCGCCAACGTCAAATGCGAAGTGATATAGGCCGCATGCAATTGCTCGGCCCCGGCCCGTGCATCCCAGCGCGGTTTGAAATCCGGAAGAACCCGTCTGATCTTGTCGAAACTGACCCGATAGGACCGGGTATCGGGGCCGGCACCGGGAGCAAATTCCAGCCGGCAGCCCGGAACGATATCCGCGACGATTTCAGCGATATCGCGGATACGGTAATTGTGTTCGGACTGCCCGACATTGAATGCCTCGTTGTGTACGGCATGCCGGGGAGCCTGCAAGACGGCCAGGAAAGCCCGCGAGATATCCTCGATGTGGACGATTGGTCTCCATGGCGTTCCGTCGGATTTCAGAAGGATGACACCTTCCGTCACCGCCCACGCGACGAGATTGTTCAAGACGATGTCGAAACGCAGCATGGGTGACAGGCCATAGGCCGTTGCCGGTCGCAGATAGGTCGGGCTGAACGTGTCGTCGGCGAGTTCCGCAATATCGCGCTCGGCCAATACTTTCGAACATCCATAGGCCGTGACCGGGTTCAATTCCCCGGTTTCATCGATTGTTGCGCTGCCGGATTGACCATAATTGCTGCATGAAGAGGCGTAGAGAAAACGCGGAACGCCAGCCTTCTTCGCAGTCGTCGCAAAATGAACGCTTGCGCGATGGTTGATATCGTAGGTGACCTCCGGGTTGAGGTTCCCCAGCGGATCGTTGGAGAGCGCTGCGAGATGAATAACAGCATCATAGCCCTGTAATTCGTCTGCAGTGACGTCACGGATGTCTTTGCACACCCCAGGTATGTCGGGCAGGGTCCCACCGGGTGCATAGTGGCAATTCCGGTAGAGTTCGCTGTCGAATCCGTGAATCTCATGGCCCGCCTTTTGCAGGAAAGGAACCATGACTGAACCGATATAGCCGCGATGTCCTGTCACAAGTACCTTCATTGTTCCAACCCTTTCCAAGAAACCGTCTTTGATGCCACGGTACTTCCAGTGGGCGGGCTCGGACGAGAGAGGAGTTTGGAGGATCGAGAATGCAATTGGCTGAACCTTCGGCGAAGCGCCTACTTCTTTTGCCTGATCTGCCTTAGTCGCGCTGTTTGGCAATGAGAAGCCAGTCCCGGTAACCCGACGCATTCCGGGCCGCCGGAACATGGTATTCCAACGCGCCGGCAACGCCCGCCATCGGCTCGGTGGCAGCCATGTACTGTCCGGAGGACGGGTCGAGCCAGCGGATATCCCGGCTTGCGGGCCAGTCCGCCTTCACCTGGAGGGAGACGCTGTCCGCGCCTGAGAGATAGACCACGACAAGCCTTTCGCCGGGAGAACGGGCGCCCACAGCGATGCTGGAGGCGGGCTGGCGTTGCGGCGTCAGCAACTTGTTCTGATCGGGTTCAAGTTCCCACCAGGGAATGGTTTCGAAGAATTGCATGAGATAGGTCATGCTTTGGGCACCGCGGCTTGCGAGCGCTTTCTGCCAGGTCCCGGTTTCCTCATGCACACCGGGACCGGAAAAGTGCCAGACGGGATTGTTGCCGAATACCTGGCCGCCGGCACCGGACAGGAGGGCGGAATATGCCGTTGCCCGGACCGTTTCCTCCGTTGCCCCGTTCTCCCCCTCATACAGCCCTTCAATGAGAAAAAACGGCCTTGCCGGTGATACGCGATATTGAACAAGCGCTGCCTGGGCAACATTGCCATAGGTGTAGAGTGTATCGAGCCTCTTCCAGGATGCCTGCCAGACGAGGTCGGTCCGTGCATCTCTCCCGCCATGCACCGTTTGCAATGCGCTGGGGTTGGCGCGGGCTATCGATCCGGCCAGGGCATCGACCAGGTTCATATCCGGCGGATCGTAATCACCACCCTGTACCCAGATAATATTGTTGAATTTACTGAATCTCTTGCCGATATAGGTTCCATAGGCGTTCATTGCCGCCACGCCGCCATTGCGCATCTCGCCATACCATCCCTGGTCTCCGCCATTCACGCCGAGATAGGCCGGGACGAGCAGAACGAGAAATCCGCGGTCCTGCGCCCGGCGCAGGATCCATTCGGCATCATCAAAATACGCGTCGTTGGGGGCGGCAAAGCCGCCTGCCGCAAATGGCTTGCGCCTGTAGAAATTACCCGGCGCGTTGCGGCTGAAGCGGTGCTCGATGAGCGAAACCAAAATGGTGTTGAAACCGCGTTTCCTGCGATCCTCCAGATAGTGGTCGGCTTCTTCACGGGACAGGTCCCCTATCAGAGACCAGGCCGTGTCCGCTACTATCAGGAATGGCCGCCCGTCCGCATCTTCCAGATGGCGTTGGTTGACCGAGACCTGCAGGGGGAACGCTGTTTTCCCTGCCTCCGCCGGCGTGCACAACCCCAGAAGCAACAACAGCGCCCATTGCAGAACCCGCCTTGCAAACGCGTCAAGCATTGCTGACGCGTTTTAGAACGGGCGTGGGTGTGTCGGGACTGTTGAAGCGGCGGAAAACCGGCTGCGAAGCGCGGCCAACCAGAAACTTGTCCACGCCGTGCTGTAGCGCCTTCTTGTAGACGGCCAGCGCCCCATCGATCGCATCTATCGTGCGGTCGATATCCTCGTCCGTATGTGTGTAACTTACGACCAGCGACGGCATGAGAACACCGCGGCGGATCGTTTCCTGCAAGAACAATGTTCTGAACGCCTGCGAGGGCAAGCGCTCGGTATCCAGAGTGGTGTAGGCAAGGCAGCAATCACGGCCGGTAACGCTGACGTAACTGGCAAGATCATGCCGGGCAATCGACTGCTGAACACCGCTTCTCAGCCGACGTCCCTGTGCGTGAAGATGTTCGATCACCGGTTCGTTCTGATAGATCCGCATGGTGGCAATCGCTGCGGCGAGCGCGTGGGTTTCTGCGCCGTGCGTTGTCGACAGCAAGAATACCCTCGGTTTGACCACCTGCGTGATGCCGCCGAGGTTCATGAATTCGCGTTTGCCGGCGAGCGCCGAGACGGAGAAGCCGTTACCAAGCGCTTTGCCAAAGCATGAGAGATCCGGTTCGATACCGTAGAGTTTCTGCGCACCGCCTGCATGCCAGCGGAACCCCGTGATCATTTCGTCGAGAATGAGCAAAGCCCCGTTCTCGTGGCACAACTCCATCAGATCGTTCAGGAACGGTTGCGCCGGGGCTTCACTGCGCGACGGCTCGAGTATGAGCGCGGCGATCCTGTGGGGATGCCGTTCAAAGAGCGCGCGCGCACTTTCGAGATCATTATACTTGAATCCAACGGTCAGTGCCTGAATGGCAGCTGGTATACCTGCATTCATTGGCGTCGTACCGATGAACCAGTCGTCGGTCGAGAAGAATGGATGGTCCGCACAAACACCGACCATATCCCGCCCGGTGACGGCCCGTGCCAGTCGAACGGCTGCCGATGTCGCATCGGAGCCGTCCTTGCAGAATTTAACCATTTCGGCTGACTGCACCGTCGCAAGGAAGGTCGCTGCGCATTCGACCTCGATTTCGGCCGGGCGGGTGAAGTTGCAGCCGCGCTGGAGCTGGCGCATGACGGCCTCAAGGACAGGGGAATAGGCGTGGCCCAGTCCCACCGCACGGTTGCCCATGCCATACTCGATATATTCATTGCCATCGATGTCCCAGATGTGGCTGCCGTACCCCCGGGCTATGAAGCCGGGCGACAGCACGGGATATTGGTCGTCGCCTTTCGCATAGGTGTGTGCGCCGCCGGGCACCAGATCATGTGCCAGTTCGCGCAGGTGATCGGACTTTTCGAAATTGTGGATGGATGCAGCCATGTGCCAAACCCCTTCTGCCTGATATGCCGCGATATCTTCAAATGCGCTCCCGCATCATGCGCAGCCAATTCTTCACCGGGCGCGGTACGAAAGTTCGCAAACCCGGGCGCAGACCTTTCGGCATGGCCCAGTCTTTGATTCTAAGTGATGGTGCGATTGCGGGCCTATGCGCCGTGATCTGCCGGATGACGCCGTCATACCGTTCCGCCATATTCCCGATGGTGAATGTGCCGTCTGCCTTGCACCGGGCCGCATCGGACATCCAATGCGCTGTTTGCGGGCTGGAATGGATCTGGCCGATGATCTCTGCGGCTTCCCGGACATTGCCGATGGTGAAGAGGAAGCCGTTGGTGCCATCATCGACGATGGTGTCGGTAACCCCCCGGATGCGCGAAACAACCGGTATGCAGCCGGCTGACATTGCTTCGGTAATGGTCAGGCCAAATCCTTCGAAACGCGAGGGCATGATGAGCACATCATGCCGAAGCAGGAGATCGAAAACGGCTTCTGGGTGAACAGCGCCGAGGAAAGCGGCCTGCCGTTGATGTGGCGCCATCCTTGACTTCAGTCGTTCGAGATCCGGACCATCACCCGCAATGGTGAGGTGGATGGATTGCGGCAGATGCGCGAAAATATCCGGCAGCCAGAGCACCCCTTTCGATGCATCCTCGACGCGGCCAAGGAAAATGACCCGCAATATATCGTCCGGGCTGGGTTTCCTTTTGAATTGCCGCACGGCCGATGTGCCCGCAGCATGCGGAATTGCAAAGGTTCGGTCGGCGGGGAAGCCCAGTTTCCTGACCAGGTCACTGCAAATGCGGTCGGAAACCCCGACGGTTGCGTGCACGTGGTCCCTGATCGCGCCTGCCGCGCTGTAAGTGCCGGCAGTGATGTTGTGCACGATCATGATGCGAAGGAACCTGTCGGGAAGATAACGCGCAATATTCGTTTGAATTCGGTCGCTGAGGACATTGATGAATATTCCGTCGAATTGGCCTTCTTCGAGCGCTTGCGCAAGGGCTTCAGCCTGATCCCGTTCGCTCGCGCCATTGGGTGTTTCCACAAGCGAACCGTATGAGAACTCCGGAAGCCATTGGGCATCGTAGGGCACGCCGTAGGAGGCCATCCCCAGCCAGCGGACGTCTATGTCCTTTTCAGCCAGGGCGGCCCGCAGCTGTCTGAACACCGTATATGTGCCGCCAATATGGGGGCGGACGAAATATGCGAACTTCATGAAGTCCTGTCCTTGCGTGTTTCGGCTTCATCCGGAAAACAGCATGGACCGGGAGGCGCGCGAATTGAATGTGTCGCGGCGGGTGAGGCCTATAACCCTTTGGGTGAAGCCCCTTGCTCAATAGGCTGGCCGCGCTGTTCCAAAGGCCATGTGTTTTTTGCCGGGCGGCAGCCGCAAACTTTGCTCTGCAAGATATCCGATTGATCGCGCGCGATGTTGAGGATGCAGGGATGAAAATATGCTTACTGGGGCAGTTTGGCAGCGGTAATACCGGGAATGACGGCTCGCTTGAAGCTATGGTGAATTTCCTGCGTTCATTACCGTTCGAAGCCGAACTCATGTGTATCTGTTCCAATCCGGAGCTGGTCGAAAAGGAATATAAGATCAAGTCGATCGGGATCAGCGGTCTGGTTCTGCAAGACCCGTGGTTCATTCGTATGAATGCGTTTCTTGCCGATATCCCGCGCCGTATCGCCAGCATCTACATGCTGTTTGCAAGCTTGAGCGGCGTTGGCCTGTTGATCATTCCCGGCACCGGTATTCTGGATGATTTCCAGGAGATGCCCTTTGGCTGGCCGTTTGTGCTGTTTCGCTGGTGTTTGGCCGCCCGGTTGCGGGGGGCGAACATCGCGTTCGTCAGCATCGGTGCGGGGCCGATCGAGCATCCCCTCAGCCGCTGGTTCCTGCGTTCGGCAGCCAGGATGGCGCAGTACCGGTCCTATCGGGACAGCTACTCTCTAGCCTATATGAAAAGGATTGGGCTTTCTGTCGAGCGCGATGGCCTGTTCCCCGATATTGCGTTCCGGCTTCCAGTCCCATCTTTCCCGTCTCCCGGATATAACAGCCCGGTGACCGTTGGCGTCGGCGTGATGGATTACCGCGGATGGTCAAAGGATGCGGTGTTTGGTGAAGCAATCTATCGCTCCTATATCGGCAAGCTGGCCTCCTTCATCCAGTGGCTGCTCGATGAGGGGCACAATGTCCGTCTGTTGACCGGCGACGAGCGCGACTGGAAGGCCGTGGGTGATATTACCGAGCGACTCTCGGTCCCAGCCCGCGACAGGCCAGAGGAGCGCATTACGGTGGAGCATGGCGCCACGCTCCACGACCTGATGCGGGAGATCGGCAAGACCGATATTGTGGTTGTGACGCGCTATCACAATGTTGTCTGTGCCTTGAAGCTCGCCCGCCCCACGATCTCGCTCGGATATGCCCAGAAGAATGATGAACTCCTGGCCCAATATGACCAGCACGCGTGCCAGCACATTGAAACCTTTGATGTCGAAGTCCTGAAAGACCAGACCCGGCGCATGCTTGCAGACCTCAACCAGGTGCATCTGGAGCTGGCCAGAGCGAATGCGCGGGTTCAACGGCAGCTTTTCATCCAGGAAAAATTGCTGGAAGAAGCTGTTATCGGTCCGCTTTTCACGGCACAGTTCGCCATATCGTTATAACCGGCCGCCCGAGGTCATGGATGTACCAAGCCGCCGGCCGAGGGCCTTTGCGCTGCGGCCTATCAATGCCGAGGCGTCTGATCTGTTGAGCAGATAGCGGAACGGTGGCAGCCAGGCTGCGGACGGCCGCAGCCGGATAGCGTGACGCATCAACGCTGTAGCGCCCGGTTCACCCCGGCATATTTGCGCGATTGCCGACCAGTAGGCCCGTTCACTCAACGCATCGCGCGCTTGCCGCAGAAGTGCTTCCGCCTCGGGAAGAACTGCCCCGTCATTCTCGAAGAATGACCGGAACGCCGCCTCGAATTCGACGCTCCATTGCTCCAGGGTGCGAACGGTCGCGGACTGATTGGAAGCATGGACTCTTGCGACTGCCTGAATATTATCCGTTCGGCCTACTGCACCGTGAAGTGCAAAACGCAGCCACATCTCAAGATCGTCGGTGTGGGGCAGGGCGGGCTTGTAATACCCGGCTTTCTTCTGGATCGCCGTACGCACGACCACTGTGGGCCCGCTCACAAAATTCCTGCCGCTTTGACAGAGAGAGGTCAGAAAGGATTTGCCGTCCTGTTTTGACCAATCCGAAAGCGAGGGGGTGTCCGGCAGATGATCGCCGTCGGTGGCGTCTGCACGAAAATGCGTCCTGCCATGGGTCAAGTGAACGTCGTCATTTTCCTCCATGAAGCTCATCGCCCTGGCGAGCGCGCCCGGAGCCAGATAATCGTCCGAGCAAAGGATCAGAAAATAGTCCGATTGGGCCCAGTCGATGCCATCGTTGAAGGAAGCATGCGCCCCGAGGTTTCTGGGGCGCAGCATCAGTTCTATTCTGGGATCGGCACTCGCCAGCGTCCTGGCGATAACAGCGCTGTCATCGGTGGAGGCATTGTCGATGATCAGGATGCGCAGCCTCTCGGCAGGCTGGCTGCGCACACTGTCGACGCAGTTCTGCAGATACTGGGCGTAATTGTAGTTTGGTATGACCACGTCAATGGATTTCATTGTCGAAGATCCAATCCTTGAAGCGAAGCGCGGGGTTGCTCATTTGGCAACCGCGGTGTTTATCCTTGCCAGCAGTGCAGGCATTGCGATCCTTGCAATGTTTTCCACTTCGTCGAAGAACGGATGCCTGAAGTAAGCCAGCGCTGCCAGCCATCCGATGGCCGAGAGCAGACCGGCAATGCAGGCTTGCGCAATCGACATGTCGAACTGGAAGCGGTTGGCGGCGAGAACGAGCAGTGGACCGGCAATGGCATACATCGTGACCAGGCCGCTTCTGTATAAAACCTGGAACAGCTCACCCCAGGCGAAGGGGACCTGCCGGCGGACATAGACCAGCGAAAGATACATCTGGAAGGGCAGGACAATGAACTGGCTCAGTGCCAGGGCGTAGAGCCCGAAAAAGCTGGCGGCGCAGATCACAAGCATCGACAGCCCCCGGCCAATGAAATTGGCTTCGAATGCCTGTCTGTTTGCCCCCATCGCGACGAGAACGGGAAAAGTCAGAATATTGGGAAACCAGAAGAGCGCCGCAAGCGCAAAGATCTGGACCAGAGGTGCCGTCTCGGACCATTGCGGGCCAAGCGCGATGCGGACAATCGGATAGGCCAGAATGGCCATTGCCAGGGTTGCCGGCCAATAGAGGGCCGTGATGTAGCTTATGATGCGCAGATAAGCCGCTTTGACGTCGCGCTCCGCCCTGACTTCGGATGCAAATGCGGGAAAGGCGACGGAGAAGATTGCTGAAAGCAGGATCTTGTCCGGCAGGCCGCAGACGAGATTTGCACGATTGTAGAGGCCGACTGCCGTGAGCGGCATGATCCTGCCCAGGACAAGCTGGGGAAGTGCCTCATAGGAGCGGTCCAGGAGGGTTGAGGCGCCTTTGTAGGAGCCGAAGGCGAAAGCCGCCCGCCAGCTCTTCAAGCAGGGGTTTAACATCCAGAAGATTGGTCTGGTGTGAAAAGCAAGAAGCATCCGTACGATAGCCGAGGCGAGCGTTCCCCAGGCAAAGCTCATGAAGCCGAAATGCAGGGCGACAAATGCGATGGTTGCGACCGCATTGGTGATGCTTCCGATGGCGTTGATGCGGGTTACCGCACCAAAGGTGAGATCCCGGCGCAGCAGGGCGATGATTGGACAGACAGCGGCATCGATGACGCCGGCAAAGGCCAGTATTTTGATGAATGCGAGCAGCTCGGGCGCGGCATAAAATCGGGAAAGGAACGGCGCTGAAAAAAACAGGGCGCAGCCTATGGCCATGGAGAAGCCGAGGGTCAGCGTGAAGCTGGTTCTTATGTCTTCGCGTGTGAGCGTGCCACGTTGAATGAGGTATTCCGACGTGACGAACTCCCTGACCGTGAGCGCAATCGTGCCAATTCCCAAACCGATGACGGCTATCCCGATCTCGCTGCTGCTCAGCATGCGCGACAGGATCGTGATCATCGCCACGCTGACGATCACTTGCGAATACTGTTCCAGTATCGCCATGAAAAATGCCCGGCGTACAGCGCTCACCCTCTGACCTCTCTGAATGATTGTCGACCGTTTTTCGAGCGCTTGTTCGCCGGGCAGATATTTACGTCGTACGGCACACAGGCAGCATTGATCCTAGCGCTTTGCGAAAGCCGGTTTAAGCTGTCTCTTCAGTTGAAAGGCGGCTAAGCCGTTCGACGTATCCCGGTCCTCAATACGATGCGGGCAAGAATCGAAGGGTGACAATTGGCGCTGCCGTGTCCATTGAAAGATATCGGAAGATAATCGTTTTTATTGTCTTCACATGTCAGCCGAACGCTTAAGGATATACCTGATATCCGTCAGACCAATTACCAATCCGGCTCACAATAGTGGTAAAGAAATGGGTGTGAAGGGCGTAGCGTGTGAGCCAGGATTTCCATGATTGAGGACGAGCAGATACGGACAGAGATGATGGCGATCCAGTTCTGGCTGCGGGCTCTTTTCCTGTACGCGGCAACCGGGACCCCGCCGACGGCGCGCTCGGTTCAGGAGTTTCTCAACGAGCTGAAGAATTTTGCGCCGCAAGATGGTGCCAATGATCTTTCACCGGCTGACTGGGACAAGGAACACCTCTTGCATTATCCCAGCTATGAGCGGGTCGGCAGCAAGATAATAGAGACGCTGCAGAGCCTGGAGAAAAAACTGACATCATGATTCCGTGAGACGATGGGGTGAAGAGTGGATCGCATAGGCTGCGTTGTTGCGGGTGGTGGCGTCATCGGGATTGCCATAGCGCGTGAATTTGCAAGGCGAGGAATTGAAACGCTCATTGCCGAGGAGAGCGGAGGGGTGGGCAATGGAATCAGCTCCCGCAATTCGGGTGTAATCCATGCTGGCCTCTATTACCCGGAAACGAGTTTGAAGGCGTGGTTGTGCGTGGATGGCAATGCGGCGCTCTACCGGTTTGCGAATGCATACGGCGTAGCGCATAAGCGCTGCGGCAAACTGATCGTTGCGACAGACAACCGGCAGGTTGAGACCCTGACCGAAATTGCCGGGCGCGCCCGCAGATGCGGCGTGAGTGATCTGCAATTCCTTTCCGGCGCGCAAGCCCGGCGCGTCGAACCGGAACTGAACTGCACGGCCGCGATTATGTCGCCGTCTACCGGAATCGTTGATTGCCATGACCTGATGCTGGCGCTGCTTGGAGATGCGCAGGCGCACGATGCAATGATCGCAACCCACACCAAGGTGGTGTCCGTGGACGCTGACAGCGACGGATTTGTCGTTCACACAATCGAGACGGAAACCGGTCGGCCGTACGAATTCCGCACGGATGTGTTTATCAATGCCTGCGGGCTGAACGCGCCTGAACTGGCGGCGAAAATCGCGGCATTGCCGAAGCATCACGTGCCGGAGCGCCGATATGCAAAGGGAAACTATTTCTCGGTGCCAGGTACCGCGCCGTTTCAGCATCTGATTTATCCTGTGCCGGAGCCCGGAGGTCTGGGTATCCACCTGACACTCGATCTGGGAGGCAGCATGCGGTTTGGCCCGGATGTCGAGTGGGTGGATACCATTGACTATTCGGTCGATCCGGCGCGGGCCGAGCGCTTCTATGAGGCGATACGGAAATACTGGCCTGCTTTGCCCGATGGGGTTCTCCAGCCTGCCTATTGCGGCATCAGGCCAAAACTGAGTATCGCAGGCGAAACGGTGACGGATTTCCTTATCGAGGGGCCGTCGTCGCATGGTGTAAAAGGTCTGGTCAATCTGTTTGGTATTGAAAGTCCGGGGCTGACCTCCTGTCTGCCCATCGCGCAATATGTGGCGGCGCTGGTTTGAAACGGAGGTCAATTGCCATGCCCCTCAGGTGCATTTCGACCAGATTTATGTGCGCGCGGCCTAGTCTCCAAGCCGCTTCAGTATATCGGCTGCGACCGTTTCGATGGCCATGCCGAAGGTGAACCTGTTTGCCCGGTCGGGGTCTTGGGCAAAAAGCGGTTCGGATGGCCGTGATGCCTTGAAATCGATTTTTCCTTCGTCATCGGGGAGATATGCCGAACCGACTATGCGTACATTACGCCGGTTATTTTCCTGGGCGGGTGCTGCCAGGATCATGCCAAAAGGGTTGCCGCCGTCCCTGGCTATGGTGCCCGTTTCTGTTGCCCGTTCATCCCTGGCGCCATGTTTCGCCATTGGCAGCTCGGGACCAATGACGGTTGAGGCTTTTTGGCTTGCGGGCGCTGCCGCATTCAGTGATGGTTGCGCAGTATGGCACGTGCATTGCGCTGCGGCCGGGACGCCGACAATCCGGTAATTGAACGCGGCTGGCAGATCCTTGTAAGGGGTCTTGGTTTCAACAGAGATCATGTCCTCGGAAGACTGCTCCGGTATGGCATGGGAGTATAATTTTACCTCCGATCCGGGGCACATTTCACTGCAGGTGTTCTGGTCGCGATCGAAATATATGGTCTGGACCGCGAAAGAGATTGGAAAATAATATCCATCGCAGGTTCGCACGCACAGTGTCCGGTAAAGTTTTCTACTCGATGCATCGGTGGTTTGACTTGGTTGCCTCGGCCGCTTTCTTTCAATCATCTGCCGGGGAAGGGTTGCGGTCTTCCTCACTGCAGGCTCGGGAGTGGAACTGCCGAAAAGGGCTTCGAGCAGCCCCGGCCGCCGCTCTTCGGAACAGCCATTTGCTTTGAGGGACGCAAGAATGCGCGCCCTGGAAGGGGCGGACCCTATGGAATGGAGTTCTGCGCGCTTCTGTCTCTCAAGCCCGTTCATCAAGCTTTCGATATTCCGCTGAAAACGCGCGCATTGCTTTGGATCGCCCCGGGAAAAGAGCGTGTTGCCGCAACCCGCCTGGCTGGCGCGAGCGCGCGCCTGCTGAAGTTTGATCGCCTGCGCCTGAACGGCTCTGCTGGTCTGCGGCTCTTCCCGGACCGGCAGCTTGAGTTGCTGTCGGAGCCGGATGCAAATGCCTGGTTCAGCCATGGCATGGGCATGAAAAAAGAGGCTGGAAGACAAGAGTAGACCTAATCCGAGAACATTGCGGAAAATGAATTTCATCGACGCATACCTACTCGTAACAACACTATGGGGAGATATCAGTTGTGTTCAAGTTAAGATTGGTATTGATAGATGTGAAGTTTCAGAGCGCAGAAAGCGTTTCTACACTCTAATCTGTCGAATGAAAATGATTTATCTGAATATTACTGAGTTGTAAGGCGATTTACAGTTAATGGTGTGCAGAATAACGCTCCTTCAACCTCCGCGGCTGAAGGAGCGTGCCGGCGATATCACCGGCAAGAGAATCCCGGTGCGATCTTGCAATTCGGACGAGGGCGGTGAGGCCGGTGCGGCGGACGGTGACCGTGATGATAGGGGGGGCGTACAATGATTGTTGGCCGTACCACGATGGCAGGCCTGTGAACGGCGATGCGATCGAGATAGTTGGCCGACACCCATCCCCGGATCCCCTGCCGGCCGATCCGGCACCAGTTTGACTGACAGGCCAGGACATTGACGCGTGTTCCCGCGGCCAGAGTACCAACGCGCGCGTAATGTGTTGCCGGACCGGTGCGCAGATTGACATTTCCGGTCGTATAGGCGGCGTCAGCAAAAGCAGAACCTGCCGAAAAAATCATTGTGGAACAAAAAATAAGTAATGTGAGAAAGCTTTTCATGTTCATTGCTCAATCCCCCTGCAATAACACTGAGTTAAGTTGGATGTCCGTGACAATAGATTGAACTTATCGCGATTTGTCCAGTTGCTTTACAGAATGTTTCCAGAGCCTTTGTTCCGGCACCCGGATTGCTCATGCCTATATGGCTGCTTCGCGCCCGATTTGGATAAGTGCTGGCATGTTGTCATAAGTTGAGTCTTACTGCGTCGCCGACGCACCTATTCGCCTCATCCCCAACCTCACCGGTAGCCAAGGAGCAGTTTTCATGACTGAGACAAACCTCGCGGAAATCTACAAGGCCTATATATCCTGCCTAAACAGGCAGGATTGGCCGAACCTCGGAAATTTCGTTCAGGAGGACGTGCATTACAACGGAAAGCTGATCGGGTTGACGGGTTATCGTGGGCTGCTGGTGAAGGACTTCGTCGAAATTCCGGATCTGTATTTCAATATTGACCTGCTGGTCTCCGACCAATCCCATATCGCCGCCCGGCTCCTGTTCAACGTGACGCCCAAGGGAAATTTCTTTGGCCTTCCCATCAATGGCAGGAAGGTGTCTTTCAGCGAAAACGTGTTCTACCAGTTTCGTGACGGGAAGATTGCACTGGTCTGGTCGGTGATAGACAAGGCGGCCATCGAAGCGCAGATCTGATCCAGAAAGCGCCGGCGGCTCCAGCGGTCTTATCCCTCGGGCCGCTGCTATGTCGTGTCTTTGCTGCCCGGTAACGAAATACCAAGGAAGCCCTGTCAGGCTGGATGACATCGCGATTCGACGCTCAGGCGTGTTGTCAAACCCGATAGTGATCTGGCCCAACCGCAACCGGGCCGAAAAGGGCAGGATTTATATGGCCAAGAGAAAGCGCAGCACCCGTTCACCGTCACGTTCGCCCAGGCGGACATCCTCACGGGCCGCCTCCCGTGGGTCCTCCACCGGTATATTTCTGGCTCTTGCCGTGATTGCCGGTGTCGGTGCATTGAGCATATGGTCGGCAACCCAGCACAAAGGCCCGCTGAAAGCCTTCGCCGGATGGTTTGAGCGTCCAGCGGCGCAGACCAGCCGATCCGCGGCTGCAAAACCTGAAACAGATGGCAAACAGACTGCGAAAGCCGCGCCGCGCCAGGACAGTAGCCCCGCGACCGCGTTCACTGCACCGGTTCCGCGCCCCTCCATTCCCGTCGGCGCGCAATCGCAGAGCCCGGTGGTGCCCACACCGCTGCAGCGGACAGCATTGCAGCAGCCACAACCGTTGCAACGCCCAGCTTTGTCCGTTGGTCCTACAGACCGGACAGGCATTCACCTGCCACGCGGGATCAATATGCCCAACATGACGCCGTCGGTGGTCTATGCCCGGGAAAGGCTGACTTTGCGGCGCAATGCGTGGGATAAATCCGAACCGGCGGGTACCGTGGAAAAGGGACGCGAAATGCGGTCCTATGGCAAGACCGGCAAATGGCATCATATCGTGATTCCCGCCACCGACATGATCGGTTGGGTGCACGAAGACATGCTGGTTGCCGGAAAAACCGCCCCGGCAACCTCGGCCATGACAACGGGTGCGATATCAGGCGCACCCAGGGCCGCGCAGGTGCAGGCCATCTACCCGCCGCGGCCGGTCGGCGCCCAGTGACGGCCTGACCAAAGGCGGGCTTGCTGCCTACCGGTGCAATGACAATAAGCCTGCGTGGTTTGCCATCGGCTGCTGGAGCAGCCGACGATAGGTAAGTCTTGCAAATTCGTATCAGTTTTTTGAAAATTTGCTGCTATCGGAGCTCATTTTCCTCTGCCAATTTTCTTGCCGGATTGAGTGGGTGAGAGGAGAAACGCCTGCCATATCCTGGGAAAAAGGAACTTTGGGAGGATAACCAATGCTACGAACGTCTTATTGCACTGCACTTGTGAGCGGTGTCAGCCTGCTCGTTTTTGCAAATGTGGCGAATGCGCAGATATGTACCAGTACCGTCCGGGTTCTGGCCCAGCCGCGCGACAGTCTTACCCTGCTTGAAAGCTACAAAGATGAATTCAAGAAATTGTCGGGCGCATCGTTCGAATTCGATTACCTGAACGAAAATGACCGCCGTGCCAAATCAAGGGCGGAGGCGGCCACAACAGGCAAGTATAATGTCTACTACATTGACGAAGCCAATGTCGCGTTGTTTGCCGAGTCGAAATGGATTGTGCCGCTGCTTGAATATTACCCTGCAGATGCCAGTTATGATGACTTCGATGCGGGCCGCAAAAAGGTCGCCAGTTACAATGGCGTCGCCTATTTCGCGCCGATCCAGGGCGGAGGCGATCTGCTGTACTACCGCAAGGACGTTCTGGAAAAGGCAGGGATCACGCCGCCGAAGACGTTAGATGAATACGAGGCCGCACTCGCCAAGCTGAATGATCCGGCCAAGGGATTTTATGGAACGGCGTTGCGCGGCGGTCGTGGCTCCGGGGCCAATGTCTGGCGATGGATGACCTATTTCAAGGCATTTGGCGGCCAGTGGTTTGTTGACGGCAAGCCGACATTCAACTCGGATGCCGCGGTAAAAGCGACGGAGACCTATCTTCGACTGTTCCAGTATTCCGCTCCCGGCACCCAGACCGGCAGCTGGACGGAAGTCACCGAGGCCTTCAATTCAGGCAATGTTGCCATGATCATCGAGTCCAGTCCGCTGGCCGGGCAGACCGAAGATCCAAAGCAATCATCCGTTGCCGGCAAGGTTGGCTATACCGTTCCGCCGCGCCCATTGGTTGGCGGTGGCTACGGACATGGCCTCGCTATCGGGGCAAAGGCCAACGCCGATGATGCGGCGAGGAAATGCGCGGGCGCGTTTATCGCTTGGGCGACGTCCAAACAGAATGAAGAGCGGCGGCTGGAGCGGGGCATTTTTGGCGACATCAATCGCACCAGTGTCATCAACAGCGATGCTTTCAAGCAGAAATACGGCGCTGAAATCGGCAATGCCTTGAACGAGACGGCGCAATACACGGATGTCAACTTCTGGGTCAATGCCGATTGGCCGGATCTGGGCGACCGCTGGGGTATCATTCTCGAAGAACTGATCACCGGCACGCGCACCGACATCAAGGGCGGGCTCGATGAGCTCGAAGCGTACGCCAACAAGCTGATCGCCCGCCGCTAACCCATGGCGACATCCTCCCGTCGCGCTGTCCGGGGCTTCGCATCATCGTCATGCGGAGCCCCAGGGCAGCTGGCCAATCGTTTGACAGGATTGCCGGAATGAAACGAAAAACAACTCTTCCTGCGGTTTTTCTGATACCGCCACTGATCATTCTGGCCATCCTGGCATTCGTGCCGACGATCGCTGCAGTCAATATTGCGCTGCAGAATCGGGAACTGAGTTTTCCCAACAGCAGCTACATCTGGTTTGCCAACTTCATCGATCTGTTCGGTGACCGGCGTTTCATCAATGCGATATGGATATCGCTGATCTGGGAAGTGGTGACGGTGACGGCCACCATGGTGGTGGCAGTGCTCCTGGCAATCTTCCTCTTCGAGAGCGCTTCACCGCGCATGCGAAGCCTGGTTTCGATCCTCTTCATTATCCCGGTGATGCTGCCCCGCGTCTCTGCTGCCTTCGTCTGGAAGTTCATGTTCAATCCGCTGTTCGGTTTGATCAACTATCCGGTCAAGCTGCTGACTGGCGCGCCGATTGATTTTCTGTCGCTGCCCGCAACGGCACTCGCATCGGTCGCAGTTGTCGATGTCTGGCAATGGGGACTTTTCTTTTCGGTCATTGTCTTGAAACTGCTTGAGACCTTGCCGCCGCAACCCTTTGAAGCGGCGCGGCTCGACAATGCGAAGACCTGGGAAGTGCATTTCTATATCGGCATTCCCATGCTTGCGGCGCCCTTGATCAGTCTCGTGTTCGTCAAGATGGTTGAGTCACTGCGTGCATTCGACCTCATCTATGTCATGACCCGCGGCGGTCCCGGCATCGCAACGGAAACGCTCGATATGTATGCCTTTTCACAAGGTTTCGTGGAGGCCGGCAAAATTTCCTACGCCTCCAGCATGGCGGTTCTGATGATGCTCGCCACCATTATTACCTTCACGGTTCTTTGGAAATGGGTGCGCAAATGGCAGTAAAATCAAAATCTCCAACGGCGAAGTTGGCACTCGCGATCCTCGTTTTCATCGCCATTTTCCCGATTTTCTGGGTGTTCTTGAACTCGTTCAAGCAACTCGTCGATATTGTCTCGACGACCCCGAAGCTGTTCTTCACGCCAACGCTCGACAATTACATCTATGTATTGGGACGTGACAACGTTCAGCATGGATTGATCAACTCGGTTGTCATCGCGGGCGCATCGGTGCTGATCGGAGCGGTGCTTGGCATACCGGCCGCCTACGCGGTTGCGCGCTATCCCAATCGTTTTTCCGATGACATTCAGTTTTTTGTTTTGTCACTGCGTTTTTTGCCGCCCGTTGCCGTGGCCATACCTCTCATCGCCATCTGGCTGGATCTCGGTCTGTATGACAGCAGGACGGCACTGATCATCACCTATACGCTGTTGACCATGTCAACGATCATCTGGCTTGCTATTCCGGCGTTCACGCGTGTGCCGCGCGAGGTTGAGGAAGCGGCCATTGTCGACGGTTACGGCGCCTACGCCGTGTTCTTCAAGGTGGCTCTGCCGATCGCAGCGAAGTCACTGACCGGTGCGGTGATCTTCAGCTTCATTCTCGTCTGGAACGAATTCCTGATCGCGCTGATGCTCACGACCTCGGATGCCAAGACGCTTCCGATCATCGCCTCGGAATTCACCCTGCTCGGCCGCAACGTGCCGTGGGGCATTTTGAACGCGTCGGTCATCGTTCTGTCCCTGCCGCCGCTGATTTTCGTTGGCGTCATGAGCGGTTTCATCAATTCAGCACTCAAGAAAAAGGACTAGTGGGCATGAAGGCTCTTGTTCTGGAAAAAACCCGTCACCTGGCGCTGCGCGACATGGAACAACCGCTTGTTCTCGGTCTTGACGACGTGAAAATCGCGGTTGAAACCGTCGGGATCTGCGGCAGCGATGTGCATTATTATACCCATGGCCGTATTGGACCCTATGTCGTCGAAAAGCCCATGGTGCTGGGGCACGAGGCTTCCGGGGTGGTGGTCGAGGTCGGCGCAAATGTTGGTGCGCTCAAGCCGGGCGACAGGGTATGCATGGAACCGGGAATAGCCAACGACAAATCGCGCGCCACCCGGCTCGGCCTCTACAATCTCGACCCGGATGTCGTCTTCTGGGCGACACCGCCGGTTCATGGCTGCCTGACGCCTTATGTCGTTCACCCCGCCAACCTGACCTTCAAGCTGCCGGATAATGTTTCTTTTGCCGAAGGTGCCATGATCGAGCCTCTTGCTGTCGGCATGCAGGCTGTCACCAAGGCGCGCGTTTCGCCGGGTGACGTGGCGCTGGTGATCGGCGCTGGACCCATCGGGATCATGGTGGCGCTTGCCGCCCTCGCAGGGGGATGCAGCACGGTTATCATCTCTGATATCCAGAATCCCAAGCTTGAAATAGCCGGGTGTTACGATGGCATTGTTGCAGTCAATAGCCGCGAGCGCGACCTTGCCGGGTTCATACGGGAGTTTACCGGCAATTGGGGTGTTGACGTCGTCTTTGAAGCAAGCGGGCATCCCAGCGCATTCAAGGGGATTTTTGAGTTCATTCGCCCTGGCGGAACCGCAGTGTTTGTCGGCATGCCGGTTGAGCCGGTTCAACTGGATATCGTCTCCGCGCAATCGAAGGAGGTGCGGATCGAAACAGTGTTCCGCTATGCCAACGTCTATGATCGTGCATTGGCGCTCATTGCCTCGGGAAAGGTCGATCTCAAGCCGCTGATCACCGAAACATATCCGTTTAGAGAGAGCGTGCAGGCATTTGAACGGGCGGCCGAAGGGCGGCCGCGTGACATAAAACTGCAGATACATCTTGGGAAGGACGCTCAGTGATGGCCGCGATCGTTTGCAATGAAATCACCAAGCGCTATGGCAATCATCAGGTTGTGCACGCATTCAACCTGGCGGTCAGGGAAAACGAATTCGTGGTTTTCCTCGGCCCTTCCGGCTGTGGTAAGTCCACCATCCTGCGGATGCTGGCAGGACTGGAGGAAATCTCCGATGGGGAGTTGAGCATTGCGGGCAAGGTGGTGAATGATCTGCCGCCGCGCGACCGGGACATTGCCATGGTGTTTCAGAATTATGCGCTTTATCCGCATATGAGTGTTTTCGACAATATTGCCTTTGGTCTGAAGCGCCTGAAGGTTGCAAAATCCGAGATTGAACAGCGGGTGAAGGATGTGGCCTCAATGCTTGGCCTTGAGCCTTATCTCGGGCGCAAGCCAGCGGCGCTGTCCGGCGGGCAGCAGCAGCGGGTGGCCATTGCCCGCGCCATGATCAAGACCCCCGCCGTGTTTCTTTTTGATGAGCCCCTGTCCAATCTCGATGCGAAGCTGCGCAACCATATGCGGGTTGAAATCGCCCGGTTGCATCAATCACTCAGGACCACCACTGTCTACGTAACCCACGATCAACTGGAAGCGATGACGCTGGCCGACCGGATCGTCCTTCTGAAAGACGGCCGTATCGAGCAATTGGGAACACCGAAGGAAATCTACGAGAATCCCCGCAGCAAATTTGTTGCGAGCTTCATCGGGACACCGTCCATGAATTTCATCGATATGGTGGTTTCGTCGGATGGAGCGAGCTTCGTGCTCACCAATGCTGCAACCCGATTGAGAGTGTGCAAGGAGCGCTACCGTCTCCAAGACGGACAGACGGTCATCGTCGGTATCCGGCCCGCCCATCTGGTCCCCGCTTCCGACGGCAATGACGGCAACATTATTGCGGGCGTCGTTGACCTCATCGAGTATCTCGGCAACGAAGCACTGGTGAATTTTGAGCTTGGCGGTGTTGAAATTGGCGCGCTGCTCGATTCCAACGCATGCCCGCAACGCAAACAACCCTGCCGGTTGACGGTCGATGAAAGACATATTCATATATTCGACCGGGAGAGTGAACTGACATTGATCCGCAGTTTGTCCTGAGCAACAAGGCAAGAGGATAATGGTCGTCATAGGAGCTTCGAAGAGCGCGGAACTCGAACACATTCTGTGTGATCCGGGTCACTCCTTCCGCTGGTTTACACACGACTATCCCTATCGGCTTGCCTGTTGGAACTATCACCCGGAATATGAGATTCACTTGATTACCCAATCAAGCGGCACTGCTTTTGTCGGCGATTATATTGGAGATTTCCATCCGGGAAATCTCTGTCTTGTCGGCTCCAATCTGCCGCACGAATGGGTCAGCACGAATTTCGGCAACCAAACTTTGTCGGGGCGGGACATGGTTCTGCAATTTGATCCGCAGATCTTTGCGCGTGCCGCGGGCACCATGCCCGAGATGGCCGCGCCCCGGGCACTCCTGGAGCAGGCTCTGCGCGGCTTGCAGTTTCACGGCCGCGCTGAGAAGCAGGGCATTGACCTGATGCGCAGGATCGGGGCAGCGCAGGGATTGCAGCGGTTTGCACTGTTCCTCGAATTGATCGCCTTGATGAGCGAAACGGATGAGAAGACCGTTCTTTCAAGCCATGACTACGCGCCCAATCTCGACCCCGGTAGTGCGGCCGTTATGCAGCGGGTTACCGCCTATATCCTTGGGAATATCACCGACGAGGTCCGGATGTCGGTTGCCGCGGAACTGGCGGAAATGACGCCGTCGACTTTTTCGCGCTATTTCAAGCGAACGACGGGCAAGAACTTCGTCGATTATGTTCACAAGCTGCGGATTGGCCGGGCGTGCAATATGATCAATGAGCTGGATGAGCCGATTACGTCGGTTTGTTTCAATGTGGGATACAAGAACATCTCCAATTTCAACCGCCACTTCAAACGGGAGTGCGGCTTGACGCCATCCGGTTACAGAAAGCTGGCAGGAGTGCCGCGCTCGAACAGGATATAGCGCAGGCACTTGCCGGTGACATCAGATGCCGCAGGCGTCAGTACTGCAGAATCTTGTTGAGAAATTCCCGTGTGCGGGGCTGGCGGTCCTCGATCTTGCCGAAGAACTCGTCCTTGGTTGTATCCTCGAGAATGCGCCCGCCGACATCCATGAAAATGACGCGGTTGGAGACTTTCCGGGCAAAACCCATTTCATGCGTCACCACCATCATGGTCATGCCTTCGGAGGCGAGGCCGACCATGACGTCAAGCACCTCGCCCACCATCTCCGGATCGAGGGCCGATGTCGGCTCGTCGAAAAGCATGATGATGGGATCCATGGAGAGCGCACGGGCGATGGCCACGCGCTGCTGCTGGCCGCCGGAAAGCTGGCCGGGAAATTTGTGCTGATGATCGATGAGGCCGACACGCTCCAGCATTTGCAGGCCGCGCTTCTTGGCTTCGTCGCGCCGGCGGCCAAGCACCTTCACCTGGGCAATGATGAGATTGTCCGTAACCGACAGATGCGGAAACAGTTCGAAGTGCTGGAAGACCATCCCGACGCGGCTTCTTAATTTCGGCAGGTCGGTGGCCTTGTCGTGAACGGCGACGCCGTCGATCCAGATTTCGCCCTTCTGGATGGGTTCAAGCGCGTTGATGGTCTTGATCAGGGTGGATTTGCCCGAGCCGGACGGCCCGCAAACGACAACGACCTCTCCCTTGTTAATCTTGACGGAGCAGTCGTTGAGGACCTGGGTCGTGCCATACCATTTGGAAACGCTTTTCATTTCGATCATTGTGATTGCGTCCTTCAGTTCAGCGCACGATGCGGATTTTCTGGTTCAATTTCTTGACGAGCATGGACAAGAAAAAGGAGATGATAAAATAGACCACGGCGGCCAGGAGATAGGTTTCGATCCGCCTGCCGAACGTATTGCCCATGATTTCGAAACCCTTGAGGATGTCGTAGGCACCGATCGCATAGACCAACGAGGTATCCTGGAACAGCACGATGGTCTGGGTCAGGAAGACCGGCAGCATGTTGCGGATCGCCTGTGGTAGGATGATGTAGCGCATGTTCTGCGCATAGGTCATGCCGAGAGCCTGCCCCGCATTGGTTTGGCCGCGCGGCAGGGATTGGATGCCGGCGCGCACGATCTCGCTGAAGAAGGCCGCTTCAAACACGACGAAGGTAATCAGGGCGCAAATCTCGGCCCGGTATTTCTGGCCGCTTCCGCCGGGGAACAGGTCGTAGAAACCGGACGGCACCAGCAGGAAAAACCAGAGGATCACCATCACCAGGGGTACGCTGCGAAACACATTGACATACCAGGTCGCGATATATTCCAGCGGCTTGATGTTGGACAGGCGCATCAGGGCGATGATGGTGCCCAGGGCAATGCCGCCGACGGTGGCGGCGATCGTGAGCGCGACGCTGAAATAGAGGCCGCTGAGCAGATAATTGCTGATGTTGGCCCATGTATAGAATGAAAAGTCGAGCGTAGCCATCAATGCGCTCCCTGCGTCTGGAGTGTCAGGCCGGGTATGCGCATCCGCCGTTCCATGAAGGCCATGACCCGGTTGACCACCAGCGCGGTCACCGCATAGAGCACTGTCGCTGCCAGATAGACCTCGACCCCGCGCGAGGTCTCTTCCTGCGTCTGCATGGCGAAGCTGATCAGTTCGGGAATCGAGACCGCGAAGGCGACCGACGAATTCTTGACGATGTTCATCGCCTCACTGGTCAGTGGCGGAATGATGATGCGGAAGGTCTGTGGCAGGATCACATAGCGGTAGGCCTGGAACTGAGTGAAGCCGACGGCATAAGCGGCGTTGCGCTGGCCTGTCGGCAAGGCCTGGATACCAGCACGTATCTGTTCGGCAATGCGGGCGGACGTGAAGAAGCCGAGCGCACAGCAGGCCAAAACGAAGCCCGGCACGCTCCGCATGCCCGGAACAAGTTCGGAAATCACGAAGAACCAGATGAAGAGCTGGACGAGGATGGGAATATTGCGGAAAAGTTCAACCCATCCCGCCGCGAAGGCGGAGATGATCCGGTGTCCCGACAGCGTGCGCAAGGTGCCAATGAGGATACCGAACACCAGGGCGATGACCAATGAGGCGGCGGCCACGGCAACCGTATAGCCCCAAGCCGATAGCATCCATTGAAAGTAGGTGACGCCGTCACCCCGGTCATCCCAAAGAAACTGCCAGCGATCCCATACGTTCTGCCAATACGCCATCATACCTTGCCCACCCGCTCGCCAACCGATCCCAGCCCGGCCAATTTGAATCCGGCTGCGGGCAGTGACCGGAGGTTTGTCCCAGCCGGCCTCCGCAGTCGCGCCGTCAGCCGACAGGCTTTATCGCCCATCCGCACGTGTTGCATTAACAGGGCCGGTACTGCGTTTCCCGGCCCTGATCCCTGGTAAGCCCAAGCCTATTGACCGGGCTGCTTGTAGTCTTCGGTCGGCTTGTCGTTCGGATTGGCCCATGCTTCCTTGGTGGCTTCCGACGCCGGCATGTTCAGCGAAACATTGTTCGGTGGAATGGGCTGCATGAACCACTTGTCGTAGAGTTTGGCGATTGTACCCGCCTTGATCTGTTCCACGATGCTTTCGTCGACCGCCTTCTTGAACTCGGGGTCATCCTTCCGGATCATGATGGCGATGGGCTCAACCGAAAGGACCTCCGGCAGGACCTTGAAATCGCTTGGCTTCTGTGCGCGGGCAATATTGGCTGCGAGGATCGAGGCGTCCATCACGAAGGCATCGGCGCGGCCACTCTGCAGCAAGAGGAAGCTGTCGGCGTGATCCTTGCCATAGACCTCGTTGAAGCTGATGTCCTTGCCGCGCTTGTTCTTGCGCAGGGTCTGCACGGAGGTGGTGCCGGTCGTGGTCGCCACGTTCTTGCCGTTCAGGTCTTCCAGCTTGCTGATGTTCGAGTTGGCGCGGACAGCGATTTTCACTTCCTCGACATACACGGTATCGGCAAATGCCACATCCTTCGCGCGAGCGGCATTGTTTGTGGTCGAACCGCATTCGAGATCGACGGTGCCGTTCTGGACCAGAGGCACGCGGTTCTGCGATGTGACGGGCTGATACCGGATATCCAGCTTTTCAAGCCCAAGCTTCTTCTTGATGTCCGCGATGATATTCTGACAGACATCGTAGTGATAGCCGGTATAGACGCCGTTGCCGAGCGTATAGGCCAATCCGGATGACTCTCGTACACCCTGCGTGATGGTGCCAGAGGACTTGATCTTGTCCAGAGTTCCGTCAGCCTGTGCCGCTGACCCAAGAGCAGCAAAGAGTATTGTTGCCGTGATCAGAATTTTTTTCATTTAATCCTCCAATTCGAACGCCGTAACTATGGCCGCATTCGGCGTAATTGAAAAGCGTTTAGGCTTCCAATTTGCAAATCCGGGCAGCTTGGCTGTGGAACACTCATTGTTGTGAAAGGCTCCTGGCGCGCGCGGCCGGCCCATGGGCAGCGATGTAATAGGCCCGCCGCCCGCTGGCGATGTGCGGATGTTCAGTCTCTCGGAGCCGCATAGACGAGCAGCTGCCAGACGATTGGCAGGCTGTTCGAATGCCGGTGTTGCGCCGGGAGCGGCACGCCTTCCGGTGCCGCTATTTCCTCCCCGCAGTTTTTGCAGCGGTAAATACCGGAATTGTAGGGGACAGACCCAGGCTCGAATTCCTTGTCAAACTGATCGCTCTCGTATCTCAGCAGGTATTTTCCATATTTGTATGAGGCCATGTTTTTCTCCCGCGATGTCACTATACGGGTCAGCGGTGTCCGGCGCGAAGCAGGCATACAGTCTGATTCAACCATTGGCCGCCCCAAGGTAATCCGGGCCTGATGTTAATGGAGACTCGGGCCGATTGTCACTACAGCTGTTTGCCCTCACGCGCAGCCGGCCGAATTCTTATGTGTTTGGTAACCGGAATGACAAGCGCGGGTGGCCATTGCCCCTGTTCCTCTGCTAGATCAATCCATTCAGCATCGGGGGCGAGGCGGACCATGAACAAGGAAATCCATAGGCAGTCTGGGGAATTTGCGGACGCTGTAAGGATAGGGGGGCGGGCGGCCGCGCAGCCTGTTGTTTTCAATCAGACGATTGGACTTTTTCAACAGGCTGATGCGGATCATTCGGGTAATACAGCTGTGCTTTTCGCCAGCCCATGGGGGCTTGAAGAACTGTGCATCCGCAAATTCTGGCGCATCATTGCGGAGCAACTGGCAGAGAAGGGCATTCCCTCCTTCCGCTTCGATTGGCCGGGAACCGGCGACGCGCTGGATGGTGGTGACTTTTCCAAAGGGCTGGCGGTCTGGAGTGATGCGCTTGTGGCCGGGGCGGCATTGCTGAAGGACCTCTCAGGCTGCCAGCGCGTCATTGTTCTGAGCCAGGGCCTGGGTTGCGTGATTGCCGCCGATGCTGCGGGCCGCATCGACGGGCTCGACGCTATTGCGTTCATGGCTCCGGTCGTTTCAGGCCGCCATTATACGCGCGAACTGTCGATCTGGTCCGGCATGGTCGACGCCGACCTTGGCTTGCCGGAAGCCCAGCGCGACAAAACTGGTGTGTCTATTGCGTCGCTGAAACTGCCCGCGGAAGTGGCGGAAGGATTGCGCCGGGCAAACCTGATGACGCTTGGCAGCAAAATTGCGCCGGAATGTCTGGTTCTGGCGCGGGTGGACCGGCCGTCCGACCGGGAGTTCGCAGCGCATCTCAGCCAGCTCGGCATCGACACGGCAATTGAGGACTATACCAGCTACGACAAGCTGGTTTCCAATCCTGTCATTTCGCAGCTGCCGCTTGCGGTTGCCGGCCGCATTGCCGACTGGGCTGCTGGTGTTGCGGGACGCATCGCGTCTCCTGAAGTCCAAGCACCTGTCATACGGGATGTGAAGCCTGGAATGCTGCAGGGCGATGACTTCTGCGAAACCCCGCTGCGTTTCGGTCGTGGTGACCGGCTTTATGGCGTGCTGTGCGAGCCGCAGGGGGCAAGGCGCGGCGCGACGGTCTTGTTCCTGACCTCTGCCTATGACCGGCATGCGGGATGGGGACGAACGATTGTCACCATAGCGCGCGCGCTGGCACGGCGCGGCGTCGCCTCGCTCCGGTTTGATACGGCCAATGCATCCGATAGTCCGCCAGTCCCCGGCGTTCCCGATCAGGTACTCTATCATGATGCGCAGAATGCCGATGTTGCCGAAGCGCTGTCTTTTCTCAATGGCCTCGGCACGCCGGCGATCATCGCTGCGGGCCGCTGCAGCGGCGCTTATCTCGGGTTTCAGAGCGCCGTTGCCGACCCGCGGCTGTCCGGTGCGGTCCTCGTCAATCCCATTACCTTTTACTGGGAACCGGGACGTTCGGTCGACGAGGCCGTGCGCGAAGGCAGCCGAACCCTGGAAGAATATGGCAGCCGCCTGTTGCGCGCCTCGACATTCAAACGTCTTGTCCGCGGCGAACTGGATTTTGCCGGCATTGCCCGAAACGTTGCCGGAGGAATGGGCCGGCGCATTGCCAAACGGGCACGGCATCTGCTTCGCGGCCGGACGACGGAAGGCCGGGCGATTTACAAGGCATTCGGCGTGCTGAAGGACAGGCAGATTCCCGTTGAACTGCTCTATAGCTACCGGGATCCGGGGCTTGAATATTTCGGCTATTATTTCGATGCGCGGGAAGACAGGATTGCCGGGTATCCCAATGTGTCGGTCAAGAAGATCCCCGATGCGGATCACAATCTCACACCGCAGCATGCCCGCACTATCTATATTGACGCGCTCGAACGGATGGCACTGCGTTTTCAGGGTTGACGATCACTCAAACCAGACGATGCGGGAACTTCCGGCAATACGGATCTCGCCGGTTGGGCGGGTCGAAAGCGTGGTGCCGTCCCGGGGGCTCAGTCCGAGCCGCTTGGGCTCGCCAGGCGCCAGATGAAACCAGTTGTCATCGGGGCGATAGCCCTCGATATCCACGTGCACTGACTGGGCGAGCACGGGCGTCGTCAGCTCAAGGAACCAGACATTCCCTTCCAGTGTAAGGGCGGTTTCAATTGCCGCGTCATGGAAGGCTTTCGTGCGGCCTTGCGGAAAATGGAAAGCCTCGGCGAGAACCGTACCGGATTGCGGGTCCTTCAAGCGCGCTACGGTCACATCATGGGAAAGCGGGCCAAAACGATAGGCATAGGTTGTATCAAAGAAGGCGCCGAACAGATCCGTTGCCGCCAGTGTCATGGATTGGCCCGGTTTGAGCGTCAGATCACGGCGGCCCGATACAACCGGCTGTTTCCCGGCGCGCAGGGATGTGACCTCCACGCTGGCTTCCAGCCCTTGCGGCCGTTCATTGACGATGTGAAGCGCCAGCCCGTTAACGCCCTCGTCCGTGAGGGTGAGATTGACGGCGCGCCAGGCGCGTTTCAAACCGTACCACGCGGCCTTCGGTTCACCCGTGCTGTCGATGATGCCCCAGCCCGCCCCCGGCAGAAGATCCTGCAGCATCCAGACCAGTCCGCCCCAGCAACTGCTTCCTGGCCGCCGCCATTCGGCAAAAGTGGCTTCCATCACTTCGGCGGTTACCGCCCGGGACAGGTGCAGGTAGGATGGCATGTCTTCGCGGCGCAGTGTCGTGGGATCGAAGCCGTACAGCATGGCAAGATAGGCTTCCCGCACATCCTCGAAGTCCCAGGATACATTGTTGTCGCGGGGCACCCTTGCTTTCCAGCGGGGATGGTGGACTGCGGGCACATTCAGGTGCGCTGTCAATGTGCGGGCTTCCGGAACGTTGGAAAACGCCAGGCATTCGGTAGCGAAGCGGACATTGGCGCGGCGCGCATCGTCCAGCGGCCGGCAATAGGCGCTGACACCGTAATAGTGGCTGACGCCGGCATTGGCAATGAAGGGCAGGGCACCGTCGCATGGTGAATTGGCAACGTACGGCACGTCTGGACGCAGGCTGCGTGACAGGGATGGCAGGATTTCCTCGGTCAGAGGCCCTTTCCAAACGGTTTCCGGCAAGCCCAGCATGGAGCCCTGCTGGTAGATTTCGCTGCCGCCGCACAGGACCGCCAGGGATGGGGCCGCGTGCGTTCGCTTGAGGAACTGCCGGGCTTCCGCGCCGACCTGCGCTGCGAATTCGGCATCCTTCACCGGGTAATCGAAATTGGCGAACATGAAATCCTGCCAGACCAGGATGCCGAGTTCGTCGCACAGATCGAAGAAATCATTGCTTTCATAGGCCGTTATGCCGCTGACGCGGATCATGTTCATTCCGGCATCCGCGGCAAGGCGCAGCCAGGGTGCGTAATCCCTGCGTTTGCCCGGCAGGCGGACAATGTCGGCGGAGCTCCAGACCGCGCCCCGGCAGAAAATGCGCTTGCCGTTGACAATCAAGGCAAAGCCCTGGCTGTCCCCACCCCGGTCGATTTCCAGGCTCCTGAAGCCGGTGCGCCCCATCCGATATGTTTCCTGCCCGGCGTGCAGCACGACATCATGCAGCACCGGTGAACCATGTGTGTGGGGCCACCACGGAGTGGCGCCCGGTATATCAAGACGCGCATGCCAGCGGCCGTCTTCGTTCAGAACGGCTTCGATGCTGCAGCCGGAACATTCCACAACGGGACGTTCAAACGATCCCGAATAAGCGAAACTTACGCTGAGGATGCCGTCTCCTCCGCCGGTCAATTCGCTGTGGATGTCGATGTTGGCTATCGGCTCTTCGTCCAGCCGCAACAGCTTTACAGGACGCCATGGACCTGCCGGATGAATTTCAGGACACCAGCCGGGCATGTAGCCCAGAGGTGTGGTCCGCAGGAGGCGCAGGCCCGGTTCGTTCATCAGTTGGGTGCGCCAGCGTGCGCGGGGGCCTTTCCGGTTAAGAAGAGGCGCCAATGCGCGAAAGCATATGGCAAGCTCGTCCTTGCCGGTCAATTCGACTGTAACGTCCGATGCCAGAAACATATTGGCGGACTGCAAAACTCGGCTGCCGTTCCAATAGACTTCGGCAATTGTCGCCAGCCCTTCGAAACGAAGAATGGCCATTCCCGCCGGTTCGTTGCCGAACGCTCGGATGTACCAGGCATCCTGTTGATTGAGCGGAAAGGGAGCGCCGCGTTCAAAGCGGCCGGCCCGTTCCAGGGCTTCGGCCACCGTGCCCGGTACCGGGACATCCGGCAAAGCGCTTTCGCGGCGCAGCTGATCCGGCCCGGATGCCTCGCCCGACGCCGTCAGGATGAGATGCCATGCATCGTCGAGGTGCTGGCCGTCTCCGGTGCTGATCGGCCGCGGCACGCTCTCCATCCGCGTCAAGCGTCCACGCGGCTTTCGGCGGCATGCACTTTGGGATGGCCGAGTTCCGAAGCCAGAACATCCATCATGCGATCCCACGCATCGGCGGCGGGCATGAGCGCATCGGCCAGCGGAGCAAATTTCTTGCGCGTGACGGCACGGGCAAGCTGGAACTGCGCCGCCTTGGCAACCTCGGCAATGCGGATCGCGTCGTTTGCGGCCGCTGCAAAGGCCCCGTCCGGGCGCAGCCATGCGAGATGGCTGGCGGCGAGTTCGAAGTTTGCGCCCAGCTGGCGCATCGTGTTGAAGGCGTATTTGTGGAAGAATGCAAAGGGCCGCTCCGCCACGGCCTCGGCCTGCAGCGGAAACACGTCCATGAACGCACGAATGGGATTTGCTGCGGGCCGGCGGGTGAAATGGCCGGGCAAGAGACGCGCGGATATCTCGCGTATGGACGCGGCATCGGCTGGCCTGTCCGGGAATTTTGCAAATTCCGTGTAGGGGAGGAACGGCATATCCTCAGCGGTCAGATGACGCTGGAACAGGCCGTCGAAATCGTCGCCGTCCAGGCGGAAGAAGCCGCCATTGTGGAAATAATCGAGGCTGCGGTTTTGCGTATCCATGCGGTTGATGGCAACCGTCGTCTTGCCGTGCTCGCTGCGGTAGCCCACCCCATGGGTGTCCGGCATGAAATAGCTGTCCATTTCCACGAGGGTGAGGCGGCCCCGTGCCATCTGTGCGGCCACGTGGCTTTCCACCGTGTCAAAGATGGCAAGCTCGCCGACGCGAATGCCATAGAGCGTCTCCAGATCCTCCAGCGGCACCTTGAAAAAGGTAAACTGGTCGCCTTCAAAATCCTGGTTCAGGGTGAAGCCCAGCATTGCTTCTGGCGGCAGGTTCTGTGCGGCAAGAACCTCGATCCACAGATCAACGTAGCAGTTGGTCTCCGGCCAAATCCGGTCCTGCGCATGCAGGGCATGCGGCCGGTATGTCTGCGGATCGATATGGGGAAAAACAGCTTGCATGCCGCCGGTCAGCCCCACAATTCCTGGCGAACCTGCTCCGGCCACGCTTCGATGTCGAGGCCATGGTGGTGGAACAGGGCGAGTGCAATCCGCTCCAGGCCAAATCCGACACAGGCAGTATGGACCGTCGTGCCATCGGCGAATTGAATGCCCCATTTCGTGCCGAAATGATCCTGATGATAGTTGAAGCTCATGCAGGCGGTCGGGTTTTCGATTGACGTGATCGGGATAAGCAGTTCGAACTTCAGGTTCTGATCGCGCTGATTGTTGACGAGCATGCGCCCGGCGCGGCCAAAGAAGGGATCGTTGGCAACGTCGATGTGAACGGGAAGACCCACCCGCTGCATGATGTCCGTGCCCCGCTCGATCCAGAGCTGGCGGAATTCCATCACGTCGTCGGCCTTGCCCATGCGGACATATTCACGCATGCGGAACATCTGCTGGCGTGCCGGGTCTTTCGACGGTTCGTGCCGGAAGCAATAGGATTGCAGGTCGAACAGTCCGCCGTCTGCCGGCAGGTCGCCGCGCTGGGCAATGACGGGATAGAGCGGATAGCAGGCGGCCGGCGTCAGCACGATATCAGTCGCTTCCTGTTCCTTCGTCCAGTCCTTGCCCGCATCCATGCACTGGATGAGATTGACATGGTCAAGCTCGCATCCGCAGAAGCTGTGGATGGTTCCGGCCAATTGCGGAAAACTCTTCATGTAGCCGCTTTTTTCGAAGATGGCGCGGTTCATCCCGGGCGGGAAGCGGATGGCTTCTGCACCATCGCCGCCGCCGGTGCGGTCAATCAGCCGCTCGAATGCGGCGATGACGTCCTCGAAACGGCCGCTGCGTCCATAAAGACCGTCAACGCCGGTATCGAGCAGGAGACCGGCCGAAAACAGGCGGTCGAGAAAAGATATTTGAGCGTCCATGCCGTGTTACCCCGTTACCCCAAAAGACTGGTGTTCTGTTTATGGATGAGCAGCATCGTGGCGGTGTTGCCAAGAATGCGCTCATTGGAAACCATGAGCTGTGCCGAATTGGCGTCGCGCAAATGCCGGCCGAGGCTGTAGGGTGTTCCGTTCTTGTAACCCATGATGCCACAGACAAGCATGGCATGATTGATGATCTGCAGAATGGATTGCGATGCGCCAACCTTCAGGTTGTTCATCGTGATGGCAAAGCCCATGGAGGCAAGCTTGTCGCTGTCGTCCTTGGCATGCCGGTAGGTGTTGAGGCAGGCGACGATTTCGGACTTCAGCATCTGCAGCATGTTCGACGCTTCGGCGACGCGCAATGCTCCCGGCTGCTGAACGCCGGGCGCACGCTTGGCTGCTGCCCTGACGAAGGACTGGGCCCGGGTGACGGCATCGACTGCAATCCCGTACCAGAGCGCGCTCCAGAGGAGATGCGCCATGGCAAGCATGGATTGCGCCGCGATTTCAGCGAAAGGGTGGGGCAGGATCTGCTCCGTGCTGCCAGCTCCCCGGAAAACGAACCCTTCCGAGCAGGTGCCGCGCATGCCGAGGGTATCCCAGCCGTTTGTCTTCTCGAGCGTATACTGATCCTTGACAAAAACGGTCATGACCTGGTCTGAGGATGCGGCCTCCGCGCCCGAGCGGGAGGTGATCAGGATCGCATCGGCTTCGGTGCCGTAGGAAATGACTGTCGCATTCTTTTCAAGGCGGCAGACATCGCCGTCAATTTCGATGGCGCATATGCTGTTGCGCAAATCCCCGCCAATGCCGCCTTCGGTGGTTGCAGATGCCAGCAGCAACTGCTCGGCCGCAACCCGGCGCATAAAGGCCCGGTGCCATTGCGCAGATTGGCCATGTTCGACAAGACTCGACAGCTTGATGTGATGCATCGCGAAAATCATCGCGCTGGCAGCACAGGACTGTCCGATGATGGAACATATTTCTGCAATCTGCTCGACCTGTGCCGCCTCGCCGCCAAGATCGGCGGGAATCTGGATACCAAGCAGATGTTCGGCCTTCATCGCGCTGATAGCTTCGCGCGGAAAGCGTGCCTGGGTGTCGACATTGTCGGCGAACTGGGCGGCGATGGCGGCAACGCGTGTTGCGCGCTGCTGTAGGCTGTTACCGGCGCCGGCGTTCATCAGGCATCCTCATTGTTCTTGAGGATCGCTTCCACTGTCCGCTCGATAGCCTTGATGCTGGCAAAGGATTTGCGGTTGAGGAACTGGTCCGAGAATTCAATGTCGAATCTGTCCTCGATGCCCAGCATCAGCTGGACAGACGCGAATGAGGACAACCCGGCATTGTATAGGTCTTCTTCATCGCTGATCTGTTCGACGGCGACCGGCAAGCCGCCTACCTTAGCCAAAAGTTCCCGAATGGCTTCATTCATTGGATGCACCCCCGCACATATTTATCGTTGTCTGCAATACGCGAATATGCCGGCAGTTTCTATCGTCTGGAGTCTTTATTTCTAGTTATGGTTGTTTTTTTGGGAATCACTGGAAAAACGGGTTGATTATGACCGGGCGGATGGTCTTCCCAGCATCCCGTTAGTCCACCTCATAGCGGCTGGCGCCTTCGATGTGACGGCGCAAAAGCGCCTCGGCAAAGGTCAGGTCGTTTTCGGAAAGGGCGTCGAGAATGGCGATGTGTTCGATGCAGACCTGACGGATGCGTTCGTGCGGAAGCCGCTCGAAATAGGCATATTCGGTAATACGCCGCAGGCTGTTCTGCTGGCGAACGGCCTGGACAAGAAAACGATTGCCGGACCAGACGGCCAGGGCTTCGTGGAACGACGCGTTGACGCTGAACCACTGATCCCGCTGGACCGATGCGGGCGGAATGCGCATGATATCCGCCTGCGCCGCGCGGATGGATGCAAGATGATCCTTGTCCGCCCTGAAACCGGGATGGCGCAGAGCGCCGCATTCCAGGATCATGCGGAACTGATAGCTTTCCTCCTCAACCTGGTCGGTATCGAGGCTTTCGGCAAAAGCCCAGCCATGGCCTCTCTGGCGCTGGACGAGACCCTCGGCGGCAAACCGCAGCAGGACTTTGCGAATGGTACCCCGCGTGGCGTCATAACGCTCCGCCAGCTGCGTCTCTGACACCTCCATCGGTATTGCGCCCGTCGCCCGGTCGGCCATCAGCCGTTTGTGGATATCCTCCAGTTCCGAAGGCGGGGCGATGCCATCGATATCGCCATTGCCATCCGGCAGGAGAGCGAGGACGTAGCCCCGTCCAGGCGCGTGGGCTAGAACGCCGCGGCTTGCCAGCAAGGCAAGGGCCGAGCGGATGGGTGACCGCGAGACACCCAGCCTTCTGGCCAGGGCAAAATCCGACACGCGCTCTCCGACAGGCCACCGCTCCGACGAGGCCAAGGAAACGATCTGGCGGGCGATTTCTATTTGCAGGTCACTGACGGTCAATTCTGGCTCCATATCCTATGCGGCTTATTTTTGCATAAAAGCCAATTGACACGCAATCATTGTGTATTAAAGTGTACGTAAATCAAACAAAATACACTATAAGGCGCAGCGATGAATTCCTATCCGACATCCTTTCCCTTCGTAACTGTCTCCGGGACGCCATTTGAGCGCGGGCGCCAATACGGCGCTGCGGTACCCGAGCGCGTGAAAAAAAGTGTTGCGCTGTATGGCGACCAGCTTGCCAAGCTGGGCTACAGCGCAGCGGAAAAGACCCGCCTCATCGAGGAGTTTGCCGGAGAAATTGCGAATTTCGGTGCGCACTATATCGAGGAGATGCGCGGCATCGCCGAGGGCGCCGGCGTTGCTTTCGACGATATCGTCATGATCAATGCCCGCACCGAAGTCATTGCCAAGGCGCGTCTGGAAAAGAACGCGCCGCTGGACGAAGAGGATGAGATCGATGACGGATGCACCGGGGCGGTCATTCTTCCCGAGAGAAGCCTGGATGGCACCGTCATTCATGGCCAGAACTGGGACTGGAAGACGGAGTGCGCCGAGACGGCCATTGTCCTGCGGGTTCTGCAGGAGGACGGCCCTGATTTCCTGACATTCGTCGAAGCGGGCGGTCTTGCGCGGAACGGCATGAACAGCGCCGGCGTCTGCATCACTGCAAACTATCTTGAATCCGATCGCGACTACCGGCAGCAGGGTGTTCCCCTGGCGCTGATCCGTCGCAAGGCATTGGAGCAGGAGCATTTTGCCCTTGCGATGCGGGCGGTGGCGGGAACGCCGAAGGCCTGTTCCAACAACATGATCCTCTCGACCGGCGCGGGCTTTGCCATCGATCTTGAATGCGCACCTGACGAGGTGTTCCAGATATTGCCGGCCAATGGTCTGGTTGTTCACGCCAATCACTGGGTGAGTCCCGTGGCACTGTCGAAACTGCGGGATACGGGGCTGCCGCATGTGCCGGAAAGCCCATACCGGGACTGGCGCGTGCGCAAGATACTGGAGGAAGCCGGGGAAAAACTCGGCATCGCCGATATGAAGCGCGCCTTCTTCGATGACTTTCTGACGCCCTATGCCGTTTGCAGGCCGCCGAGATTGAACACCGAAGGCAATCTTTCGGCCACGGTTGCCATGGTCATCATGCACCCCGCCAGCGGCACCATGGAGGTTGCATGCCTGCCGGCCATCAACCGCAACTTCACCCGCTACAGCCTTCGGTCGGAGCCGGTTCAAGTCGCAGCCGCTTAAAGGACGGAAATCTTTCCTTCTTCAACCAACGGGCACCTAAGCCCGGATGAATAATGGGGTTCAGAACATGAAGAATGCTATTTTGATGTCATTGGCATTGGGGCTGCTTGCGGTCCCCGCCGCCGCCCAGTCGATCACGGCGGCAATTCCGGCTGACATTCGCAGTTCCAATCCCGGTGTCAACCGTGACGATTATACGGATGCGGTGGTTCTGCACACGGTGGAGGGGCTTGTCGGCTACAAGGAAGACGGCTCCGTCGGTCCGCTGCTTGCGCAAAGCTTCGAGCTTTCGCCGGATGGGCTGACCTATACATTCAAGCTCAGGTCCGGCGTCACCTTTCACAATGGCGAACCGTTGACCGCCGCCGATGTGCTGTGGAGCTGGACCCGCTACATGGACCCCAAGACCGAGTGGCGCTGCCTGCCGGAATTTGACGGCCGCAACGGTCTCAAGGTGGATGCCGTCACGACGCCTGATCCGCAAACCGTGGTCATGAAGATCAATCACCCGAGTGCGATTTTTCTCGACACGCTGGCGCGCACGGATTGCGGAATGACCGCCGTGCTGCAGAAAGCGTCTGTCAAGGCTGACGGAAGCTGGGACAGGCCCATCGGCACCGGGCCCTACAAGTTCGGTGATTGGAAGCGCGGGGAATACATCACCCTCGACGCCTTTGAAAACTACGTGTCGCCAGCGGGAGACAAGGCCGATGGCTATGTCGGCTCCAAGCGCCCGCTGATCAAGGAAATCAAATTCCTCGTCGTGCCCGATCCGGCCACGGTGAAAGCCGGACTTTTGTCCGGCGCCCTTGACGTCGCATCGGTTCTAAGCACCGACATTCCGGAGTTTTCAGCCAATGCGAATTTCACCGTGACGGCAGGAGCGGAAGCCTCCAAGCATACATTCTTGATGCAGACCAAAGATCCGCTGCTTTCCAAGGTGGAGATGCGGCAAGCCATCGCTGCGGCGCTCGATCTTCCGACCCTTGTCGCACAGGCGACCAACGGTACCGGCCGTCCCAACAATTCCGCCATCTTCCCCGGCTCGCGCTACTACAGCGACATCCAGAAAGAAGCCTTCGCCCCTGATCCGGCAAAGGTGGCGGACCTGCTCGCCAAGGCCGGCTACAAGGGCGAGGAAATCAACATCATCGCCAACAAGCGGCCCACCGCACCAAGTTTCGATGCGGCGGTGGTGGCACAGGCCATGCTTCAGGCCGTGGGGATCAATGCCCGCATTGAGGTCCTCGACTGGTCAACACAGCTCGACCGCTACAATTCCGGCAAATACCAGATGATGTCCTTCTCCTATTCCGCGCGCCTCGATCCGGCTCTGAGCTTCGAGCAGTTCTCCGGGCCCAAGGACAAACAGCCGCGCAAGGTCTGGGACAACCCCGAAGTGCTGGAGCTGATTGCCAAGGCCATGGAAGTGTCCGATCAGGCGCAGCGGCAGGCCATCTTCGACGAGCTTCACAAAAAGCTGCTGCACGATGTTCCCCTGATCATTTACTGCAACGGGACCGGCGAAACCGTCAACGGCAAACGGCTGAAGGGCACGCCTGTCTGGCAGTCCAAGCTGCGTCTTTGGGAACTCAGTCTCGAACAATAGTGGCCGCGTTCCCGCAGGCTTGAGAGGTCAGCATGCTGAAGTTCGCCATTACCCGCATTGGCACAGCAATCCCGACATTGTTCATCGTGGCGGTGTCCGTGTTCTTTCTCATCCGCCTCATTCCCGGTGATCCGGCATCGCTGATGCTGGGTGACCTGGCGGATCCGGCGAGCCTTGCGGATCTGCGCGCCAGGCTGGGGCTCGATCAGCCCATTCCCGCCCAGTTTGCGATCTGGCTCGGTAATCTGCTGCACGGGGATTTTGGCCGGTCGATCACCAATCAGCAGGAGGTTCTGCCGCTGATACTGTCACGCCTGCGCATCAGTGCGGAAATCGTGCTGATTGCGGTTTTCCTGGCCAGCATTGTTGCCGTACCGGCAGGGATGATCGCGGCCTGGCGGCAAAACAGCATGACGGACGTGGCACTGGTCGGCGGTGCAACCATCCTGCTCTCCATTCCGGCGTTCTGGATGGGGCTGCTCCTGCTGCTGTTTTTCGGGCTGAAGCTCGGTTGGCTTCCAGTGCTTGGCTATGTCTCCATGTCACAGAATCTTCCGCAGGGACTGCTCTATATCATCTTGCCGGTGGTAACGCTTTTCCTGCATGAGATCGGTGTGATCCTGCGCATGGCGCGCGCCTCGACGCTGGAAGTCATGCAGCTGGATTACATTACCCACGCCCGGGCCAAGGGCCTGTCGGAATCCGCAGTTCTCTGGCGGCACGCCTTCAAGAATGCCTTTGGCCCGACCTGGACCCTGATCGGCATCGTCCTCGGCAATCTGCTCGGCGGTATCGCCGTGGTTGAAACGGTGTTCACCATACCCGGCCTCGGGCGTCTGCTTGTCGATGCCATTTTCGCCAGGGACTATCCCGTCATCCAGGGCTGCCTCCTGCTCATTGCAACGGTGTATGTGCTGGTGAACCTCGTCGTCGATCTGTTTTATCCCCTATTTGATCCGAGGGTGACTGCCGAATGAGAAATCTGGCTCCGAACGCGCTTCTCGGTAGCGCACTGATTGGAACATTGCTGGCCGGAGCGTTCATGGGGGCGGTGTGGACGCCCTATGATCCGCTCGGCCTCAACTTCAAACTCAGGCTTGCCGGGCCAAGTGCTGCCCATTGGCTGGGAACGGACGAGTTCGGCCGTGATGTGCTCAGCCGGCTGCTGACCGGAGCGGCGACCAGTTTCTGGATAAGCCTGCTGACCGTGGCGCTGGCCGTAACTGCCGGCACCCTGATCGGGATATTGACGGGCTATTTCCGCGGCTGGGTTGATCGCATCGTCATGACCTTCAATGACGCGCTGCTCGCCTTCCCCGGTATCCTCCTGGCGCTCGGCCTGCTCGCGATTGTCGGGGCGAACAAGTACGGCATCATTCTGGCGCTTGGCCTCGCCTATACCCCGACTGTCGTGCGGATTGTCCGCGGCAACGTCCTGTCATTGCGCGAGCGGGAATTCATCGAGGCCTCGCGGGTCATGGGCAATTCGAACGCCTATACGATGGGCCGCCACATCCTGCCCAACTGTGTCGCACCGCTTACGGTCCTCGCCACGTCGATGTTCGGCTGGGTCCTGCTTGCCGAAAGCGCGCTCAGCTTCCTCGGCCTCGGCGTGCCACCGCCCGCGCCGACCTGGGGCAACATGCTGGCGAGCGGGCGGCCCTTTATATCCCAGGCGGTGTGGCTGGCCATATTTCCGGGCCTCTGCATCTCGCTGACCCTGCTCGGGATCAATCTTCTCGGCGATGCGCTGCGTGACAAACTTGATCCAAGGATGAGGGGCTGACGATGCAGGAGAACGCACCACTACTCGATGTGCGCGGACTTTCCCTCGAGGTGGCACGCACGGGGATCAAAATACTCAAGACCATCAGCTTCGATGTCAAAGCGGGTGAGATCGTCGGGATTGTCGGCGAGTCCGGTTCGGGAAAGTCGATGGCAGCCCGTGCGGTCATCGCCCTCAATCCGCCCGCGGTGCAGCGTACCGCGGGAACGATATGTTTCGAAGGCCGGGAAATCGGCGGCATGCACAAGCGCGATCTGCAGGCATTGCGCGGTGCCCGGATCGGCATGGTTTTTCAGGAGCCGATGACATCCCTCAATCCGTCGATGACAATCGGCCGCCAGCTCGAAGAAGGGCTGCGGCTGCACCGGCGGCTGACGGGACGGGAGCGCCACAGGCTCATTGTCGACATGCTGGCCCGGGTTGGCCTGAGCGACCCGCGGACGGCGCTCGCGGCCATGCCGCATCATTTTTCCGGCGGCATGCGCCAGCGCATCATGCTGGCTGCCGTGATGCTGCTCAAACCGGCCTTGCTGATCGCCGATGAGCCGACCACCGCATTGGATGCCGTCGTCCAGCGCGATGTGCTCGAACTGATGGTTGACCTGACGCGCGAGAACAACACAGCGGTTCTCATGATCAGCCACGATCTGGCGATGGTGGCAAAATATTCAGACCGGGTCGTGGTCATGTCGCAGGGCGAAATCGTCGAGCAGGGGGATACCCGGGATCTGCTGCGCGCACCGCAGCATCCCTATACCCGCAAACTGCTTTCCGCCCTGCCGCACCGCATGCCTGCAAGAGCTGTAGAGGTTTCGCCCATGGCAAGGATCACCGTTGACGGCCTTATCGTCGACTTTGCCGCGCGCCGGAGCCTGTTGCGCAAGGGGCAGCCCAAGCGGGCTCTAAACGGTGTCGGCCTGAGCGTCATGCCGGGAGAGGTCGTTGCGGTGGTCGGCGGATCGGGATCGGGCAAGACCACGCTGGGACGCACCATTGCCGGATTGATCGAACCGACGGACGGCCAGATCCTCTTCAATGGCAAGTCCGTCCAGCCATCGGCGGCGGACTATGCGGATTACCGGCTCAATTGCCAGATGGTGTTTCAGGATCCTTACTCCTCGCTTGATCCGCGCATGACGATAGGCAGCCTGATCGGGGAAGCGCTCCGCCATTCCACGGAACTGACGAGCAAAGAGAAGAGCGCGCGTGTCGCGGAAGTTCTTGACGAGGTGGGCCTGTCTGCAGCGTTCGCTACGCGTTTCCCGCACCAGCTTTCCGGCGGCCAGCGCCAGCGCGTGGCCATTGCCCGCGCCGTTGTCAGGCGGCCGCAATTCGTCATTGCCGACGAGCCGGTTTCGGCGCTGGATGTGACGGTCCGCGCGCAGGTGCTCAAGCTGTTCGCCGAGCTGCAGCGAAAACACGGCTTCTCGTGCCTGTTCATCAGCCACGATCTGGCGGTGGTCGAACAGATCGCCGACCGGGTGATCGTCATGAACAATGGAGTCATCGTTGAAGAGGGCAGCCGCGACGCGATCTTCGACCATCCGCAACAGGACTATACCCGCAAACTGCTGCAGGCCATTCCCGCTCTGTTCAGCACCGCCAATGGCGGCGTGGAACTCGGATGGCGTTTTGACGAGGTTGGCAGGAAATCAGCCGGTGGCCGGTCTTGAATCATTGTAGCGAGGAATAGCATGTCACCATCATCTGAAAACCGGGCGCAAGCGATCTATGATCTTGGCCGCACGGCCATTTTTGCCTGCAAATCCGATCCCCGGTTTCACTATTGCCTTTACGTGCCTCCCATTGCAGGCGAGGGCGGGACGGTCGATCTTCTGGTGGCCGTTCACGGTACGGGACGCACATCGTTCCTCGATTTCCGCGACGGCTTCGCCGAATTCGGCCGCTGGAACAACTGCGCCATCCTTTGCCCGGTTTTTCCCGTCGGCGTCCGGGGCGATGATGCGCGCAGCGGCTACAAGTTCATGATAGAGGGCGATATCCGCTACGATCTGATCCTTCTGGATATGGTTGCGGAGGTCGCCGAAAAATACCGGCAGAATTGGGAGACATTCGCCATGTTCGGGTTTTCCGGCGGCGGTCACTTCACCCATCGCTTTGCCATACTGCATCCGCAAAAACTTTGGGCCGCATCAATCGGTGCGCCTGGTTCGGTGACCCTGCTTGATCCGGACAAGGACTGGTGGGTGGGCATCCGCAATCTGCAGGAACGATTTGGCATCAGCTTCGACCGGGAGGGGCTGGCCCGTATTCCCATGCATATGGTCGTCGGCGATGCGGATCTGGAAACATGGGAAATCACCATTGCGGAGGGCAGCACGAATTGGATGCCGGGAGCAAATGATGCGGGGCGCACGCGGCCCGAGCGGCTGTCATCGCTGCGGCGCTCGTTTGAAAATGCCGGTGTGGCGGTGAAATTCGATCTTGTTCCCGGCATTTCGCACGACCGGATGCAGGTGCTCGACCACGTTCAGAATTTCCTCGCCGACATTCTGGCCATCCGGCGCGCGGGTTAGGGCGCCGGTTATTCCGGCGGCGGCACAGCAGCTTGGCTTGCGGTTGCATTGGTTGTGAAGCCCTTGCGCATTTACAATTGGCGCAACTCGTGCAGACTGGCCTGGCTGAAGAAGGGAGAGCGGTGCGCTGGGAGGCGCATGGCAAAATCTCATGTCGCTGCATTCGGAGCATATTCGTGAAATCGAGACCGTAAGTCTGGGAGGCTCGACCGATCGCGATGAAACCGTGGTCGAATCCTGGTTGCGCTGCATCAAGCAGCACAGGCTGGACCCGGCACAGGCATGCGAGGCCTATATCGTTCCCGAAACGCAGCTGCGCCAGCACCGGCAGCAGTCCGAGCAGCTGATTTCAATCGCGCGGTCGGGGCTTGAAAACCTGTTTCGCCATGTTGCCGGCCAGAACTACGTGCTCCTGTTGTCCGATCGCGACGGGATCACCGTCGAATTCCTCGGCGATCCGCTCTTTGACAACAATCTACGAAAGGCGGGCCTTTATCTCGGCTCGGAATGGTCGGAGGCGCGGGCGGGCACCTGCGCCGTTGGCTCCTGTCTGGAAACGGGCGAGCCCTTAACGATCCACCAGACCGATCATTTTGACAACACCCACACACCGCTGACCTGTACCGCCGCGCCCATCTATGATGCGCAGGGGCAGCTGTCGGCCGTGCTTGATATTTCGCTGCTGCGTTCACCGCAGATCAAGACGAGCCAGAACTTGGCACTGCATCTGGTGACGGCAACGGCGCGGCGGATCGAGCTTGCCAATCTCATGGCCCAGACGCGCAATGAATGGGTGCTGCGGTTTTCGCGTTCTCCCGAGTTTCTCGACGTCGATCCGGAGGCGGCGATCTCGATCGACGGCGCGGGACGCATTATCGGCATGACCCATGATGGCGCAAAGATCATGGCGCGAGCCTCGGGGCTCGACTGGCGCCGTCCGGCGAACCTGATCGGGCAGTCCATATCGCGCTTCTTCGATATGGACGTGGATGATCTCGGCAACCTCACCCGCACAAGGCCGTCCGAAGACCGGCTGGTGTTTGCGCGTGACGGCAATGTTCTGTTCGCGCATGCGATAGAGCCGCACTACCCCTCGCGCGGCGTGCCGGTTGTTCAGGAGCGCATCCCCGCCTCGCTGCGCCGGTTGAGCGGCGGCGATCCGCATCTGGCTGGGCTGCAGACAAAGGCGGCAAAGCTTGCCGGCAAGTCATTGCCGATTCTGATCCAGGGTGAAACCGGAACAGGCAAGGAATATCTGGCTCGTGCCATCCACGACAGTAGCGGTGCCAGCGGACGCTTTATCGCCGTCAATTGCGCAGCTATGCCGGAGCAGCTTATCGAGAGCGAACTGTTCGGCTATGCACCAGGTGCCTTTACCGGAGCCCTGGCGAAAGGACGCAAGGGGCTGGTCGAGGAAGCCGACGGTGGAACACTGTTTCTCGATGAAATCGGTGACATGCCTGTGGCGCTGCAAAGCCGGCTTTTGCGGGTTCTGGCCGAAGGCGAGGTTTTGCCTCTCGGGGCGTCGCGCGCCAAACCGGTCAATGTCCGCATCCTCTCCGCATCGCACCGCGACCTTGCCGAACTCGTGCGTAACGGCATGTTTCGTCAGGACCTGTTCTATCGCCTGAACGCCGCCACCCTGTCACTGCCGGCGTTGCGGGACCGCAGCGATTTTGACTGGCTGCTCGCGGAAATCCTGAAGAAATGCACGGCGGATACGGGATCGGCTCCCGTTGTTTCAACGCAAGCCGTATTGGCGTTGCGGCAGCACGATTGGCCGGGCAATATCCGCGAGCTTTTCAATGTTCTGGATGTTGCGTCGGCCCTGTGTGAAAACGGCTGTGTCGATCTCACTGATCTTCCCGAGCACATCCAGCGGCGCGCCGGGAACTGTCCGGTCAGCACCGGACACGAACCGCATGATGAACATGCGCGGTTGACCGCTGCACTGGCGGCGGCAGACGGAAACATTTCTGCCGCGGCCCGTCTGCTTGGTGTCGACCGTTCAACCGTTCACAGGCAACTGCGCCGTATCCGCCAAAAAGCCGCGCACTGATTGCAGGCTTCCCAGGTGTTGCAACTGTTGCAGGGTGCTGCGCCACAGCTGTAGCGGATTGCAACAGTCACGCTGGCGCCGGTTTTGCCGTCTCCATAAAAGTCTTTTGAAATCATGTGGATAAGATAATTGCTGCTGCTGGCATGTTCCTTGCACTGGTTTTGCGGGGCCAGCCGCGTGTGTTGATCGCATGGCTGGACGCTTGAGGTGACCAACAGACAGGCACTGCCGCGAGCAGGGCCGGGAGGAATGAATGAAAGCACTGCGTTTTCATGCGGCGAAAGACCTTCGTCTTGAAGATATTGATGCGCCTTCGCCGGCCCTGCAGGCCGGGCAGGTACTGATCCGCAACCGGTTTGTCGGCATTTGCGGAACGGATCTGCACGAATATGTGTCCGGGCCTATCTTTATCCCGGTAGAGCCGCATCCCTTCACCGGGGCCAAGGGTCCGCAGATTTTGGGACATGAATTCGGCGGTGTTGTTGAAGCAGTCGGCGCGGGGGTGACGTCGGTTAAACCGGGTGACCGGATTTCGGTCCAGCCTTTGATCATGCCGCGGTCCGGCGATTATTTTGCCGATCGGGGTCTTTTCCACCTGAGTACGGATTTGGCCCTGGCGGGGTTGAGCTGGCAATCCGGCGGCATGGCGGAATATGCGCTGCTGAATGAATACAATGTGCAGCGCATCCCGGATGAAATGACCGACGAGGAAGCGGCGCTGGTCGAACCGGCGGCCGTGGCGGTTTATGCCTGTGATCGCGGCGGGGTGACAGCGGGAAGCAGTGTCCTTGTGACCGGCGCGGGTCCGATTGGTGTGTTGACACTGCTTGCAGCCAGGGCTGCCGGTGCCGCCCAATTGTTCCTCTCCGATATCAACGATACGCGTCTGGAACTGGCCGTCAGCATCCTGCCGGATTTGATCACCATCAACCCGAAGCGCGAACTGGTCGGCGACATCGTCCGGTCGAGGACCGAAGGCGGCGTCGGTTGCGATGTGGCCATTGAATGCGTGGGCAACGAGCACGCCTTGAAAGCCTGTACCGATGCCGTCCGCAAGCAGGGGGTGGTGGTGCAGACGGGGCTTCATCCGCATGAAAATCCGCTCGACTGGTTCCAGGTTACTTTCAAGGACATCGATATCCGCGGGTCGTGGGCCTACCCGACGCATTATTGGCCGCGGGTCATCAGGCTGATCAGTTCAGGCCTCTTGCCTGCGCATAAGGTCGTTACCAAGCGGATCACTTTGGATGAGGCGGTAACGGAGGGTTTCGATACCCTTCTCGATCCCGCGGGAAAACATCTCAAGATTTTGATCGATTTGACGTCATAGGTCAGGCGGGCTGGAGGAGCCCGCATCCGATCTTACAGAGTTCATACGATTGGCAGGCAGAATGGAGGAGATTTCATGCTTGACGACAGCCCCCACCAGAAGATTGAAACAGTACTCGGGAAGCTCGAAAAGGCTTTCGCGAACGGCGATATTGAAGCGGCAGTCAACCTGTTTCAGGAGGATTGCTACTGGCGTGATCTTGTCACGTTCACGTGGAACCTGAAGACCCTTGAAGGCCATGACCAGATCCGCGCCATGCTGACCGAACAGCTGGCGCGCATCAAGCCGCATGACCTGCGGCAGGACATGAAGGAAGTGGCCACCGAAGAGGACGGTGTCACCCAGGGCTGGATCGAATTTGATACCGGCACGGCGCGCGGATACGGGCACATCCGCCTCAGGAACGGCCGCATATGGTCGCTGCTGACGACCATGTCCGAATTGAAGGGACATGAGGAACCGAAGGGTTTTCTACGGCCCATGGGGGCACAGCACGGCAGCGAACCCGGACGGAAGAGCTGGAAGGAAAGGCGTGAGGCGGAAGCGGCTGAGCTTGGCTATTCCGTCCAGCCCTATTGCGTCATCGTTGGCGGCGGGCAGGGCGGCATCGCCCTCGGGGCCCGTTTGCGGCAGCTTGGCGTGCCAACCATCATCATCGAAAAGAACGAGCGTCCGGGGGACAGCTGGCGCAAACGCTACAAGTCTTTGTGCCTGCACGATCCGGTCTGGTACGACCATCTGCCCTACATCCCGTTCCCCGATAACTGGCCGGTCTTTGCCCCCAAGGACAAGATTGGCGACTGGCTCGAGATGTACACGAAAGTGATGGAGCTGAATTACTGGAGTTCCACGGTCTGCAAATCGGCACATTATGACGACGCGCGGGGTGAATGGACCGTCATCGTCGAGCGCGACGGCAAGGAAATCATGCTGCGCCCGAAACAGCTTGTCCTGGCAACCGGCATGTCCGGCAAAGCCAACTGGCCGAAATTCAAGGGAATGGACGTATTCAAGGGCGAGCAGCAACATTCGTCCCAGCACCCCGGCCCCGAAGCCTATGCGGGCAAGAAAGTCGTGGTCGTGGGGTCCAACAATTCCGCCCACGATATCTGCGCAGCGCTGTGGGAAGCGGGCGCTGACGTGACCATGCTGCAGCGTTCCTCGACCCACATCGTCAAATCCGATTCCCTGATGGACATCGGCCTCGGCGATCTTTATTCCGAACGCGCCGTCGCCAACGGCATGACCACGCGCAAGGCCGATCTGATCTTTGCCTCGTTGCCCTATCGCATCATGCATGAGTTCCAGAAACCGGTTTACGACAAGATCCGCCAAAAGGATGCGGCCTTTTACGAGCGGCTGGAAAAGGTTGGCTTCATGCTGGACTTCGGTGACGACGACTCCGGACTGTTCATGAAATATCTGCGCCGCGGCTCCGGCTATTACATCGATGTCGGCGCTTGCGACCTCATCGCCGACGGCAAGATCAAGCTGGTCAGCGGCGTGAATATCCGCGAGCTGAACGAAGGCGGCGTGGTGCTGGAGGACGGACGGGAGCTTCCGGCGGATCTGATTGTCTACGCCACGGGCTACGGCTCGATGAACGGCTGGGCGGCGGATCTGATCTCCCGCGAGGTCGCCGACAAGGTCGGAAAATGCTGGGGGCTCGGTTCGGATACCACGAAGGACCCGGGCCCATGGGAAGGCGAACAGCGCAATATGTGGAAGCCGACGCAGCAGCAGGCCCTGTGGTTCCATGGCGGAAATCTGCACCAGTCCCGCCACTATTCGCAGTACCTGTCACTCCAGCTGAAGGCCCGCATGGAGGGTATCCCGACGCCGGTCTATGGGCTTCAGACGGTGCATCACCTGTCCTAGGGTGAAAACAACGCGGCACGCGGCCATTGCCGCCGCGTGCCGGTTTATCCGCCAGGGCGTACCCTTGACCGAAAAGCAAACTAGCTTACCCTAGCATGAGGACGCCGGGACTTTGGGAGGAGACCGATGGCTTCGCGCTACGATGGACAGCATGCAGAACACATCCAGTCCGCCCTTCTGGGAAGCGCTGCAGCACAGTCTGCGCTGGTTGCCTCCTGGGGGCGCTCCATGCGCCTATACGGATTGAATCCCGAGGAGGGGACGCCGCCGGATTTTTTGAGCGAACGCGAATTGACGGACGCCCGCGAACGGCTGGGGTCATTGATCACCACGGCCCAAGCCACACTGGATCGCCTCTATTCCGCCGTTGGCGGTGCCGGATGCTGCGTGCTCCTGGCGGATAAGGACGGGGTGCCGGTCGACCGCCGCGGCAGCGTTTCGGACGATGCGACCTTCTGCAAGATCGGTCTGTGGACCGGTGCCGTGTGGAGCGAGGAACGCGAAGGCACGAACGGCATTGGGACCGCCCTGGCCGAACAGCGGGCTTTGACAATTCACCGGGATCAGCATTTCCGCAGCCGCAATACGGCCTTGTCCTGCACGGTTGCCCCCATATTCGATCATTGCGGGCGCCTGATGGCGGCCATTGACGTGTCATCCGCGCGTCACGACCTCACGGAAGATTTCGTCAAACTGATCGCCATGGCTGTCGTTGATGCCGCGCGCCGTGTGGAAGCAGAAAATTTTCGCCTCGCCTTCCCCAAGGCGCGGATCATGCTCGCCAAGCTCGGGCCGGATGTGAGCTATGAGCGCAGTGCCAGCGCGCTGATTGCCGTCGACGAAGACGACCTTGTCATCGGGGCGTCCCGCACTGTCCGGCATGTTCTGGGTCTGACCGATGAATCCTTGAGCAAGCCGCTGCCGGCTGCCAGCCTCCTGGGGCAAAGCATGGATGTGGAGCAGGAATTTGCTGCGGCTGAGCGCAGCGTCATCCAGCGCGTGCTTGCCAAAGCCGATGGCAATATCTCGCTTGCCGCCACGATGATGGGTATGGGCCGCGCCACTCTCCATCGCAAGTTGAAGAAACTCGGCATTCACTGACGCTGCGGCGTACTGGCTGATTGCCACCGGCAATTGTCTCAAAAGTGAGACAATGCGCTCGCCCGCATGGTTCCTGCGGGATGACACCTGCACCTCTGCGCGCGATCCTCTCCAGGCCGCAGGAGGCGGTATCAATCAGTGTGCAGATGGCCTTTCCGGCGTTTTCACGGCGCCAGGCCCTGCAACAGGGAGGAACACCATGAACAAGGTAGAATTCAACCGCACCATTCGACCCAATTTCAAGAAACGCTACGGCAATTTCATTGGCGGCAAGTTTGTTGAGCCCAAGGCAGGGCGGTATTTCGACAATACCTCGCCGGTGAATGGCCAGGTCCTGTGCGAGATCGCCCGGTCCGATGCGAGCGATGTCGAGGCCGCGCTTGACGCGGCCCATGCCGCCAAGGACGCGTGGGGCCGCACCAGCGTTGCCGAACGCAGCGTCATCCTCAACAAGATCGCACAGGTCATGGAGGACAATCTGACGCTGCTGGCGCAGGCTGAAACCTGGGACAACGGCAAGCCGATCCGCGAAACCACCGCCGCAGACCTGCCCCTGGCAATTGATCACTTGCGCTATTTTGCCGGTGTCGTCCGGGCGCAGGAGGGCGGCATTTCCGAGATCGACCATGATACCGTCGCCTATCACTTCCACGAGCCGCTCGGTGTTGTCGGCCAGATCATCCCGTGGAATTTCCCGCTCCTGATGGCGATCTGGAAACTTGCGCCGGCACTGGCCGCTGGCAATTGCGTGGTGCTGAAACCCGCGGAACAGACACCGGCTTCCATTCTGGTGCTGGCCGAATTGATCGGGGATCTCCTGCCGCCGGGCGTTCTGAACATCGTCAACGGCTTCGGCCTCGAGGCAGGCAAGCCGCTTGCATCCAGTCCGCGCATTGCCAAGATTGCCTTTACCGGCGAGACGACAACCGGTCGCCTGATCATGCAGTATGCCAGCCAGAATCTCATTCCGGTGACCTTGGAGCTGGGCGGCAAGTCACCCAACATCTTCTTCAAGGATGTGACATCGGAGGATGATGATTTCTTCGACAAGGCAATTGAAGGCTTCGTCATGTTTGCCCTCAATCAGGGCGAGGTCTGCACCTGCCCAAGCCGTGCCCTCATCCATGAATCCATCTATGACAAGTTCATGGAACGCGCGCTGAAGCGTGTCGAGGCAATCGTCCAGGGTGACCCGCTTGATCCGGCCACGATGATCGGCGCCCAGGCGTCCAGCGAGCAGCTGGAAAAAATCCTGTCCTACATCGATATCGGCAAGCAGGAAGGTGCGGAAGTGCTGACCGGCGGCGAGCGCAACGCGTTGGCCGGCGATCTCGCTGGCGGTTTCTATGTGAAGCCGACGGTGTTCAAGGGTCATAACCGGATGCGCATTTTCCAGGAGGAAATCTTTGGGCCCGTTGTTTCGGTCACCACCTTCAAGGACAATGACGAAGCGCTGTCGATTGCCAATGATACGCTCTATGGCCTTGGTGCCGGCATATGGAGCCGGGATGCAAACACCTGCTACCGCTTTGGCCGGGCCATTCAGGCAGGGCGTGTCTGGACCAACTGCTACCACGCCTATCCGGCGCATGCGGCATTCGGCGGATACAAACAGTCGGGCATCGGCCGGGAAAACCACCTGAAGATGCTGGATCACTATCAGCAGACCAAGAACATGCTGGTGAGCTACAGCCCGAAGAAGCTCGGGTTCTTCTGAGCGCTCTGACCTTGCAAAGCTGGCGGCGCCTGCGTGGTGCCGCCAGCATCACCATTGGGGAGGCATCATGCAAAACCAGGTCAGTGCCACGGCAGCGGCTCTCGATCTCATTGGGACGCTGCAGGCGGAATACGGGCCGATCATGTTTCACCAGTCGGGCGGCTGTTGCGACGGCTCGTCGCCGATGTGCTACGCGCAAGGGGACTTCATCGTTGGCGACCACGACGTCTGCCTGGGCGAAATCGGCGGCGCACCGGTTTATATCAGCGCCTCCCAATACGATGTGTGGAAACATACCGAGCTGATCATCGATGTCGTGCCGGGCCGCGGCGGCATGTTTTCGCTGGATAATGGCCGTGAAGTGCGGTTCCTGACGCGCTCGAAAGTGTGCGTCGCACCTCCTTTTGCGGCGGGATAATCATCGAGGTGGTGTATCAGGATCTGTCGCTCTCGCCGGGGATCAGCTGCATCGGCCAGACAAGCTGCACCCTATCCTGCGGATAATGGTCTTCATAAGCGGGCATGGTTGACAGCAGGGATTCCGCCAGCTTGATGCCAAGGTCGCGCAGGGAAATCCTGAAACAGGTCAGCGTGGGCGACAGAAACCGGCTCTGGGTGCTTTCCCGGAAACCGATGACGGCAATGTCGCGGCCGGGGTGAATGTCGGACTCGTAGAAGCGCCGGTATAATCCGAGGGCCATGTTTTCATTGACGAGGATGATGGCTGTCGGCATCTGCGCCTGTGCAAGGACCGCGCTTGCTATCTGGTAACCGCCCTCCTCATTGGCATGGGACCGGAACACATAAGCCGGATCAAAGGCGATGCCGCTGGCGGCGAGCGCCTGTTTGTAGGCATCGAGAAAGATGTAGCCGAGATTGATGTCACTGGCTGGTACGGCAATGGCTATGCGGCTGTGACCCAGCCCGGCAAGCCGCCGGACCGCCGCCGTGGCGACACCTTCGAAATCCAGGTCAATCCAAGGGTAGTCACCCGCTGTTTCGCTGCGGCCCAGCGTGATGAAGGGAATCTTGCGTTCCAGCAGGAAATCGATGCGGGGGTCGTGGCGTGTGGTTGCCGATATGATCAGACCGTCGACGAAGCGACGCGCAACCACACGGTTGAGATAGGCGGCAGGCTCTTCGTCGGTTCCGCACAGAAGTGCAACAAGGTCGAGGTGATGGCGCCTGAACACCGACTGGACACCTTCGAACACGGGCATGAAAAAGCTGCCGCCGGTATCGACCGTCTCGATGGTTGATTCAATCATGAAGCCGATCGTGTTGGTGGTACCCTGTCGGAGACTGCGGCCGGACTGGTTTGGCACATAGCCAAGTTGCTTCGCCGCCTCAAGCACACGCTCGCGCGTTTCCTGGTTGACGTCAGCCTTCCCGTTGAGGGCTCGGGAGACTGTTCCGATCGAAATGTCGAGATGGCGGGCAAGGTCCCGGATGCTCACGCTTTTTCTCCCTGTGCGACTCGGCGCTGATGCCCTTTCATTCTTAAAACACCGAAAGGGGGATTGACAAAAATAATTCGCCGATATGAAATCGTAAACGTTTACGGAAGACATTTGCAACCGATTTAGCCGGTTTCTGGTGAATTTCGTTGGGAGGAGAGACAATGCAGCGTGCCGTTTTAGTCGGCTGCGGAGCCATGAGCAAAGCATGGTTTGAGGCAGCCCGGACCATGGGTGACATCGAAATTGTCGGTGTTGTCGATCTGGCGAAGGAGCGCGCGCAGGCGCGCATCGCAGAATTTGGTCTCACCGCGGCCATCGCCTCCGACAATCTTTCCGCTGTTCTGGCAAAGACCAATCCTGACCTTTTGTTCGACGTCGTCGTTCCGGCCGCCCGCCATGCGACCGTGGCCGCCGGGCTTGATGCCGGCTGCCACGTGCTGTCGGAAAAGCCGATGGCTGAAACCATGGACGAGGCGCGCGATCTTGTCGGGCGTGCAGGAAAGGCCGGGCGTATCCATGCGGTTGTGCAGAACAGGCGCTATCTCGCCCAGATCCGCCGCATCCGTCAGCTTGTTGCCTCCCGAGTCATTGGCGAGGTGACCAGCCTGCATTGTGATTTCTTTCTCGGGCCGCATTTCGGTGGTTTTCGCGAGGAAATGCGCCATGTGCTGTTCCTGGACATGGCAATCCACACGTTCGATGCGGCGCGCTTTCTTGCCGGGGACGCCGCCAGCGCGGTCTATGCGCGGGAGTGGGAGCCGGGCAATTCCTGGTACAGTCAGGGTTCTTCAGCCGCCGCCATCTTCGAATTCACCAATGGCGCAGTCTTCACCTATCGCGGCAGCTGGTGCGCCGACGGCCTGCGGACCAGCTGGGAAAGCAGCTGGCGGATCGTTGGCAGCAGGGGAACGATCGTCTGGGACGGGCATGATGACATACGGGCCGAAGCCGTCACCTCCGGCAAGGATGGCCTGTTCTCCGGGGTGACCGCCGTCGAGATACCTCCCCTTGATGCGTCCCACCGCATCGGCGGTCACCTCGGAGTGATGCACGATTTCATCGCGGCAAGCCGGGGCGGTGACGCGCCGGAAACGGCCGGAAGCGAAAATATCAAAAGCCTCGCCATGGTGTTCGGTGCGATTCAAAGCGCCGAAAGCGGACGGCGCATTGAAATCACGATCTGAAGGAATTTGGCATGAGCAATCCGGCACAATCGATCCGCATCGGCACCATGATCAGAGGCAATGCGTCTGATCCTGCCGCCTATGTCAAAACCATCCTGCCGCATGGCTTCGAGAGCATCGAGCCGTTCTTCTGGCAGGTGATGAACAAGGACCTGCCGGCGCTCGCAGGGCAGTTGAAGGATGCCATCGGCGACGCCGATGTGACAATCTCGACCCTCGGCATGTTCGGCAATCCGCTGGAGGATACCGATATTGATCGTGAGACGCTGAAAGGCTGGGAAGCATTGATCGACAATGCCCATCTCTTCGGCGCCACCACCATTGCCGGGTTCACCGGCCGGGTGCGCGGCAAGCGGATTGAAGACAGTCTGCCCCAGTTCAAGAAAGTCTGGGGCGAACTCGCGCGCCGGGCGGCCGACAAGGGTGTGAGACTTGCCTTTGAGAACTGCGCCATGGATGGCAACTGGGCAACCGGCGACTGGAACATTGCCCATACGCCGGATGCATGGGAGATGATTTTCAACGAAGTGCCGGCCGATAATCTCGGGCTTGAGTGGGAGCCCTGTCACCAGATGGTCTATCTCATCGATCCCCTGCCGCAGATCCGCAAATGGGCGCCCAAGATTTTCCACGTTCACGGCAAGGATGCCACGATCCGCTGGGAGGTCATTCGTGAACACGGGATTTTCGGCAAGGAGAAGTTCGTGTTCATGCGCTCGCCGGGATTCGGCGATACCAACTGGACCGATGTCATATCGGAACTGCGCCTGGCCGGCTGGTCTGGGTCGATTGATATCGAGGGTTGGCACGATCCGGTCTATCGCAACGATCTGGAAATGACCGGACAGGTGCATTCGCTGAATTACCTCAAACGCAGCCGTGGCGGTGATTTTATCGCCAACCCCTGATTTCCCCGAGCGGGCCCGCATCCGGACGGGCGTTCCGGTGACAATGGAGAGCAAACGCGACGAAGGTATAGGTGCCGCCAAGAAGCACGCTGCCAGCGTCAAGCAACATGAGGAGGAAGCCTATGAAGAGCATTTCGCATTGGATTGCCGCTGCCGCATTGATGCTGTCCGGCACGGCAGCGCATGCCGAGCCGGTGACGCTTGATATCTGGACCATCGACCGGCCGGATCAGTATATCTATCTTCTGAAAGACGAGTTCGAGCAGGCGCACCCGGACATCAAACTGAACGTCAAAACCGTGCAGTTCCGCGACATGGTCAACGACCTTGCCCGCGCCACCGCGACCGGTGAATCGCCTGATGTCACCTATATCGACAATCCCGAAGTGGCGCTCTTCGCCTCGCGCGGCCTGCTTCTTGATCTCTCGCCGATGCTGGCGGAATCGAAGGTGATCAAGAAGGACGATATTTTTCCGGGCCCGCTGTCGTCGGTAACGTGGGACGGCAAGATTTATGGCGTTCCGCGCGGCGCCAACACGCTGGCGCTCTACTACAATGCGGACATGTTCAAGGCGAAGGGGCTTGACCCTGACAAGCCCCCGCGGACCTGGGATGAGCTTTATGCCGCGGCCAAGGCGCTGAACGATCCGGCAAAGAACATTTACGGGATGGCCTTTTCCGCCGTGGCAACGGAGGAGGGGACGTTCCAGTTTCTGCCGTGGCTGCAGATGGCGGGCGGCGACTACAACAAGGTGGATACGGATGGCGGCGTCAAAGTCCTGCAGTTCTGGAGCAAGCTGCTCGATGAAAAGCTGGCTTCGCCCGATACGCTCATCCGGGGGCAATATGACTCGACCGGCACCTTCAATGCCGGCAATGCGGCCATGGCGATCTCCGGGCCATGGGAGCTGCCGCGCATGAGCAAGGAAGCGAAGTTCGATTTCCGCGCCGCACTGCTGCCGGTTCCGCATGAGGGCGCCACCCGGGCTTCGGCCCTGGGCGAGGGTGACAATGTCATTCTCGCCAACAGCAAGCACCCGAAGGAAGCCTTCATCCTGCTGGAGTTTCTCTACGGCAAGATGCCGGATGTCTGGAACCGTTTCGGCTTTCTGCCTGCCGCGAGGATTCAATCCAACAATCCCAAGATTCCGGCCATCTACGCGGTGTTCGAGGAAAGCATGAAATATGCGCGCAATCGCGGTCCGCATCCGGAATGGCCGAAAATCTCGAAGGCCATCTACACCGCCATTCAGTCGTCGCTGACCCATAAGAGCGATCCGAAAACGGCGCTGGCGGCGGCGCAGAAGCAGATTGACGTGGTTCTGAAAAAGTAGACCGCATCCTGTCCTCGCATTCGTTCTGCGGGGACAGGCCAACAATCCACATGGGGCGGGAGGGCACTATGCAGGGCATCATCAGGACCATCAGGGATGGCAGCGGCTTCGATATCCTGCTGCTCAGCCTGGCATTGCTTTATCTGATCGCATTTTCGGCATTTCCCATTGTCTACAACATCATCATGTCGCTGCAGACGGTGGACATGTTCACGATCACCTCATTCAGCCGCCCCTTCGTCGGCCTGCAGAATTACTATGATGTGATATCGCAACCGATTGCGACGGCGGTGCTGTGGAACACCGTCAAGTTCGTCGTCCTGTCAATTGTCTTCCAACTGTCTATCGGTTTTGGCCTTGCGCTGTTTTTCCAGCAGGATTTCCCCGGAGCCACCTATCTGCGCGGGTTGTTCCTGGCGGGCTGGATCATGCCGGCTCTGGTGGTCGGAGCGATCTGGAAATGGCTGTTCGCCGGGGATTTCGGTGTCATCAATTATGTGCTGATGTCGCTTGGGATTGCCGGTGAGCGCGTCTTCTGGCTGTCCGATCCCGATGTGGCGCTCTATGCGGTGATCATTGCCAATGTGTGGCTCGGCATTCCCTTCAACATGATCCTGCTCTCCGTTGGTCTTGCTGCCATTCCGCGCGATGTCTACGAGGCCGCCGAACTTGACGGGGCTGGGCCTTTCGAACGCTTCCGGTCGATCACGCTGCCGCTGATGCGGGCGCAGCTTGGCGCAGTCATTTCACTCGGTGTGATCTTCACCCTGCAACAGTTCGATCTCATTGCGGCCCTGACACAGGGCGGGCCCGCCGACAGTTCCAATGTCGCGCAATACTGGTCGTGGCAATTGTCGTTCCAGACCTATGAAATATCGCTGGGCAGTGCGGTTTCGGTCATGATGATCCTTTTCGTCATTGTCGTTGCAGCCGTCTATGTCCGTTCCACCCGCCACGAACACAGTTACTGAGGAGAGAGCCGGTGAAACGCTACATCCTCCTCGCTATCGGTCTGGTGATGACGGCCATCTACCTGTTCCCGTTGTACTGGATGTATCTCACCGCCTTCAAAGGCAGTTCCGAGATCTTTCAGTATCCGCCGACATTCTGGCCAACCGCCCCCCAGTGGAGTTTTGTCGAGGTGTGGCAGGCCCGCGGCATGGGGCGGTATATCTGGAATTCGCTGCTGATCGCGGTTGGGGTCACCATTCTCGTCACGTTCATGGGAACGGGATGCGCCTATGTTCTCTCGCGCGTCCGCAATATCTGGATGGACATGGCGCTCTTCGCCATCCTGATGATGCAGGTGCTGCCGTCCTCCCTGATGGTGACGCCGATCTTCGTCATGTTCAATCAGATCGGACTTCTGGCCAGCCCGCGCGCGGCGGTGATCCTGGCGCAGACGGCCAAGATGCTGCCCCTTTACATCGTTCTGTGCCGGGCCACATTTGTGCAGGTGCCGCGCGAGCTGGAGGATGCAGCCCTCGTTGACGGCTCCTCGCGCATCGGCGCGTTCTTCAACATCATGCTGCCTTTGGCGCGCAACGGTATTCTCGTCACCTCGGTGCTGATCTTCCTGCAATCCTTCGGTGAATATGTCTATGCCCGGTCGCTGATTGCCAAGAACGAGCTGCAGGTGGCGACGGTCGGCCTGCAAACCTTCATGGGTCCGGACGCCAGCGACTGGAACGGGATCATGACCTATGCCGCCATCTACGTCACACCCATCCTTTTCGTATTCATGCTGCTGCAACGGCGCATCGTCAGCGGTCTGACCGCTGGCGCGCTGAAATGAGGTGAACCATGTTTCAGATCGAAATCGACCACCTGAACAAGCATTATGGCGGGTTTCACGCGCTGAAGGACATCAATATTGCCATCAAGCAGGGTGCCTTCGTTGCGCTGGTCGGGCCGTCCGGCTGCGGCAAGTCGACATTGCTGCGCACCCTTGCTGGCCTCGAAAAGACTAGTTCTGGCGATCTGCGCATCGCCGGGGAAAGTGTTGTCAGCAAGCCGCCGCGCGAGCGGGATGTGGCGATGGTGTTCCAGTCCTATGCGCTCTATCCGCACATGGATGTCGAGCACAACATGAATTATTCGATGCGCCTGAAGCGGCGCCCGCGGCAGGAGATTGCCGAACGCACGCGGGCGGCAGCGGAAACGCTGGGTCTTGGCGCCCTGCTTAACCGGCTGCCGAAAGCCCTGTCCGGCGGCCAGCGCCAGCGCGTCGCCATGGGACGTGCCATCGTGCGCAACCCCAAGGTGTTTCTCTTCGACGAGCCCCTTTCCAACCTCGATGCGGCGCTGCGGGTGCATATGCGCAGCGAGATCCGCAAGCTGCACGAACGCTTGCAGGCGACATCGGTCTACGTGACGCATGATCAGGTCGAGGCCATGACGATGGCCGACCATATCGTTGTCATGCGCGCCGGGGTGGTGGAACAGCAGGGCAGCCCGCTTGATCTTTACGACCGGCCCGCCAACAGGTTCGTTGCCGGATTTATCGGTTCGCCCGCCATGAATTTCATTCCGGTCATGGTTGGGCCCGATGGCAACAGGCTAATGCTGGAGCAGGATCAGGCTCAATCCCTTGCACTCGACCGTACACTGGCTCCCGGCCGGCGTTTGCTGGCCGGCCTGCGCCCGGAGCATCTTGCCTTCACGCGCGAAACAGGCGACCTGGCGATCAAGGTCGTTGTGGACGCCGTCGAGTCCACCGGCAGCATGACATTCGTGACGGCATCCATAGCCTCCCAGCCGGTGGTGGCGGCCCATAGCGGCAGGCCCGGGGTGAGCAAGGGCCGCAAGACAGAACTCTTTATCGCGCCGGGCAATGTGCACCTGTTCGATCCGGAAACGGAGCTTGCCGTCGTCTGACCCTTTTCGCTCTGCCTGCTCAAATGCTATAGGGCGACACCCGCTCTCACGGTCGCTTTGCGAACGCGGGGGGATGGCATGTATGGCAAAGGATGCACCTTGGAGACTGCACTCTATCTCCCGATCAAAGGCCTTCTTGAAGAGGCCGGCTACAGCGTCAAAGGTGAGGTTGTCGGCTGTGACATCGTCGCGCTAAGTGACGGTGAACCGCCTTTGGTGGTCATTTGCGAACTCAAGCTCAGTTTCAATCTCGAGCTTATCCTGCAGGCGGTGAACAGAGCGGCTTTCAGCGATGAAGTCTGGCTTGCGGCGCGCATGTCGGCGCGGGGCAAGGGGCGCGAAAGCGATCGCCGGTTCCGTGACCTCTGCCGCCGGCTGGGTTTCGGCATGCTGGGCGTATCGGATGGCGGCGTGGTCAGCATCATTGTCAGCCCGGCGGCGCCGATGCCGCGAAACAATGCGCGCAAGCGCTCCCGGCTGGTCGCGGAGCACCGGCGCCGCAAGGGAGATCCGACATCGGGCGGCGGTTCCCGCGAGCCGATAATGACGGCATACCGCCAGCAGGCGCTTGCCTGTGCCGAGGCGCTGCAGCGCGGTCACTTGCGGCCGCGCGATCTGCGCGCGGTGGCCCCCAATGCTCCGCAGATATTGCGCGGCAATGTCTACGGATGGTTCGAGCGTGTCGACAGGGGTGTCTATGCCCTGACGCAGGCGGGAATGGATGCGCTCAAGCGCTGGCCTCCATCCCCGGCAAGCGATCCGGCCTAGGCCGTAAATTCATGCGTGTGGTCGATTTTGCGCAGGCGGGTTTCGGCGTCCTCCATGCGGCGCTTGAGGGCTGGAACGGCATTGATGAGGCGCAATGCGCCGCGCATGACAGCCAGCTGGATGCGGCCGAGCACGGGCCTGTGGCTGAGGCCGTTTGCGTCCATCTGCTTGCGTGATTCCAGCACTGCCCGCGCGCTGTATTCCAGCATTTCAGCTTCGTAGGCGTGCAGGGCCTCCACCAGCGGTCTACCGCCGCGTATCTCGGTGAGCCGCCGGCAGAGCAGGGCGGCATCCCTAAGAGCAGTGTTGGCACCAATGCCGCGCCCGGGCGTCATCGTGTGTATGGCATCGCCGAGCAGCGTCACGTTCGAGGACTGCCACGGGGAAACCGGCACCGATGTGCGGATATTGACACGAAAGATGGTGGTTGGATCGGAAAGTGCAATCAGACGGCGCAGGTCGGGATGCCAGTTCCGGGTCATCTTTGCGGCGATCCTGGCAAGGTCCGGGCCGGGGAGGGAAGCGGGGTCCTCCGGCAGGTTCTTGCGCGCACCCCAGATACCCCACATGACGTAATCGCGGGTGTTGTCGAAAAGCAGTCCGGGCCATCCGGCAATCAGATCGGCGTCATTGCCGCCAACCCCGTGCTTCACACCGTCATTGTCCCATTTGAACTCCATGACGTGAAGAATGGCGCCATAGCCCTTCGGTGCCAGGATCATCGATATGCCGTGAAAAACCTTGTCCGGAAGAAGCGCTCTGGTTTCGGGTGTGAGCGCAACCTTGCCGCCGATGGAGACGATGCCCGTATCCTCCATGCGCGCGTCGGGCAGGCGTTGCTGGCGAACGCGCGAGTTGGCACCATCGGCACCGACCAGCACATCGCCTGTGTCCGCCGAGCCATCATCGAAGACGACGGTGACAGTACCGTCTTCATTGTTCCGGTAGCTTGAGAATGTCTTGCCGAACACGACACAATCCTCAAGCCCGGTGAGCAGGACTTGGCGCAGCGTCATGCGGCTGACCGATTTTTCGCTGTCGACCGGATCATCGCTGCCGGGGACCGGCATGGATATCAGCTCGGACATGTTCTCCGTCAGCATGTTGAAATGGCGCGGTGCCCGCGCGCAGGTGGCAACAAAGAGATCAAAAAGCTCAGGCGGCAGGCAGCTTTTGAGCGCCTGGCTTCCCGCGGGGCTGATGCCGACGCGGTAGCCATGCAGGCCGTCGCGCCGCGTGTGGTCACGTTCGTACACCCGGACGCCGATGCCGGCCCGCTTCAGACCATGCGCAAGGCAAAGCCCTCCGGTCCCTGCGCCGATGATAATCACCTGCAAGCTATTCGTTTTCATGGTCTTGGCCTTTCGCTAGGAAGACGTGTGTTCGCTGGGCTGGGAAAGCTCCATTGCAATCTGGCGAAGCCAGGCTTCGCTCCAGGTCAGTTTGCCGGACTGAAGGTCGGCGATGACGGCGCGTACCCAAGCAAGCTGCGTGCCGTAGGTTGCGCTCAGATATTCCATTTCCAGGAGAAAGAGACGGGGTACCGGCATCGCGTTGGCATGGCGTAAATTCTGGTCGATCCGGTCGATTTCCGCCTGCAGCGCGACGGCGCGCTGTTCGAGTTGCTGCCGGGCATCGTCGGGCGTCAGCAGCGGCAGAAACGAGATCGCCGCGGGAAAATCCGGGAATTCCTGTGATGGCGTGGAAAGGATTTCCCGCATCCATTGCAGCATGATTGCGCGCCCGGCCGGGCTAAGCTCATAGATGGTGCGTTCGGGCCGGTTCTCATCGCGGGAGACGCCCTGCGAGGCAATCAAACCCTCCCGTTCCAGTCGGTTGACCGTCTGATAGAGACTGGCGCGCTGGGCGACATTGATGACCTCATCCTTGCCACGTTCCTTGATGAGCTGCTGCATGCGGTAGGGATGCATGGGTGCCTCATACAGCATGGCAAGGATTGCGAGGGCGATCGGGGAGCGTTTGATTGTTTTCATAGTTATATATATACTAGTAATAAAAATACTATGTCAAGCCTATTGCGATGCGCTGCCCGAACGGCAGGTCTCGATATTTGTTCTCCTGCCCCGGCAGGTGCTTCCCACATTCAGCGACACGCTATATTCTCCGCCCCACGTCGGATGGATTTCTTGCCAGAGCCAGGAACCGGGAAAATGAAAACCATGTCTGAAACGCGCCGCAAGCTCACCACGATTTTCTCCGCGGATGTCCAGGACTACACCCGTCTCATGCAGGCGGATGAAGAGCGGACGCTCGATACGCTCAACCAGTACCGCGATGCGATGAAGCGGCTGATCGAAGCGCATGCCGGCCGGGTCATCAACACCTGGGGCGATGGGCTCATCGCCGAGTTTTCCAGCGTCGTCGAGGCGGTGCGTGCGGCGATCGATGTACAGAACGAACTCGCTGGTTATAACGCCAAACGTTTGAACGATGCCCGCATGCTTTTCCGCATCGGCATCAATCTTGGGGATGTCATTGCCGAAGGCGACGATATCTATGGCGATGGGGTGAATGTTGCCGCGCGGTTGCAGGCTTCGGCCCCTCCCGGCGGCATCGTGATTTCCAGCACGGTTTTCGATCAGGTCCGCAACAAGCTGACCGTCGGGTTTGATTATCTGGGCCAGCTTTCGCTCAAGAACATTGAAGGCGGTATCCCGAGCTACGCCGTGCGAATTGGCGAAGACAAGGGGCTTCGACCGCAAAGAGCGCCGCAATCCGGGCAGCCGCCGCTGCATGACCGTTTGCGCGGAGCCCAAACCCGGGCACAGGCGCAGCCGTTGCCGTTCAGGGGAGGACGGCTCGGTGTGCTGGGCGCGATCGCCGCCGGGCTTGCCGCCATCAATTTTCTCACATGGGACGGCTATTTCTGGGCAGCCTGGCCGCTTCTGGCCATTGCGGCTCTTGCTGCTCTTCTATGGGTGCGAACCACCCGCCTCGACCGTTTTGTCGCCTTGCTGGCCATTGTCGGTTCCGTCCTCCTTGCCATCAATCTTATTACCTGGCGCGGGACGTTCTGGGCAGAGTGGCCGCTGCTCGCTTTTGCGGTTGCCGGCAGCATCCGCTGGTTCACGCGTCAGAGGAGCGGTGTCCGGAGCTGAGTCCGCAATGAATTTACTGTTCTCCGCATCACATTTTGGCCGAGAGTTGGAGATATCATTGACGGATATTGGGGAGTATACAGGCGGGAACAGGTTTTTTCTCAAGGCGATGACGTCGCAGGGATCAGCCTCAGGGACAGGCATGCCATTCGCAAGCGGAAACGGGACAGACACATAGCATTTTAACAGCAAACAAAAGGGTGACTGCAATGCCCCATATCGTGCTGATTAATCCGCGTTTTGAAGCGTCTTACTGGGGGCTGGAACATGCCCTGCCCATATTTGACGCAAAGGCCAACCTTCCCGTCGCCTGCCTGCCTTTGCTGGCAGCGCTGACCCCTGCCGAACACACGGTCACGCTCATCGATGAGAACGTTGAAGACATCGACTATGACCTGTGCGCCAGCGCCGACATTGTCGGGGTAACCGGCATGATCGTGCAGCGCTTCCGCATGAAGGAAATCATCACGGAGTTGAAGAAGCGCGGCTGCTTTGTCGTGGTCGGAGGTCCATGGATCACCGTCCAGGAGAACTATTTCGCCAATCTCGCTGATGTGGCATTTATTGGTGAAGCCGAAGAAACCTGGCCGCAATTCCTGACCGAATGGGCTGAACACCGGCATTCGCGCCGGTATGAGCAGGCAGACAAGACCGATATGAGCACGGTTCCGGTGCCGCGTTTCGACCTTCTGAAAATGGACGACTATGCGGTGGGAAGCATCCAGTTCTCGCGCGGTTGTCCCTTTACCTGCGAGTTCTGCGATATCATCGTTGTCTTTGGCCGCAAGCCCCGTATCAAGACGGGTCGACAGATTTTGGCCGAAGTGGAGGCATTGCTGGCCACGGGCATGGACACGGCCTTTATTGTCGATGACAACCTCATTGGCAACAAGAAGGCGATAAAGGAGGTTTTGCGTGAGGTCATCGCCTGGCAGGTCGCGCACAATTACCCCATGACGTTCGTGACCGAAGCCTCCATTGATCTGGCGGATGATCCCGAACTGATGCAATTGATGGTCGATACCAACATTCGCGTGGTCTTTATCGGCATTGAAACCCCGAACGAGGCGGCGCTGCGCGAGACGAAAAAGCTGCAGAATGTGCGCAAAGGCGCCACCATGCTGGAAAAGGTGCATATGATCCAGCGTTCAGGCATGGAAGTGTGGTGCGGCATGATCCTCGGCTTTGACAGCGACGATGCCTCGATTTTCGATGCGCAGCGCGCCTTCATTAAGGAAGCGCGGATTGTCAACGCGATGGTCGGCATGCTGGCGGCCATACCGAAGACGCCGCTCTACACGCGGCTGCTCAAGGAGGGGCGGCTGGATCCCGAAGATCAGCAGCCATTTGGCACCAATGTCATTCCGCTCAACCTCAGCCGCGAGGCACTGCGCGACGGCTATCTCGCCGTCATGCAGGATCTTCACAAGCCGCAGGCTTATTTCGACCGGCTCGACGCGCTTTATCTCGATGAACGCATAGAACCCGAGCGGACGCGGCTGCGCCATTTGCGCCGCCATCCCTTGCAATTTGCAAAACTCAATGCGGAATGGATGCTCGAAGCCGCTGGTATCTTTCTGCGCCTGATGCGCCAGGTTCCCGACAGGGAATTGCGCCGCACCTATCGCCGGCGGATATGGAGCATGTTGAAGCGCCGCCGCTCGCCGGTGGTGATGCAGATCTATGCCATAAAATGCGCGATGCATTATCACGCCCATACGATGATCGCGCGGATGCAGACCGGCCCGATTGTCAACTCGTTCTAGGGAACGAAGTGCCGGATGGCGTGAACGCGAGCGCTTCGGCTATTCCGGCGGCCACAGCCATTTATGCGGCTAAAAACATTGCCGGGAAGGCCGCTGCGGCTGCAAAATTACATTTTGTTAAGGCCATCTAAATGCCATGAATCTGGATCGAGATCACGCTTCCCCTAGAAGGAGGTGAGTGAAAATGAATGCCGATGAACAGAAACTTCTCAGTGGCCTCTTTGACCGTACAAGGCAGGCGGCCGATACGCCCCGGGACCCGGAAGCCGAGCGCTTCATTCTGGAACAGATCAAGAGCCAGCCCTCGGCCCCCTATCTCCTGGCTCAGGCCGTCATCGTCCAGGAACATGGCCTGAATGCTTGCAACGAGCGTATCCAGGCCCTGGAAGCGCAGGTGAAGGATTTGCAGAATGCGCCGCCGCCGCCGCAACAGTCGGGTGGCTTGCTGGGGTCGATCTTCGGCAGTTCCCAAAGTGCGCAGCCGTCCCAGCCGTCTCCCGGCCGGTTCAGCGGGCCCTGGGGCGGTGGTGGGGCAGCGCCCCAGCCAAATTCTCCGATGAAGCCGCCGACCTCCTGCTTGAAATCGGCATCATCAAGAAGAAGCCGGATATCAGCACCAT
>NZ_JBQEPA010000026.1:0-82392 GCF_052056495.1 Phyllobacterium sp. 22229
GCCAATTATTCGGTTGATTCCAACGGCGACCGTCCGATCGAGACGCTGCGCCTGAACTTCACCAAGATGGAAGTGAAATACACGCCTTACGATGCCAACCAGAGCCCGCAGTCGCCCATGATTGCATCCTACGATCTCGCCACAACGCGCGCGGCGTAAGGGCAGGCATGAGAAAGCGGAGTGGGCCTTTGTGCCCGCTTCGCTCTACGTCGGTCGGCCCCGATGACTCTGTACCGAATATAAGCGTGTGTGATGGAGTTGCGTAATGGTCAGCGCTTGAAATCGACCATTGGTTAATTTAGTCTGAACTCAACTTGCTATTCCCAAAGGGGTTACATCATGCGCCAGCTTTTTACTGTTCCTGCGGCCATTTTGATTGGCGCGGCTTCGCCGGCAATGGCTGGGCCAGCGTATAAGTCGGAAGATATTGTCAAGCATTTCGTCAATACGGCAGATCTTGGCAAAGCACGTGCCATCTGCGTCGGGACAGATCAGGAATGTGCGAAGAAGGTTGTAAATCCTGCTGCCTCGCCGCTCAACATGAAGGTGACATTCGAGTTGAACTCGGATCGCTTGACCGAAGAAGCCAGGCAGACGCTCGGCGAATTCGCCAAGGCTCTGAATGACCAGCGTCTGCAGATTGCGACGTTCCAGGTCGAAGGCCATACGGATGCCACGGGCACGGACGCATATAATGATACATTGTCCATGCGCCGCGCACGGTCCGTCTCGGCCTATCTCAGCGAACTTGGCGTATCTCCGGAGCGTCTGAAGGCAGAAGGCTTCGGCAAGCGCCATCCAAGTGTAAGCGATCCCTTCTCGCCGGAAAATCGCCGCGTTGAAACCCGGTTGGTGCTGCCGCAAGGTTAGTATTTCTGCGGATGTGACACGCAAGGCGAACGATTGTGCCGGCGCATATGGCGGAACATTGTCGAATCTGACGGCGGCGGCAGGGATAGGCTGGCGCCCGCCCAATTTTTATTGTGGCTCCGAATAGCTTTTGCCGCAGTCTCTCAAGTTCTGAAGTTCAAGGCTGCTGCTGTGAAAGAAGAGGGACTTTGATTATGAATATTATTTCGGATGCCGGCTATATTCAGGCCACCCGCATTTTGCGCATTCAAAGCCCTCTTGGACCAGATGTCTTGCTTCCTGAGCGGTTTGAAGCAAATGAAGAAATTTCGGGGCTTTTCGAGATCGCCCTTACGGTCAAATCGAAGAAGACGGATCTTAAGGCAAATGACATTGTCGGGAAGACGCTGGACATTGAGCTTGAAACCGGCGAGGGGCAGTATCGTCCGTGGAATGGCCTGGTCACCGAGCTCATGGAAGGGCCTCCCGTAACCCGCGGCCTTCGCGCGTATCGCATGGTACTGCGCCCGCAGCTCTGGTTGCTGTCGCAGCGTTCCGATTGCCGCATCTGGCTCGACAAAACCTCAATCGACGTTTTGCAGATGCTTTTGTCCGAGCATGGAATCAAGGCTGCGGTGACTGGCGGCGTGATCAATCCGCCAAAGCCGCAACATTATTCGGTTCAATGGAACGAAACGGATTTGGCCTTTCTCACCCGCCGTCTCGAAGAGGATGGCATTTTCTACTGGTTTGAGCACGTCGCGGGCGCACACACATTGCATGTGGCCACCCACACATTCGGCTATACTGAAGGTCCCGAAACCAATGTTCGCTATGCAGCGGGTTCAACCGACCGCAACCACATTGGCGGGCTGGAAAAGCGTTATGTTTTCACCCCTGGAAAGCGCACGGGAGCAGACTGGAATTTTGAAACGCCCAAAATTGTGCCGAAGGCAACGAGCCCATCCCTGGTCTCGCTGCCGAAAAGTGGCGAGTACGAACTTTATGAGTATCCAGCGCGCGCGTTGAACGTTGCCGACAATGAAGCGGCATCTCAACGGCGCATGCAGGCGGTCGAAGCCGATCATGAACGGGTTGAAGGCCATTCCACCGTGCGGACCCTGGCGGCCGGCCGCCGGTTCAAACCCTATGATGTTGCCCATCCCGATCAGGCTCATGAAGAGTTTGTGGTTACAAGGATTGTGCATACGGCAATCGATCCAACCTATGAAACAAATGACGGAGCTGCCGACTATTCCAATAGTTTTCATGCCTTGCCCAGCCGCGTGCCGGCAACGCCGCATCGCTCCACACCACGGCCGCGCATTGATGGCACACATATCGGCCTTATAGCGGGACCGCCTGGAGAGGAAATCCATGTCGATCAATATGGCCGTGTGAAGCTGTGGTTTCCTTGGGACCGTCGCGCGCAAAAAGATGGCTCCGACACGAAATGGGTCGAGGTTGTTCAAAGTTGGGGAGGCGGGACATGGGGAGCGCGCGTCAATCCACGTATCGGGATGCAGGCTATTTGCAGCCATGAAAATGGTGACCCTGACCGGCCTTATGTCATTGGCCTGGTAGCCAATGCCGACAACAAAGTTCCTTACAATCTGCCGGCTCACAAGACAAAATCCAGTTTCAGGACCAATACCCACAAAGGCAATGGCTTTAATGAAATGTCATTTGAGGATGACAATGGGCAGGAAAACTTTTTTCTGCACGCGCAGAAGGATATGACGAGCAAAGTACTCAACAATCAAATACACCGTGTAGACGCCAATGCCATGCACTCAACTGGTGCCAATCACCAGCTTGAAGTTGGCGCCAATATGAACCAGCAGGTCGGCGGCGGCATGAATCTCGTGGTCGGCGCGGTCGGCGGTGCGGCGGCCTCACTGCTTGGCGGGGGACTTTCGGGACTAATGGCGCAGAGTTCAGGATTGCTCTCTCAAGCCATGGGCATCGCAATGCAGGCAGTCCAAAGTGCGGGCGGGTCCGCAGCATCAAAGGCGGCAGGCGCAGCCCAGGCGGTAATGGGCGCTGCAGGGGTTCAAAATGCGTCACAGGGTTCCGAAGAAGCTCAACGAATGGGCGGTGTAGCGGAACAAGCCGGCAGTTATGGTGCCAGCTTGGGTGCAAGCACCCTTGCGGCCATTCCCACTGGCTTTGATGATGCGCGAGGCGGTGTCAACGGTGCCAAGGCGCCCGGTCTGCGAGCAGAAGGCGGCAAGTCAATGGCCGGCGCGGGGAGCAAAATCGCCGAGTCGCTTGCCGGGCTCATTGGCAGTGGTGTACGGAACACGACTATTGGCCAGATGGATAATATCAACATCGGTGCCGTGTCGACCGAGCAGGTTGGGGCGGTGAAGATTACGACTGTCGGCCAGGTTGCAATGGAAAAGGTGGGACATACCAAGAAGCTGACCGTGGGAGAGGAATATACGATTGAGGTCGGCAAAAGCCTCATCGTGATGAAAAAGGACGGCACCATCATCATCAAGGGAGTGAAGTTTCATTTCGAGGCAGACGGCCCATATCAGATGATCGGAGGGGTCATTGATAGCAACTGAATTGAGCGCCGGCCAATGCCACTCAATGCCGGAAAAACACATGCTGCCAATTGGGGCACCTGATGTCTGTTGCAATTAGGAACTTTACGCCGTTTGCCAATATGCGATTTTCCAATACGGATAGTCGAGGTCATGAATTCGGTGTTTTCATGGTCAAAGCGACGTTTGACATCGGTGAAACGGGGCAATGCGTTCTTTCGCAGGAACAGGACCCATTCAACTTCACCGATCTGTGCTACGAAGACGTCAATATATCTTCGTTGTATCATCCTTCGGACTTTGTTTCGTACAAACCGGCGACGGACATCATCGTCAATGCAATCGCCTATGCGCCGGAAGGCAAGGCAGCGCCATCTTGGCTTGTGGGCGTGCGTGTCGCTGACAACGGCGGTGTGCGGGCGGAAAAGATCATCCGGGTCACCGGGCCGCGGGTTTGGGTCCCCGAATGGAAGCAGCATTTAAATGATGACGAGAAAGCGGACTGGCGCAAACATGACACCTTGTTCAAGGGCTGGCAATTAAGCGAGCCGGAACCCATCGTGGCGCTGCCCATTCGCTACGAGTATGCCTATGGCGGTACGATATTCACCGGCAATGACGAAGATGGAAAACCGGTTCTGGATGCGTGGCACCACAATCCGCTTGGCCGGGGTTGGATCGACAAAAATCTGACTGATTTCACGCTACCCCAATCTGCTCCGCAGTTGGAGAATCCACAGGAACCGGTTAGCGATCCCTACAGGAGTTATGCAGTCGAAGGCTTGGGCGCAATACCGCCTGCGTGGCTGCCGCGCCGGACGTTTGGGGGAACCTACGACCAGGCTTGGCTTGACAACATCTGGCCTCGATGGCCCGAAGACTACGATTTTTCTTACAATAACTCGGCCGCGGCTGGGCTTGTTGTCCCCGGAGAGCACATACAGACGCCGTGCACCATCGAACTGGCGGGTCTTCGTCCGGAAACGCGTTTGTTTCAGCTGAGCATCCCGGACCACTGTCCGTGTATTGCACTTGAACACGTGGATGGTACCACAGAATATTACAAGCCGGCGCTCGATACGGTTTTTCTCGATGTTCTTGCGGACGATCTCTTAGACTGCCGGTTGATGATAACGTGGCGATTGGTATTTCACGAGCCGACAACGGCGGGCCTCATCCTGTCAGCCTCCGATTCACTTGAGAAGGAATGGTTCGCGCGCCATCCAGATGTATTGCGTTCAGCGCCAAAACCGGATGAATGTGCAGTTCCGTGTGATCTCATGGCTGAAGAGGAAGTAAGTGTATGACTGTTCCAGTCTCCGCCCGGAAGGATGGCGCCAACTTTGTCTATTCGATCAGTCCGGACGTCTGCCTGACACCCGTAGGGTCAGGCATGGTTCCGGTGGGCTATAATACGATCGCCTTTTTCGACACAGTCGTGCGGACAGCAACGACCGTTCGCAACAACAGCAACGAAGATTTTGTGGTCAACACCAGACCCAGTGTTTGCATTGGACACGAGCCGGGTACCGGCAAGGGCGTCAAGATTGCCGGATATAAAAGCCATGCTGTGATCAAGCAGGGTGCAAGCGCCGTTTTCACGGAGGGGTGGGCGGCCGTACGTGACGGTGACCCTGCCGAGATCAACCGCCCTGGTCCAGGGCGTGTCGAGACGCCCAGGTCAAAATCAAGTGTTGGCATTGACCACGTATGATGAGCCCATTGCGACCGTTGATTTTGTATGGAGTGAATGATGCCCGATGGCGGTGAGACGCAAATTGCCTGGCGAATGGGCAAACAGGTCTATGTCACGACGCGCGATGGCGAATCCACCGGCGAAGAGGTGGGGAATGCCAAGGCGCGTGTGCGGGTGGATGCGGTTGCCGGACAGGAAGATGCCGACCACGCCAAGCTCCGGCAGGAGCAGATCGGCAGGCTTAACGAGATGATTGAGGGCGCAAAAAATGCGCCTGACTCTGCCTTTGAGCCAACCTGGGCTGGCGATGGCCCGCCGCCAATGGAAGGGCCTAACCGCCAAGAAACCATCGCCATGTATGAGCGGGAAAAGGCCGCACTCGAGGCTGGCAGGCCAGTTTATACGCTTGGCGACAATATCAAGAATGTGGCCATGGCTCCCGTGCGGATGGTCGAGGGACTCTTTGGACTCGGAAAGGAACTCGTCGTCAACAATGCCAAGCAAACCTATGGCGGGATAACCTACATCAAGGGCGTTGTGACCGGTGACGACAAGGTGCGCGACGAAGGTGCCGAAATGGCCAAGTCCGGCATAGCCGGTAATTTGGAAGTCGGAAAAGCCATTGTGTCCTCTCCCGTGACCATGGTTGTCGGCATGGCAAAGCAGGCAAGCGTCGGAGATTGGGGCACCGGTGTCGGTGATACGGCCCTGCTGTTCGCGCCGGTCCCAAAACTGGGAAGAGCCGGAACGGGCATCGCAAAGGTTGGGGAGGAAGCTGGTCCCTTGGTGAAGAGCGCCGAACAGGCGACGGCAGAGGCGCTGGCAAAACGGGCTGCGGCAGAGGAAGCCGCCGCCAAAGCTGCGCGTGAAACAGAAGCTGCAAAAAAGACATTGACGGAAGAGGAAAACGTCAAGCCAAAGAAAGACCCGGAGGAAAATCCGGCAAAGAACTGCATTACCTGCACGTCGCAGCCCGTGGCTTTTGCCACGGGGGCGAAAGTTCTGCACACACCGGAATTCCACATGGGCTGGACCATTGCTCTCGCCCTCTACCGCAATTACTCCTCGGATCTCGGTGTGGACGGTCCACTGGGGCGCAACCGCACCGGTCCGCTGGATGAAACAATCGAGCGCCTTGCGGATGGAACTCTGCTCTACCGCATGGCATCCAGTCTTGAGGCCATTTTCGCGACGCCGACACCGATTCCAGGCTATTTCAGCCGGAATGTAAAATACTCGCATCTCGGACTGGCGGCGGACGCACGGCGCCGGCTGATCCTCAAGGATCGGGGCTTGCGCAAGACATTTCGCAAGTTTCCAGACGGCCTTTGGCGGTTGGAGTATATAAAGGACCGCAACGGCAATACCGTTGCCTTCGAACGCGATGCTGCAGGCCATCTGGAGCGGCTCGTGCATCCTGATGGTCTGTCGCTGCATTTTTTCAATGACGCATCCGGCCGCCGGCAGGCAATCGATGTTGTTGCTTGTGATGGATCGCGCAAAGCTCTGCTTTCCTATGCCTACGACGCTGATGGCAATATGGTGTCGGCCGCCAACCAGTATGGACCGTCGCACATCTATACCTATGATGCCAAAGGCCGGATGACCGGTTGTTCGGATGGTGCCAAACTCGACAGCACATATGTCTATGATGAGAACGACCGGGTCATCGCAGTCAACACGCGCGACAGTACATTCCGGTATCGGATGGCCTATGAAGCGGAGAAGAACAGAACGACCTATATCCCGGTAAACCGCCCGGACGCCACCACAACCGTTCATTACAATGATGACCGGAGAACCACCGCCGAAACGGATGGGCTTGGACATACACGTTATTTCGAATATGGTCCAAACGGGGAAAAAACAGCCGAAATTGATGCTGAAGGCAACCGGACCTCTTACCGCTACGATGACAACGGCAATGTCGCGGCAATTACCGACGCCGAGGGACGAGAGACGCTCTATTATTGGAGCAGTGACGGTGATCTTCAGATCATGTTCGACGCCGAAAGCAATCGCTGGCTTTATGAGCATGATGACAAGGGCAATCTGGTTTCGACGCAGAATCCTCTGGGATTCCGGACCGATATTGTCAACGACGCCGCCGGTCAACCGACCGGCATTATGCGGCACGACGGTCTGATCGAGCAGCGGGATTACGACGAATATCACCGCTTGATCGGTGTTCGCAGCTTTTCCGGCGAGAAAACAGTCTTCGAGCGCGACGCATTTGGGCGCGTCACGTCCATCGTCGATCCCGCCGGCGGTGCTACCCTTTTTGCCTACGCCGATCAGAGGGGTGGCGATTTCTGGGAAGCCGTTACCACCGCCAGACCTGATGGCGTGGTTACGTCCCGCTCTTTCGATGCGGATCAAGCCGTGGTCCGAGCGACCGACGGTGAGGGGCGTACCACAACCTATCGTTTCGGTGAATTTGATTTGCTGCAGGAACTGGAGGATCCCAAGGGTGGATTGCTGCGCTTCAAATATGATCACTTCGGCAAACTCATCAATGTTGAGAACCAGAACGGATTGCACTGGACATTCCAACGTGATGCTGCCGGTCGCGTTGTCAGCGAAACAGATTTTGACGGACTGACGATCAGCCATGTCTACGACGCGGCAGATCGCTTTGTTGAGACACGATACGCCGATGGTGCGCACTTAAAATTTTCTTACGACAAAACGGGTGCTTTGACGCGCGAAGAGGCCTTTGCACCGGATTCAACGGCACCGCAAGATATCACCCGCTATTGGTATGATGGCCGCGGCTTGGTTGTCAGGGCAGAAAATGCGTCGGCTCTCATCGAATTTGAACGTGATAAGCTTGGGGCAATTGTCGCAGAAACTGCGAACGGACGCCGGGCCGGGAATGTTTATGATTGTTGCGGCAACCGGGTTGAACGCGCCATTGGCGAAAGGCTTGTAAAGTCGATCTACGACCCGCTGGGTGCTATCAAGAGTCTTGTTATTGCTGACCATGCACCTCTTGCCTTTTCCCGTGACCGCCTGGGTCAGGAAACGCGGCGCGAGAGCGCTGCGGGTTTTCGTTTGGTGCAGAGCTATGATCTGGCCGGGCAATTATTGCTGCAATCCGCAGGACGTGCCATCAACGGGGGGGGCGGGATCGCTGGTACGCGGGCCACTGGGGCTGTTGATCCAAGGCATGTCGCTCCGGTGACGGAGCGTTCATATCAATGGAACAAAGTATTCGCGCCACTGGCCATCCATGATCAATTGTTTGGCGCGACCGTCTATGATTACGACGGCAACGGTCAGGTCACGGCAGCCCGCACTGATGAGCTATCGAGTTCGGATCAAGACGGAAGCCGCACACTAACCACAGAGCGATTTCAGTATGACGCGGCGCTTAACATTGTCGGTGTCGCGTCGGGTTTCGGTTCGCGTTTCGGGCGTTCGACCCGGCGTCCGGAAGATGGCTTTTCAACCGTGCTTTCCACCCCGGGCGGACGGATCAAAGTATCGCGCGGACCGCAAAACGAAAAGATATTTCTGACTCATGATGAGCGCGGGCGCGTTGTCAAACGGCGTGTTGAGCGCGCTGGCTTTCGCCCAAAAGCCTGGGCCTATGGCTGGGACGCCAAGGATCGCATGATTTCATGCGTGACGCCCGAGGGTGAAACCTGGGTCTATGCCTACGATCCGTTTGGACGGCGGTTGTGGAAAGTGCGAACATTCACTGAGGCAGAGAAGCAGCATTATGCCAGGCTTTTCCCCGATGTCATCCGAACTGCTTCCGATGCAGATCGTGAATCCTATTACCTGGAAGAAGCAAAACTGAGAGGCTTGCGCGTTCAAGAAGCGCGGCCGCCGATAATCGGGGTGCATTATTTCTGGGATGGCAATGTGTTGGCTGAACAAGCCCCATTCCGGCTTGATGGCACTGTTGACTGGGATGACGCCATAGGCTGGCACTTTGAGCCTGACAGTTTCCGCCCGCTGGCCAAAGAAAATCCAGACGGCAGTCTTCTTTATATCGTTACCGACCATCTTGGCACGCCGCGGGAAATGTTCGACGAAGCCGGCAAACTGCAATGGGCCGCAAGTTACAATGTGTGGGGTAAAGTCAAGTCGCTGAAAACGCCGCTCACATCCGGCAATGCGGCGGTGTCGATGGATGCAATGGAGTCCGGCTTGGAGGGTGACGTCGCTGTTCTGGCTTGTCCTTTTCGTTTTCAGGGACAGTATGAAGATGCCGAGACCGGACTCTACTTTAACCATTTTCGCTATTACGACCCATTGGCCGGACAATATATCTCGCCAGATCCAATTGGATTGGCTGGAGGTACCAGACGACATGGTTATGTTGAACGGCCAACCATTTTTGTTGATCCCTTTGGCCTGGATCCACATGAAGCCAGGATATCCGTCTATGATTCCAAGGGCGACTTGAGATATACGGAAGCGCTCAAGAGCGGAGGCACCAATCCGGGACGTACGTTGTCATGGCCCGAGCAAATTATGACGCATACGGAATCAGCTAGTATATTTAATGAAAGGATTCAGCCTGGAGACCGGGTAATATATACGGAAGCTAGGTTGCCGCCATGCTTTGGTTGTAGAGGGAACATGAACGATGCCGCTGTCAACAAGAATATTAGCATCGAATATAATTGGGTGGATAAAAACGGCGTGGCTCATCAATGGAAAACCGACCCTCAAAAAGCAGCAAAGGCGTTGGCAAAGCGCGAACGACGCAATCAGAAGCAATGTTGTTAAAGTATATCGATAGGGAGAAAAACTGATGAATTTGCGTCTAGATGCCAAAATCATAGAGTTTGTATACGATAAATTTGATACCAATGCGATCAATTTCATAACCGACGATTCTGCGTTTTCGGTCGCGACGGGAACTTATCTGGAAGATGATGAAGACCTCAATGAGACTGAGTTCATGTATAATAGCGAGAGACAATATGGCGGGTGCTCAAAGATCGAGTTTTTTTCCAGAAGAATTGTTTTAACATTCCAAGAAAAGCTTTTGGATAACTACGAAATTGTTGAAATTGTTTGCCAAACTTCCATATCGAAGGAGATAATAAACTTCTTCAATAATTATCTATTTGTTGGGGATATTGTTCAATACAGCGCCGAGATACCAGAAGAAAACCGCATTCAGCAATCCGTATCTCGCGAACTTCTGTAGAATATTTAGCATCTGCTAGATTTGAACGTCGAAATCTCTGGTTCTACAAAAGAGGCGGGAACGGTCTTTCAAAAAAGGATTTTGCCGCAAATGTTTCGGTAGCTGTGGACTGTTAAGAGAGTGACGCGCAAATCCGGAGCTGCTTTCAGGTCGCGGTTTTTGCTGAACAGGAACTCAACCGTATCGCCGTTGCTGTCGATGGCCCGGTACAGGTAAGTCCATTGGCCACGAACCTTTACACAAGTTTCGTCAACGCGCCAGCTTGTTGATTGTGGCCTGCGCCAGTGCCAACGCAGCCGCTTTTCAATCTCCGGGGCGTATTTCTGCACCCATCGATAAATCGTGGAATGATCCACAGGCACACCCCGTTCACCCATCATCTGTTCAAGTTCACGGTAGCTAATGCCATAGCGGCAATACCACCGCACTGCCCAAAGAATGATCTTACCTTCAAAATGGCGCCACTTGAAATCGCTCATCAAAAGTCTCGCTGAAAATCTTCCGCACTCTTTCGCATCACCGAATTTTTTCCAACAGAGCCCGTTGAGGAGCGGATGGGGCCGGGCTAATCGCCCGGCCCCATTCCAAGATTACTTCGTCGTATAACCACCATTGACAAGGATGGTCTGGCCGGTCATCCACCAGCCGTCCGAGACGAGGAAGCGGATAAAGGGGACAATATCCTCGATATCGGTCAATCCGGTCTTGGAGAACGGCGACAGCGCCGCAGCGGTTTTATGATATTCCTGCGCATCCTTGCCCTCGGCGGGATAGAAGAAGGGCGTGTCCATCGGGCCGGGACCAATGGCGGTTACCGAGATGCCGCGCTCGCCGAATTCCTTGGAGGCTGCTCGCGTGAAATGCTCGACCGGCGCCTTGGTGCCAGCATAAGCCGCATAGAACGGCGTGTAGGCACCGAGCAGCGACGTCACTAAAGTACAGATCTTGCCGTTGTCGCTCACATGCTTGCCGGCTTCCTTGAGAAAGAAGAAGGCCGATTTCGAGTTGACGGCGGTCGCCTCGTCGTATTCAGCCTCGGTGATCTCGACAAACGGTTTCTTCACCACCTTGCCAACCGTATTGATTGCGATATCGGGACGGCCCACCGCAGCAATTGTATCGGCAAACAGCTTCTCCATTGCCCCAGCCGTGGTCAGGTCGGCCTGGAAGGCAAACCCTTGCGCCCCGGCAGCCTTGATCGCCGCAACGGTCTCATCGGCGGCCAGCTTGGTTGCACCGGTATTGTAGTGCACCACCACAGCCTTGGCACCCTGGGCGGCCAGATCCCGGGCAAGCAGCCCTCCAAGATTCTTCGCTCCGCCCGCGATGAGAACTGTTTTACCCCTAATGCTATGATCCGTCATGGATTTAAGTCTCCTCATCTTCAGATACACACACCCAGCCATGCGGCCGCTTTCCAAGCCCCAGGTTATCGTTTAAAAAATCCCTATAAAGCCATCGTTTCTAACATCACCTGTCAGAAATAACGGACAATCGTAAGGTGGATCATTGGACCGCATCGATCTTTTTCGTGTCTTCACCCGCGTCATTGAGTGCGCCAGTTTCACACGCGCTGCCAACACGATGGCTCTGCCGCGTTCGTCGGTTTCGGCAGCCATCATTGAACTTGAGAGCCGGGTAGGTGCACGGCTCCTTCACCGCACGACGCGTAAGGTAACGCCGACGCAGGATGGAATTGCCTTCTACGAGCGTTGCCTGCGCTTGATTGCTGATGTGGAAGAGACCGAGGGGCTGTTCCGGCACACATCGGTTGGGCCGGCCGGGTATCTCAGGGTTGATGTCCCGGGCCGGATAGGGCGTCTAATCATCGCCCCGGCGCTGCCGGAGTTCCTGGCCCTTTACCCTGAGCTTGATCTTGAGTTGCGGGTCACGGACCGGGCAGTGAACCTTGTCGAGGAAAGCGTCGACTGCGTTCTGCGTGTCGGTCCGTTGAGCGATTCCGGTCTGGTTGCCCGCAAGATCGGCGACTTGCCGCTGATCAACGTTGCGAGCCCTGGCTATCTCGCCAATCATGGCACACCGGATCGACCTGCTGATCTCGCCGGCCACCATGCCGTGAACTACGCCTCGCCGGCAAACGGACGCGTTGAAGATTGGGAGTGGGTTGAGAAGGGCGAAATCCGAACCATGCCGATCAAGGGGAGGGTCACCGCCAACAGCGCCGAAGCTTACATCGCTTGTTGTCTTGCGGGCCTTGGCCTCATTCAGATCCCGGCCTATGATGTAAAACATCATCTCGACGCAGGTGAACTTATTGAGGTGATGCCCGGTCATCGCGCTGCGCCGATGGCGATGACCCTACTCTATCCGCACCGCCAACATCTTTCACGGCGTCTACAGGTCTTCGCGGACTGGCTCGATGAAGTCCTGAAACGGCGAATTTTATAACTTTGGTCGTGGGACTGCAATTTGACTTTACCAACGCCCGCGTCGTCTTCGAGGCAATCTTTCAGCGTATTGAATAAACGCGCAGTCGGCGAGCTTAACCGCGTGAAAGCCGGGCAAGAAATACTGAGCATACTTTGCCAAGCCCGGTCACATTCATCGGGTCAAACCACCAGTCCTCCCCCTTGCGCACAATATCTGTAAACTCGCAATCACGATAACTCCGAGTTTGATTGTAACCTATCTCTTTTCCGATTTCCAAGCGGCTAACGGTTCATCGCCAATGACGAATGTGCATCAAACGTTTGAGAGAGCCCACCCGCGCAGCATTTCTTGGCTTGCAGGGCCATAGAGCCAAGCTAAGCATCATACCAGTCCGCAGGCGTTTTCGCATGCATGAATACTTTTTGCAGCTGTACATGAACACCTGCCGGATGATATATATTGTCCAATCTCACGTGATTGAAATTCTACACGTGCTGTCCGAAGCGCGCGTTTGCTCTTATACGCAAGAAATCCGCGTTCGAGGTCTCTGTTGGTCGCCTTTATTTCTATCATGAAGCTGACAGCACTCTCCATTGCCCTACGGCCGCTTGGGCGAAATACCGCAGCATTGAGCGGTGCTGCGTCCTCATGAATCGTCACTCATCCATCTACCTGTCGGCTGGACATGGAGACGTTCCTGTTTTGCACCGCATTAATCTGATGGTCGAAAACAATGAGACGTTGCGATATTGGGAGCGAACGGAGCAAACCGGGGCCGTATAAAGTTGGGGGCAGCTGGTGACTAAACGACGGCTGTTGATTTGCACTGAGAGCTGATCCTGGATTGCGGGAAAATATCACTGTGAATTGCCCCTTGTTTCAATCGTCCCCTGTGGTTTCAGCGGGGGCACTGGAGTGATCGACATGGCGTTCCTGAGCGTAATCCGACGCTGGCATTTTCGGGATGATCTATCGATCCGGGAGATATGCCGTCGGACGGGCCTATCGCGGAACCCGGCCACTCGTCATCGCTCAGTGTCTCATAGGGGCGAGTGAAATTGGGGTGACGGAGCGCATCGGCTCATTCGACTCTTCCGGCCGGTGAAGGGGCAGAAGTGAGCCGTTATGCGACCTGTGCGGCAAGCTTTACGGCATCCGCGCCGGCGAGGATGCGAAACGGCGAAGAGGCATCGGTTACTGCCTGCCAGACCGCTTTTGCCACGTCGTCCGCAGTGGTGATTTCGGCCGGCTGCGGCGGTGTTGCGGAGAACACCTGTTTCGCCCAGCTGGCATAGGCTTCGGGTATGCCGTTCTGCGAGCGATCGCGGGCGGTCGCGCTAAAGGAAGTTTTCGGCGCCCGACCGGGAATGACGAGCCGCACGCGTACCCCGAACAGCTCCACCTCCAAGGCGAGGTTTTCGCTGAATGTCTCCACCGCCGCCTTGCTGGCCGTGTAGGCTGATAGCAGCGGCAATGGTTTGAGAGTCACGGCGGACGACACATTGACAATCACGCCCGATCCCTGCTTGCGGAAGCCGGGCAGTGCGGCTTGCGTCATCGCCATGGTGCCGAAGGTGTTCAGCTCGAAAAGCTGGCGCATTGCTTCTATCGACACGCCTTCCAGCGCGCCCATGAGACCGGCTCCGGCATTGTTGACGAGGGCGTCGATTGGTCCAGCCTCGTTCAAGGCGCGGCTGATACTGGCAGCCTCGGTCACATCGAGCGCAACGATGCGCAGACGTTCGGATGCAGGAAGTACGTCCTTACGAGGCTTGCGCATCGTGGCAATGACGGTCCAGTCGCGATCGAGGAAATAGCGGGCAGTCTCAAGCCCGAAGCCGGACGAGCTGCCGGTGATAAGGATTGTGTTCATGTGAAACTCCTGTTTGTGGTGATGATATAGCGTGACCGCGGAAGGGCTGGACGCGCGTTACGAGGGAGCCGGAAAAGGCGCGCCGGCGGCCTACTTCGTCTCGACGCTACCTTCCGGCGTAGCATCGGCTGCCAGCGCCGAGACCGTATCCGAAAATGCGCGATCGCCGGGATAGCGCGCTGCGGAGGAAGGTGGTTGAAAGGCGCTGGATCGCGGCGACCCGCTGGGGCCGTTCGTCTGTCGTCTCGAGCGCCTCGTAACCAGGGATGCCGCCAAGAGCATGCTCTCCGCCAAAGGCCGTAAACAATGCCTTGGGTGAGGGGCTCAAATCGTAGGCATCACGCCACCATTCAGCGCCACGTGTCGAAAGCCTGCCCACACCACGATCGCCGACGATGATCAGGGTCGGTGCCGTCATGGTCGAGAAATCTGGATACATGAATGGGTAGGTACGAGCTGCATATTCGGTCAGGTCATTGCCTCGGCCTGGCGTCGCCAGCAGCACGCCCGTCTTCACGCGATTGTCCTTCCCATTGACTACCGATCCGCCGTCGGGATCGGGATGGGTGGCGCCTAGCAGGGTACTGGCGGTCTGCGCGCCCCGCGAATGGCCAGCAACCGTGATGCGCGAGTGATCGAGCCGCCCCCGGATCATCAATACTTCGTTCTCGATGCGATCGAGCCCGTCGAGAACGGCGGCGAGGTCTTCCTCACGGAAGCGCCAGAATTGGGCGCGACGAGGATCGTCCGGGGTAAGGTCGAGCATCCGCGAATCCAGGTGTGTTGGCTGGATCACGGCGAAGCCATGTGCTGCCCAATAATCAGCGAGGGGGCCATAGGCGTGAAATGACTGGCCATTGCCGTGCGAGAAGACGACGAAGGGCAGCGCGGCGCCTGCGATCGGTAAGGAAACCCGAAGGTGCAGATCAATGCCTCGTCCCGGGGACGGCAAGATAATGGGAGAGATGGAGACAATAGCGGGTAAGCTGGCGGCGTGCGCGCGGGTTTCAGCGAACGAGCTGGACATAGGACTGCGAACCTCCGAACTGGCAAACGGATCAATGATCCGTTATACTGTTAATACGGATCATTGATCCGTTTAGCAAGAAGGATCGCGAAAAATGTTGTCGACCAAATTTCGGAATGCAGTCGAGGCCGCGTCACCGGTTCCTGGCGATGCCCAAGCGCCCACACCACGAATGCGTGCCGATGCGCGCAGGAACGAGGAAGCAGTTTTGGAAGCCGCCAAGATCGTGTTCGCCCGTTCGGGGGTGGACGCGCCCATCCGGGAGATCGCGACGCAAGCGGGCGTTGGGCTGGGTACGCTCTACCGCCGTTTCCCGACGCGTGCCGACTTGGTGGCCGCGGTATTCCGCCGCGAGGTTGATGCGTGCGCCGATGCGGCAGCGCCGCTTGCCGCTGAGCGCGGGCCAGCCGATGCGTTGGCAGCTTGGCTGAAGCGCTACACGCGTTTCTTGGCCACCAAGCAGGGGTTGGCCGCCGCGCTCCATTCCGGTGATCCGGCATTCGCCGCCTTGCCTGACTATTTCCGCAGCCGATTTGAACCGGCTCTGTCGACGCTGCTCAACGCCGCAGCCGGTGCGGGAGAAGTCCGAGCTGACGTTGCGCCCTACGATCTGCTGCGCGCGATCGGAAATCTCGCCGTGGCTTCGGGGGAGGATGGGCCGGCGCACACCGAACGAATGCTCATGCTGCTGCTGGATGGCCTGCGGTATGGTGCGGCGAAGGCAAAATAGCCGCAATTACCGCGAAAATGCTCGATAGGACCGATACCAGAAATGGAAGCTTTCGGTGCTCCCCTTTCCAAACGAAGCCTTACTGGTTTCCACCCAATTGCTGCCTTTGTAAGGGCCGCCGAATCGCCGGCCGGCATTTTTACACGCAGTCGGCGACCAATCGCAGCGACTAATCCGTCAAGATGCGGCCCTCGCCAAAATTCTCCTATATTTGCACGCCACGCTACGACTACGACGGAAACTTGTTGAACCGGCCTGATTCCGGGCTCTTTTAATCATCCCTGATCCCGGGACCATCTGTTGCGTCCCAACGAGAAACGGGGACGAGGTAGCATCCACCCACCACAGACGGGAAGTGATCCAACGCGGCGTGCGCATGCTGCGCACCGCGTTCGGAGCGGCAATCGCCAGGTTTCTGGAAAACCCGGCTGTGGTCGAGGTGGTGAGACGATGACGGCCGCCGACGGCGAACGCATCGTCCGCCTGGTCGGGCACCAAGTCGGTGCGGACTTGCCCGTTCCCCTTGGTGTGACACAGCTTCGCATGAATGGGCGCTACCGCACCATAAATATAAATGTCAGTGTCGTTTGAAGCACTGTCGGAGGCGGTTTGGCCTGCCAATCACACTAGTCTCATCGGCAACAAAAGACGTTTTCATGACCTTTTATAATGGATTTGCTCGCTTCTTCGCCCAACCACTCGGTAGCCGTTCGGATCGATCACCAGCCCCACCAGCTTGGGTTGACGCCTGCCAAAAGATGCGGCGACCAACCGCCAATCGTCCGCCACCTGCTGTGGCCTCTATAACCAGTTTGAGCGAAGGAACGTGACATGAGCTGGAATCCCACACAGACCCCCGAATGCCCAGAAACTGGCAGCCTCGACGCAATCGAGACCCTCATCATCCCGCGCACCCGCGATCTTGGCGGGTTCGAAGTGCGCCGTGCATTACCCGCCCCGAAACGACAGATGGTTGGCCCCTTCATCTTCTTCGATCAGGTGGGACCGGCGGAATTCCTGACTGGCGCTGGCATCGACGTACGTCCGCATCCGCATATCGGGCTGGCGACCGTGACCTATCTTTATGAGGGCGCTTTTCACCATCGCGACAGCACCGGCGCCGACCAGATTGTCTACCCCGGTGAGGTGAACTGGATGATCGCCGGTAATGGCGTCACCCATTCCGAACGCACCAGCGAGGAGATGCGCCGCCGTCCCCGCACCGCTTTCGGAATCCAGACCTGGGTTGCGCTGCCGGATCACGCGGAAGACACTGCGGCCAGTTTCGAGCATCACGGCTGCGAGGCGCTGCCGTTCATCGAGGATCAAGGCAAGCAGGTCCGGCTGATCATCGGCTCGGCCTGGGGGGCACGGGCCCCGGCCAAGACCTTCACTGAGACCTTCTATGCCGATGTCATTCTATCGGCCGAAGCAAAGCTGCCCTTGCCGGACGATCATGAGGATCGCGGAGTCTATGTCGTCGAGGGCAGCATCCTGATCGCCGGAACTCCGTTTGCCGCGGGTCAGATGATGGTGTTCCGTCCCGGCGACCGGATCAGCCTGACCGCGGGCGAGGCAGGCGCACGCCTTATGGTGCTCGGCGGCGAGACAATGAATGGACCGCGCTATATTTCGTGGAACTTCGTCGCCTCTTCGCAGGAGAAAATTGACGGTGCGAAAGAGGCCTGGCGCAAGGGCGACTGGGAGCATGGTCGCTTCCGTCTACCGCCCGGCGACGAGGCTGAGTTCATTCCGCTGCCCGAACAGCTGAAGTAATCGAATGTCGAACCAGATTGGTTAACATACCCATCGACAGCTATTAAGAGAGAACGAGAAATGACGAAACCCCAGGCCATCTTTCCCGTAAACAGGCATGCTCTTTACGAAGAACATCACTACTCGGCAGCGATCCAATCCGGCGATCTTCTTTTTGTTTCGGGGCAAGTTGGCAGCCGTGGCGATGGAACACCCGAACCCGATTTCGAACGTCAGGTTCAACTGGCGTTCGACAACCTCAAGGCTACACTCGATGCAGCAGGCTGCACGTTCGATGATCTCGTGGACGTCACCACGTTCCACACAGACCCGGAGAACCAGTTCGCAACGATCATGGCAGTGAGGCACAGGTTTTTCACCAAGCCGCCTTATCCCAACTGGACTGCCGTTGGAGTGAACTGGTTGGCCGGGTTCGATTTCGAGATCAAGGTCATCGCGCGCATACCGGAGAGCAGATAGATCCTGGGGTCTTCCTTCATCCGCCCACTGTAAGGACGGCCTTTCCCGCGAACTCTCTTTTCAGGAGTTCGCGGGCTGTTGCATCGATGGTAGCCCATGGGGCGGTTTTTCCGATAACCGGACGCAGACTTCCATCGGAGAGCCGCCGCGCAAGGTCGGCAAGAATGGCCGACCCGTCGGCCGCGCCATCCGGCCGGGTCAATTCCTCGAGGAGAAAGAAACCGTAGAGAACCGTACCGCCGTATGCTCCGCCGGACTGAAGGCGGAAGCGACGGGCGTCAAAGGTCGTGAGCGTATCCTCCGAAGCATCACCGAAAAGAACACAGACGCCGCGCGATGCCAGCCACATCAGCGCATCGCCCAGAAGCGAGCCTCCGACGCCCTCAAGAATAAGGTCGTAGGGCCCACCCTTCTCGCCGGCCTCGACGCCGACCGCGATATCGTTCGCGCCAAGGCTGCGCAGGAACTCCGCATTCGACCCATCCCGCGCGAAGGCCGTCACATGGGCGCCTGCAGCCGCTGCGAGCTGGATTGCATAAATACCGACACCACCCGTGGCCGCCGTGACGAGAACACGGCTTCCTGGACCGATCGCCTTCTTCTGCAGCGCTACGGCCGCGGTCAAACCTGCGACAGGGAGGGTCGAGGCCACTTCAAAGCTTACGTCGCCCGGAATTTTGGCAAGCCGGCTCGTCGGCACGGCGACACGTTCTGCCCAGCCACCGCTCCATACCAGGCCCACCACGCGATCACCCGGTCGGAAGCCGGATTCTTCTGGGGCCGTCTGTACCACGCCGGACAAATCCCATCCGGGTCGATTGCCATCGGTACCCTCATGGAGCGCACCGCGAACTTCACCGTTGTTCAGCGAGAACGCGCGAACCGCGACGATTGCCTCGTCCGGCGCGGCATCAGGTTCTGTATGGTCGGCAAGGACAAGGTGAGTTTCTGCACCCGTCTTCGAAACTGTAACAGCTTTCAATGTGACACTCCTCGATTCAGTATTCGATCAGATTTGGATCTGCTTGCGTATCGCGTTGCGGGTGGAAACACGCGCAACGGTGGTCGGATATCGACCGAAAGCAGGATTATTTCGCAGCCTCTTCGATCAGATATGTTACAACCTTCGGATGCGAGACCATCACGACATGCGATGCCCCCTCGACCACGACCGTCCGCTTGGAGCCTGCACGCTCCGCCATGAAGCCGAGTGCCTTGGCCGGGATGTTTTTGTCGCTGTCGCCATAGACGAAGTAGGACGGCAGCGTTTTCCAGGCCGGTTCACCGGACTTGTCCGTCAGGGCCGCTTCAGTAATTGGCCGTTGGCCGACAGCCATTAGTGCCGAGACCTCTGACGGAACGTCGTGCGCGAACTGGGCGCGGAACTTAGTCTGGTCGATGTAGAGATCGACGCCGCCGTCAGTGAGCTTGACAGGGGCTGCAAGCGCATCCCCAAGCGTCCCGCCGGGGAACTTGCCTGCGAGCTCGGCAGCGGCCTCGCCGGCGTCCGGTGCAAACGCCGCGACATAGACCAGCGACTTGACGTTGTCGTGCCCCTTGGCAGCGTTCGTGATGACCTGACCGCCATAGGAATGACCAACCAGGACCACCGGACCCTTGATGTTGCCGACGACGTCGGAAACGAGGCGGGCGTCATTCGCGACGCTGCGCAGCGGATTGGCGACTGCGACCGCTTTGTACCCCTCCTTCTGGAGGTGAGTGATGACTCCATTCCAGCTTGATGAGTCAGCAAATGCACCATGAACGAGGATGATAGTGGGCTTGACCGGTTGAGCGATAGCGGCACCGGACAGAATGGCGGTCGCGATAGCAACCGTTGCAGCAAGCTTGAGCATGATCAGTTCCTACTATATCTGTTTTTGTGTATTCCCGGATGGAGAATCCGAGGCGCGGACGAAACTTGCTGCCGAAGGCAAAGCGTTCGGTCTAATAATCACCGTCGTGGACGCTCCAGGTCTTGCTATTGGTCCGCTGGAGGTATTCCGGCATTCGTTTAGTCGATATCTGCGGACAGATAAGACTGATCGATGTCGACGAGCACGAAGACTTCAGAGCGACACACAGACCAGAGCTGTTACAGGCAGTCATCGTTCAATCCTTTACTTGCGGGTGGCATGATTTCTATTGTTGCGGCACGAGCTTAGGTAGCCCTTTTTCATGAAGAGCTGTGTCGCTGAAAGCGGAACGCTGCACTATGCATTCGTAAATAAGTAGGGGTGATCTGGCGGCATGCGGTGGTCGATACCGTAGCAGATCATGCCGTGCCGCTCTGCGTCTACCCGCGCACTTCCCCGACAGCAATCGCCGCCGCCAAAAACAAGCGCGCCGCCATACAGATCGATAAGAACACAATCCCCAAGTCGAATATTCTCCGGGGTCGCTACGTGAACGGTGGTTGTGCCGAGATGTAGTGTTTCGAGATTTCCTTTCGTTTTCTTCACAGCGTCCAGCAGAGTTTCGGCATAATACCTGTCGGCAGCGATCTGCATCTGCCGGCATCCCTCACGATCTTGCGGTGACGGTGTTGGAAATAGCGCGTTGAGCGGCGTTCCCTCGCGCACGGCGGCATGCAACATCGCCTGCGCTTCGGCGCCCATTGAGGCGGGGACGGGGATTATGCGTTCGTCTACGCGGACTCTTTGTGAACAATTGGGTTTTGACCGTCTTTCATTGGAATTTTCTCCCAATCCATCCATCCGTCTCGCTGATGTCTTCGTCCGCCAGTCCGTGGCCGACTGGAAGCTCACGCACTTCCACGGGCGCACCATTTACCTTCAAGGCGTCAGTCACTGCTCACGCTTTATGCGCAGATGGATCATTTGTTCATTGAGCATCAGCACGCTCGTTCCGGAAAGATCCACAGCAGAGACGGTCACCGCGATATGTGCGTTTGCAGAAAGCCGGATCATCAGAGCGGCTTTCGCATGGGTTGAAGGAGCAGCTGGTTGCTGCCCGACATGGTGTCCCCGTGAACCTGCTCAGACAGGCGCTCGGCATCGCGCCGACGAATCTCGATGGTGGCATCTTCAATATCGGCTTCCCCGTAGCCCAACGCCCGCAAACCTTCGGCTCCCATCAGGTAAGCGGATTCGACCGTTTCACGAATCTGATAATCGACGCCGGCGCGGATCAGGTCTATCGCGTTTCCACGATCGTAGCTGCGGACAAGAAGCTTCGCCTGGGTGAACTCGTGTTGCGCCAGTTCCACGATCTTCATCGCGGCCTTCGGGTCGTCGACACAGACCATGATCGCATCGGCTTCCCCCGCACCGGAGTGGCGCAGCGTGTCGAGCCGGGTTCCGTCGCCGAAGAAGACCTTGAACCCGTATCGCCCGGCATCGCGGATGCGGTCAGGGTCCTTGTCGATGACAGAAAGCTCCACGCCCTGTGATAGAGGTATCTGTGACGCGATCTGACCGAAGCGTCCAAACCCGATGACAAGGACCCGCCCCTTGAGATCGTGGGCGGGATCGACGCCATCCATCGACGCTTCCGTTCGAAGCAGAAGGTCGGTCGCTATCGTGAGTAGCGGGGTCAGTACCATAGAGAGGATCACGACAGTAGCAAACAGTGCGTTCTCCCGAGTGTCGATCACACCGCCCGAGGTCGCTGCCGCATAGAGGACGAAGGCGAATTCACCGCCCTGAAGGAACATCGACATGCGATGCAGGGCCTGATGGTTCGAGCCGCCGAACAGACGCGCGACCGCATAGACCACAGCGCCCTTCGTGACCGTGAATGCGCCCAGCAGGGCCAGCAGGAGCGGCCATTCGGCCGCGACGATCGAAAAGTCCAGAGACATTCCCACGGCAAGGAAGAACAGTCCCATAAGCAAGCCGCGAAACGGCTCGATATCGCTTTCGATCTGGTGGCGGTAGCTCGAGCCCGAGAGCATCACTCCGGCGAGGAACGCGCCCATCGCCATCGACAAGCCGGCTACGTCCATCAGCAGTGCTGCGCCGAACACGACCAGTAGCGCACCTGCCGTCAGCACTTCGCGGGTGCGGGCGCGTGCCAGCAAGGCGAAGAACGGATTCAGGCCCCAGCGCGACACGCCCATAAGCACAAGCAGCGCTGCAACGGCCACGAAGGCTTCAGTCCATCCTGCCTGTCCATGCGAGAGAGGTGAGAGAAAGGCAACCACCGCCAGCAGCGGTACGATCATCAGATCCTCAAACAACAGAATAGCGACCGACTTCTGTCCCTCTGAGCTCGAGATCTCTCCCCGGTCCTGCAGCACCGACATGATGACGGCGGTTGAGGATAAAACAAAACCCGCCCCAGCGATGAAAGCGACGGTCGCGGAAAGGCCAAGGAGCACCGCGCCCGTCAGTGTAAGAGCGGCTGTGGCTATGAAGACCTGTACAAGGCCCAGCCCGAAAATCTGGGCCCGCATCGCCCATAACTTGTTCGGGCGCAGTTCCAGTCCTATCACAAACAGGAACATCACCACACCAAGCTCGGAAAAATGGAGGATGGATTGGGTGTCGGTGAACAGCCCCAGCACCGATGGCCCGACAAGAACACCAGCGGCGAAGTAGCCGAGCACCGATCCGAGCCCTAGCCGGCGGAATAACGGTACAGCGACAACAGCCGCTCCCATCAGGACTACTGCCGGTCCAATGGTTTGCCCCAAGCTTACTTCAGCCATCTACGTGCCTTTCCTGCTTTGCGTTGTTCATGATCGAAGGGCGACGGGGCGGCCGACGATAAGCCGTCACCCCGTGATTGACAGTTGGAAGCGAGGCCCGGCATGGTGTCCGCCACCTCGCTCAAGCCTTGTCGCGACCTTCGATGAACGCCAGCAGATCGGCGTTGATCACTTCGGGATGCGTGGCGAACAGGCCGTGCGACAGGCCTAGATAGGTCTTCAGCGTGCCGTTCGGCAGGAGGTCGATCGCCTTGAGGGCCGAAGCATCGATAGGGACCACCTGATCGTCTTCGCCGTGCATCAGCAGAACCGGCTGCGACACGGCCTTCAGGTCCTCGGTGAAGTCCGTCTCCGAGAAGGCGGAGATGCAGTCGTAATGGGCCTTTGCGCCACCCATCATGCCCTGCCGCCACCAGTTGCGGATCAGTCCGTCGCTGACTTTGGCACCTTCGCGGTTGAAGCCGTAAAAGGGGCCGGTCGGGACGTCGAGGAAGAACTGCGCACGGTTGCGCAGAAGCGCCTCGCGAAATCCATCCAACACCTGCATCGGCAGGCCGCCGCGATAACGCGGCGTTGCCAGCATGATTGGCGGCACGGCGCCAATCAGCACGGCCTTCGACACACGGCCAGGCTCGCTGCGAGCGACATAACGGATCACCTCGCCGCCACCCGTTGAGTGCCCGACGTGAACCGCCTCCTTCAGATCGAGTTCCCGCACCAGCTCCGCGACGTCGGACGCATATGTGTCCATGTCATTCCCTGTGTCGGTCTGGTCCGAGCGACCATGACCGCGCCGGTCATGCGCGACGACTCGGTACCCCTTGCCAAGGAAGAAAAGCATTTGGTTGTCCCAGTCGTCCGCGCTGAGCGGCCAGCCGTGATGGAACATGATGGGCTGCGCTTCTTTCGAACCCCAGTCCTTGTAGAAGATCCGGGTGCCGTCCTGCGTTGTAATCACCGTCATGGTTTCTTTGCTTTCCTTAGGTTCTCGGATGGGAAGACCGGGTTGCCACCATCTTCCCGATGGTGAGCGATCGTCGTTGAATCCTTCTCTGGGCGATCATCGGCACGCGGATGTTCTTGTCGCTTCATTGGATCAGTCCAGATCGACGAGCTGCAGGCGCAGCGCCCGGACCATGCGAAGCATCTCCTCGGCGTCATGGCATAAGCCCGCGGTTCAGTTGCAGGCTGTAAGTCGTAGTCTGTCGCGACAAGCCAATTCGAAACATGAGAAGCGTGCGAGTGAAGGCCGTCATGTCCCGGCACTCCAAACAGGCGCATTTCGCCCAAACGATTCGATCAGCAACTCTGAAAGGATGCGCACCTTTTGCGCCGGATGCGGACTGGGTGGGCGCACGACGTGGACAGTGCCGACCGGCAGTGGATATGCGGTCATGACTGGTACGAGCGCGCCGGACGCAAGATAATGTTGCGTGACACAGTTGGGAAGCCATGCAAGGCCAAGCCCGGCCGCCGCTGCATTGGCAAGTGCCATGCCGTTCTCGGTTTTGAACCGTCCTTGTGGCTGCACGGTGACGATTTTCTCTCCATCCATGAACCGCCACGTTTCAGCTCCCACCAATGCGTGGTGAGAGCTGATCTCATCCGGTGTTTCCGGTGAGCCATGCATCTTGATGTATTCGGGACTTGCGACCAACTGCCCATAGATCTGACCAACTCGCCTGGCGATCAGGTTCGAATCACGCAGTGCACCGACCCGGATCGCACAGTCAAATCCCTCTGCGATCAAATCCACGAAGCGATCATTGTAGTCGGCCTGTATTTGCAGCTTTGGATGAAGCCATGCCATCCGAGAAAGCACGGGCGCAAAATGCACCGGCCCCGATGTCAGTGGCACGGCGACGCGCAACCGCCCGCGAAGGTCATCGTCCGGCAATATCTCGTCTTTCGCCGCATCGATTTCGGCGCAAACCTTTGCCGCATGTTCCCGAAATGTAACCCCGGCCTCTGTCAGCGCGGCACCACGGGTCGTTCGTGCAAGAAGCTGGATGCCCAAGGCTCCCTCGAGCCGGATGAGACGGCGACTGACCATCGACTTCGATATCCCCAGCCGACGGGCCGCGGGAGAAACGCCGCAGGCATCGGCAACTTCGACAAATGTCCGCAGATCCTCGATATCCATATCGTCACCCCGCTTCGATTTCGTTTCTCGATCAGATCTTTCCCGCAGCCCTCACGATTGGCGCCACTTCGGTACCGAGAAGCTCGATTGAACGTTTCATTGCCGCCGTTTCCAGAGAAGCGGTGCTCATCTGAAAGGTGATGCGAGAAAGGGCGCCGAGCGCCTGGCTGGCTTGAAGCATCTTTTCCGCAACCGTCGCCGGGGCGCCGATAAGAAAGGCGCCTTGAGGGCCCGCCATGTCTTCGAACTGCTGACGCGTCGGGGGCGACCAGCCACGCTCGCGACCGACCTTCGCTGTCAGATGCGCCCAGCCCGGGAAGAAGGCATCCCTGGCTGCCGCGTCGGTCTCGCCGACAAAGCCCATCGCGTGAACACCTACCTTGAGCTTCTCGGGACCGTGTCCCGCGCGTATGCCGGCCTCACGATAGAGATCGACGAGCGGGCGAAACCGTTCAAAGGTTCCCCCAATGATCGCCACCATCAGCGGAAGGCCGAGCGCGCCGGCACGCGCGAAGGATTGTGGCGTACCACCGACGCCGATCCATAGAGGCAGCCGTGGCTGGTGGGGCCGCGGAAAGACGCCTTGACCATTCAGTGCCGAACGGAATTGGCCTTCCCAGACAGGATTGCTTGTCTCGCCAAGCTTCAGGAACAGGTCGAGCTTCTCGGCGAAGAGTTCGTCATATGCCCTTGTGTCCAGGCCGAAGAGCGGAAAGGCCTCGCCGAACGAACCACGGCCGACGACGAGTTCGGTGCGTCCTTTGGAAATCAGATCAAGGGTCGCAAACTCCTGGAAGAGTCTTACAGGATCGGCGGCGCTCAATACCGTTACCGCGCTCGTCAATCGAATCTGGCTGGTGCGCGCCGCTGCTGCGGCAAGTATGATCGCCGGTGCGGAATCGAGGAATTCAGCGCGATGATGCTCGCCGATGCCGAACACGTCGAGCCCGACCCTGTCGGCGACCTCCACTTCCTCAAGAAGATCGGCCATGCGGTTGGTCGCCGAAGGGAGCTTTCTTGTGGTCGGATCAGGAAGGATCGCGGCAAAGCTGTCGACACCAATTTCCATGAAGGCTCCTTCGAAACTCTTTGGTTGATGGGGGTGGCCGCGAGGGGAGGTCGCTGCTCAACCCCTCCGGTACCCAATATCGCTCAGCGGGATAGTCGTCGCATTTGCGGCCGCCCCTACCGCTTCACAACGGCCTCCGGCATCGACGTAAACTCCGCCTCGCTGTCGACCGGCGTTGATGAATGCGACGGGGAGGACGCTTGCGATTGTACGCCCTTCCCCTTTCCGATAGCCGATTCAGATCAGGCGGTTTTGCGCGCCACCGGCGTATTGAGAAGCTGCTGCTCCCAAAGATAGGCGATGCCGCTGCCGGCGAAGTGCTGGATAAGTATCTCGGTCAGCTGCTCGACATGCCCGGTGCGCGCCCAATCGCGTTGCCATTCACCAGCGAGCGCCATCACGGTCATCGGGTTCGCGCCGGCTGCGATCATACGCTGGACGGCAACTTCGTGAGATTCCTTTGAAATCCCGCCCGACGCGTCGGTGATCACGGTCACGTCCCAGCCTTCGCCGGCGGCCTGGATCACAGGCATTGCCACGCAGACCTCGGTCCACAGGCCGGCGATGATCAGCTGCTTGCGTCCGGTCGCCTTGACGACGTTCACCACGTTCTCGTCCTGCCAGGTGTTGACCCAGGTGCGGTCGATGACCTCCTGGTCCGGAAATACGTCGGTGATCTGCTTGAAGAGAAGACCGCCGCGCCCCGCGATCACACTGGTCAGAATGGTCGGGACATCGAAGGCTTTTGCCAGCTTCGCCAGCGCGGTCGTGCTGTTGACCACAGCTTGCGGGTCGTGGCTGTTCAGGTTCGCAAGCTGATAGGGCTGGTGGTCGATCAGAACGAGGACCGAGTCTTCGGGACGAAGAAGCGAATCAAGGCCGTTACGAAAGGTCATGGAAGCATCCTTTGCTGGGAGGTGGGTTTATCGAACGATGGGTGCTGCCTCAGGCGGCGCCTCAATTGACACTGTCATTTCTTTTTATGATCCGGTAGCACCCGTTCCCGCGAAGCTGTGTCGCGAATGAAGGAACGCCAACATCGCCCCCGGTTATTTCTCTTTGTGATACGATTGGAGCGATTCGAGCACTAATCTGTCGTGAATACAGGAACGTTGATTTGGATATCGAAGACTTGCGGACCTTCGTGGAAGTTGCCGACGCTGGCGGGGTTTCTCCCGCCGCGCGGCGGCTCGGCATCTCCAAGTCGATGGTCAGCCGGCGTCTTATTCGGCTTGAAAAGGATCTGGGCGTGCAGTTGCTCGCCCGCACGACGCGCGGCGCCGCCCTAACCGAGGCCGGCATCACCTTCCGGGAACACGCGGCAAAAGTCTGCGCCGAGATCGACATTGCCAGGGAGGCGATATTGCCTGCCGGCGACCTTCGCGGTCGGCTAAGAATAGCAGCTCCGCTTACATTCGGTCCGACACACTTTGCCCCGGTGCTCGCATCCTTGGCGCAGCGCCATCCGGAGTTGCAGGTTCAAACCAGCTATACGGATCGGTTCGTTGACTTGATCGCAGAAGGGTTCGACTGCGCGATAAGGGTCGGCCATCTTGCTGACTCAAATATGCTTGCAAGACGCGTTGGCTGGACCTCCGCCAAATACGTTGCAACGCCCGACTACATCAAAAAGCACGGCTCGCCCGAGACGCCAGAGGAATTCCTCACGCACGAGGTCGTCATGCAGGGCACTGAAACCTGGCTGGCAATGGATGGGGAGAAGATCATCACGCTGAAACCGCAGGGCCGCTTCAAAGCCGATAATGCCGTGGCTCTTGTGGCTGCAGCACTTGCCGGGATTGGTCTTGCCGGTGTCCCCGAAGAATTAATTAAGGAGCATCTGGCTTCCGGCGTGTTGGTCCCGGTCATGACGCGCTATCCGCCGCCCAAATTGGGCATCTATGTGATCCGGCCGCCGGGGCAGCATCCCGCACGCAAGATACGGATGCTCACCGAGATGCTAGTCGAGTGTTTTGAAGACTTTTCAACAGATCGTGAAAACTAAGGGCCAAAGCGCTAATGATGGCAACCCGCACGTTTGCCTGCATTTTGCCGCGCGTGGCTCAAACTGTTACCTGATCGTGGCGCGCGTCAAAGCTACGTTGGCAGTCCTGAATCACGTCGATGTTCTCGATGGTCCAGTCGAACAGGATCGAGAACGGCTCTTGCAGCGATCGCCCAAGCGGCGTCAGCGCATACTCGACGCCGAGCACGCGCCCGTCCAGAACCCTGCGCGTCACCATGCCGTTGCGCTCCAGCTTGCGTAGCGTCTGGGTCAGCACGCGCTGGGTTACGCCATCGAGACGGCGTTTGATCGCATTGAAGCGCCGGGGATCGCTGAGCACAGCCAGCACCATCATCGACCATTTGTCCGCGATCTGGTCGAGGATCACCCGGCTCGGGCAGTCGGCACGGTAGACCGGGTCATTTTCACGTGTTGGTTTATCCATCGGTATCCTCCGGCATCCCTGGGATGCTTCAGGTGCGTAATTGACGCTAGGTATGCAATGAATACTTTAGAGTCAATGGCGCGGAAGATCAGGGCCATAGTTTCCCGAAGAACAGAGACCTTACGTATGACAGACACAGATTTCAGCCGGCTCCGGGTCTCCCGGGCAGACGGTATAGCCACAATCACGCTCGACAATCCGCCGGTAAACGTTCTCAATGTTCCATTGATGAGCGAGATTCGCCGCTTTCTTCTCTCCGTTCGTGATGATCCCGACACGCGCGTGCTGGTTTTCCAGAGCGCGGACCCCGAGTTCTTCATTGCCCATGTCGACATGACATTGATCGACGAACCACATGCCTTTGACGAGATTGCCAGCGAGGCTCCGGAAGGCCTTAACCCGTTCCAGGCGTTCGGCGAGCTCCTGCGAAAGCAGCCGCAGGTGACGATTGTCAAGCTCGCCGGGCTTGCACGCGGCGGCGGCGCGGAGTTCGTCGCGGCGGCCGACATGACATTTGCTGCCGAAGGCCGGGCGGGACTTGCCCAATGCGAGGCATTGATGGGCATCACGCCGGGCGGCGGCGCCACCCAGTATCTGTCATCACGGATGACGCGCGGCCGCGCCCTCGAAGTGATCCTTGGCGCCGATCTCATCGATGCGGCGACGGCGGAACGCTATGGCTGGATCAACCGGGCATTGCCGGCCTCCGAGCTTGATGGCTTCGTCGACCGGTTGGCGCGCAACATCGCCGCGTTACCCGAAGGTATCATCGCCGCCGCTAAAAAGGCGGTGCCTCCCGTAAACCTGCGGGAAGGCTTCAGTCGCGAGCACGACGCTTGGGCGGGGCTATTCGCACGTCCTGCAGCCGAGAAGCTTATCCGGGGTGGGCTTAAGGCAGGAGCACAGACCAAGGACGGCGAGCGAAATCTGGAAGGTCTGCTCCGTGAGCTGCGCGCTTGACGCCACGGCTTCGCCCGACGTTCCGCCCTTTGCAACACAGTTCAGCACTTCTCGATACTAAAAGACGTTAATGGGGAACATTAAGTTAGAGACAGGCGCTCGAGCGCCTGTCGCACCTTGCGCGAACCATTTGGGCTTGGGTCGACTACGTAGAAAAGGAAGAACATATGATTGATCTGAACGGGAAACGTGCATTGGTAACCGGAGGGTCGCGGGGCATCGGTGCTGCGATCGCATTGGCCTTGGCCGAGAACGGCGCTGACGTGGCGTTTACGTATCAGCGCTCGGCTGAAAAAGCTGACACGGTGGCCAAATCCATCGAGAGTACGGGGCGTCGCGCGGTTGCTATTCAAGCGGACAGTGCCGATCCTGAGGCGATCACGCGCGCAGCCAGCGATGCCATCACGGCGCTTGGCGGTCTCGATATTCTCGTCAACAGCGCGGCGATCGGTCACTCCGGAGCGATCGCCGACCTTGATGTGGCTGAATATCAAACGCTGATGGACGTCAACGTGCGAGCGCCAGTGCTGTTCGCGAAGGCTGTCATTCCGCATCTTTCCGCTGGCGGGCGCATTATCTCTGTCGGATCGGGTCTCGGCGAGCGGGTTCCCTTCCCGGGCGTAACGGCTTATGCGATGTCCAAGGCGGCACTCACCTCTTTCACCCGCGGACTGTCGCGCGAACTTGGCCCGAACGGCATTACCGTAAACCTCGTGCAGCCCGGATCGGTGGATACGGACGCAAATCCGGCGGACGGTGCGGCCGCTGACTTCCAGCGGAGCCTCACGTCGCTGGGGCGTTTCGGCGAGCCACGCGAAATCGCGAATGCCGTGGTCTTTTTGGCAAGTCCCGCCGCGAGCCTGATTACGGGTGCCATCCTGACCGTTGACGCGGGCGCAATAGCCTGATTGCGCTCAATCTTCCGTATGCCGAGGGCGAACGTCCGATTTCGGGTGCTTCCCAGAATGGGCCATGACATCCTTGATCGGCCTGCCGTCCTGCCTCTTGCAACGGAGTTTCGCATTTGGGGAGACTATGCTGCCGGTACATGCAGGACTAACCTGCCGCCATGAACTCTAGTGAGCGCCGCGACCGCACCTGAAAAGAAGGCGGTGAAGCTTTGGTGGAGGTGCGTATAGGGCCGACAAATGATCCCGCAGTTCTGGAGGGTTTCCCCGTCGAATGTGTCGTCGCCATCGGCAACTGGCGACAAAACCGGTTGCCCCGGGGATCCGTGGACGCGCGTGCGTAGCCTGCGTAAGCCGCTCTCGGAAGTGGCGTTCAATGGGACCGTGCAAAGCAAGGCGGTTCCCGCCTTTCCTCGTGAGTGGGAAGGGTTGCTGCAACCGCGTCGGAGGAGGAGGGGTGGGCGACCTGTCTTGGGAGGTACGAACTTCGTTTCCGGCAGGATACTTAGTGCCTCAACCATAATAGCGATGGTATCTCGAACCGGAGTTGGAACGAGAAAACTAAAACCCGGGAAATTACATGGCAAATTTCGTCCCTCGCCTCCATCATGTCGGTGTCGTTGTCCACGACCTGCAGGCTAGTCTAGACTGGTATCGCAATAATCTTGGCTTCGAGCATCAATACAGTTTCACTCTGCCTGGCGCGCAGGTGGCCATGCTCGTTCGCGGCGAAGCTCGGCTGGAAATCTTTCAAGTCGATGGTGCGGCCCCCATGACAAACGAGCGAGAAGAAATCGAAACATTCCTGAAACTCGGCGGCGTCAACCATTTCGCGCTCAATGTTGATGACCTGGAAGAGACTGTAGCCGCACTGGCGGCTAAGGGTGTTAAAATCGTTATACCGCCGTCCTCCGTCCCCAACCATGCCGGCGATCGCTTCGCTTACATACGAGACAATGAGAGAATGCTGGTCGAGTTGTTTCAGTCGGCGCCTTGAGAATGGGTGCTCTGATTTCAGCCCCAGAATGCCTATCCAGCTTTCCTCACTGTGCAACACCGTGTCGACATATGAGACGACCAATCCATCGTCCCCAGATGTTTGGCACGGCGAAAGGCCGGTATTGGTGCGTATGGCGGTGCACTCGCTACCATGAGTATTTCAATTCCGCTCGAACATAGTTGCTGTCACGGCCTCCGGCGTCGCGAAGCGCCGAGCCGACCTGGTAATGGACCGCCTCCAGTGACCCCGTAAGATTGGGATTGAAGCGATAGTCCGCCTTCGCCTGCAAATAGGCTCCGGTCCATGCCGGCCCATGACCCGCCGTGCCGGCCACGGGAATGCTTGGCAGGGTGTAGACGGCGTCCTGTGTTGTCTGTCGCCAGAGCAGTCCGACCCCGGCCATCAGGGTTAGGTTTTCTGTCGGCTGAATGGTGACCGATGGTTTGATGTGGACGAGGTTGGCGTATCCGGTATGACCACCGAGCGAGAAATAGAAGCCGTTCGGAAACAGCGGATTGAAGGTGCTAAGCGTGCCATCACTTGCGTCCCGGTCGCCGGACGCCACGTCGAACTGCAGACCGATTCGCGGCGACCAGGTGAGTTCCTCGAAGGTGTAGCCAGTCCTCGCACCAACGGCCCATGCCAGAATGTCGGCTGAGCCGACCTTGCCAACCTGTCCCATCGCTTCCGCATCCCAGTCGAAGCCGGCATGTTTGCCAGCCGTCCGGATATTGAGGATGTGCCTGTCCTCCTCACCCGACGCAGTGAGAAAGATGGCGTCCTTGCGCTGATAAAGCGCGTAATAGGCCGACGCCTTGATCGTCGGCGAGAGCTGCCACTCAACGCGCGCGCCGCTGAACATTGCATCGCCGTTTGATCGATCATCGAAAGGGCGGTCATCGCGATACTGAACAGGCCGGCTGACAAGACCATAGAGGCGCCATGCATCCGTCTCCCACCCGGCCCAGACAGCGTCGAATGACTGGCGGACATTTGGCCCATCGCGCGTTGAAACGAACCGCTCGAGGTCAAACGCGAAGTCTTGGCGGCCGACCCTTGCCGTGAACGTTCCGGCGTCAGTCTCCTGCGTATAGCCGACGAATGCTTGCCGAAGGTCAAACCGGTTTGCGTCGTTAGGGCCGACCACCGTCTTGTCGAAGGCACGCACATCCTCGAACTGCGTGAACACTTGCCAGTTTTCATTCAGGTGAGCGTCGATATGGAACTGCGCGCGCTGTAACCAGTAAGAGTCTCTGGGGTTCGCACCCACGGTCCCGAAAGCTGGCGCATCACTGACTTCGAAGATTTCGCGTAGATTGAGCCCGAGCGAGACGTAGCTGTTGGGATTAGAGGGAAACAACGGAATGTATTTCAAACTGTCCAGCGGCTGAGTCCGCAGTTTCGGATTCGCGAGCATCGACCAGTCCTCCCGCGACCGGTCGGCTTTTATCGAGGGCCTCTCCTGCGTCAAGCGAGTATCATCAGCAAGGGCTGATCGGCAGTCCCATTGAGCAAAGGACAGGGCAGCAAGCGAAAGCAGCAGTAACTGCGCTCTGGATACGGACCGAAGACCAAGTGTTGTTGAAAGACGCGAGGTGGCGAAACTCCGTCGGTCAATCGTCTGCTCGCTTTTCAACCTTCGGCACATGGCCACGTCCTGTGTCAGGGTTTCATGGGTGATCTCCGCCGTCGGCCACTCGCACGGCGAAGTACGGGGCCGTTTGGGACGGGATGAATAGGCTGGAGCCAACGCGGCAGTTCGAGACGCCTCGTCCGCGCGCTCATCAACCCTGCTTTCAAACAGCGAGCGCTCTTGGTCGTTTGCACTCGCGTCTCGAGCAACTGCTGACCACACATTCAGGCGATGGTGCTTCCAACGCAGTAGGGAACGGCCACGCGGCGAAACCGGAATCCAACGAGCTTCTTCAACGGAACTTTTGGGGAGAGCGGAGAGAACCTTTCCGCGAGGTTCATTTTTCCACATGATAGCTGCCGAAGTATTTTAAGGGTGACCAAGCTGGAAGGATTTCGGGCAGTTTTGGCGATAGAGCGCTATAGTCCTGTGCGCCGTACACGACCTTTCCGTCCATAATGGTTAGGACAGACGAGATAGAGCTGATTTGCTCTTCCGGCACAGTGAAGTAATCCTTGTTGAGAACGGCGAAGTCTGCCAGATTTCCGGGGGCGATTGTGCCTAGCTCGGCTTCTGCATTCATGAACCAGGCTGCCCCACTGGTGAACAGCGTCAGCGCTTCGGCGCGGGAGAGCCGGTTGTTCTCGGCAAGAACCTTCGATCCGGACACGGACTTGCCGGACACCATCCAGCTTATACCGACCCAAGGGTTGAACGTGGCTGCCCGGAAAGCGTCGGTGGTCATCGCCAGTGGGATGCCGCTATCCACGAGTTTGCGCAGAAGCGGCGTCTCCAACGCCTTCTCGCGACCATATGTCTTGATGAAGCCATCGGCGTGCAGCGCCATCTTGGCGTCCAGGGCGATGCCGCCCCCCAGCTTCTTCACCCGATCGATGTTCACCGCGCTGATGGTCTCCGCATGCTCGAGACTCCATTTCAGGCCATCGAGCGGTATCGTTTCGTTCACCTTCTCAAGGGCATCGAGAAAGGGCGAGATGTTCTCGTTGTAGCTAACGTGCATGCGGAACGGGATGCGCCGCTGGACGAGCTTCATCACATCCTGCTCGACGAAGCGCCGCATCTTCGCAGGCTCGATGATGACCGCCGGACGGTCGAAGTTCTCGTGATCATGTACTTCCCCGCTCAGAACCTCCCCGGCGCCTCGATATTCGTGGCCATGTGCCAGGCTGGGGTGCAGGTTTTGTCCTGGACTTATCGGCGCCGTTTTCGTGATCGCCTCGATTTCCAGATCCACCATGTTTACTGGCCCACCGGTGCCGAGTTGCAAGTCCACAAAAGGCATGCGCACATTGAGGCGGTTGTCTCGTGCAAGCACGTTTACTCTTGCCTGTGCCTCCGGGTAGGGCCAGCTGCCGCCGTTGTCGATGATCGAGGTCACGCCGAACCGGTTCAGACCGTGAATGCTGTAGATCAACGAACTCACCTGTTCGTCGAACGTGGGCTGCGGCACCATGCTCTCGAGGGCAAGGAACAACCAGGTATAGCCGTGGACCACACCGGTGGGATTGCCATGGCTGTCCTGTTCGAATTCGGTGTCTGGCACCTTTGGGAACCGGTCGGTACCTACGCCAAGCGCCCCCATCGCCTGCTTGTTCAAGAAAGCTTGGTTGTAAGCATATTGCACGATCATGGGGCGATCGGGCACGGCGCTGCGCAATTCGTCCAGTGTGGGAAAGCGGTTCTCCTCAAATTGGTAGGGGGACCAGCCTCCGATCACTTTGACCCATTGGCCCTTCGGCGTGCGTGCGGCCTGCTCGCTCAGCATCGCCAATGCCTCACGCAGCGTCGGGACGCCATCCCATCGAACGTTGTAGCTATAGGCCAGATCGTTGAGAACATGGATATGGGCATCTATGATGCCGGGGATCAGTCTGCGGCTGCGAGCATCAATAATCTCGGTGTTGGAATTCTTCAAATCGAGAATGTCCACATCAGAGCCGACGGAGTAAATACGGCCTTGCTTGACGGCCAAAGCCGAAGCTTCGGGGTGAGCTTGATTGCCGGTGAAGATCTTTGCGTTGTAAACGATCAGATCCGCACCGGGTTGTTCTTCCGTGGTTTGTGCCTGAGCCGCAGAGAAAGAAGAAATCGTCACAAAAGCGATGAATAGTGTTTTGAACATTTTACCCCGTTCGACTGATTTTACGAATTGCGCTCATGCGCAAGCCGGCTCCTTACGGACGCATGCGATGGACGCAGAAGTGAGTTGAAGCTGATAGAAAGATTATGGAATAGATCCTATATTGGCGGTTCGTGAGGCACGCTTTGAGGATGCCTTCAAGGGAGAGTCAGCCGTAGCGAAATTGTCACTCTCTTCTTTGCCTTGGTAGCCCTCGGTCGTGTGAAGCCATGTTGCAGAATAAGGAACGCCTTGTGGAAATTGAGGATCTAAGAATATTCGTCGAAGTTGCTGATGCAGGCGGAGTATCATCCGCCGCGCTGCGACTGGGCATCTCCAAGTCGATGGTCAGCCGGCGGATCACCAGGCTCGAGGACCAACTCGGCGCACAGCTATTTGCAAGGACGACCCGCGGTATAGCGCTCACGGAAGCAGGCGCCACATTTCGCGATTACGCAGCCAAGACCTCCGCCGAATTGGATCTGGTGCGGGAAACGATCCTGCCCGCCGGTGAGCTTCGAGGTCGCATGCGCGTAGCCGCGCCACTGTCATTTGGTCCGACCTATTTTGCCCCCATCCTCTCCCAGATGGCTAGTCGACACCCGCAGCTACAAATCCTTTCTTCTTATACTGATCGCTTCGTGGATCTCGTGGGAGAGGGTTTTGATTGTGCAATACGGCTGGGACATCTATCGGATTCGAGCCTCGTCGCAAGACGTGTTGGACCGATCTTTGGCAAGCTGGTTGCAAGTCCTGCCTATATCGAAGCTCACGGTGCTCCCGAAACACCGGATGAGATTGTGAAGCACCCGGTCGTTATGCGGGACGCAGAGGTGTGGCAATTCATAGATGGCGACAAGATCGTCACTGTACGTCCCCAGGGACGTTTCATAGCTGATAACGCAATGTCTCTCGTGGCGGCCGCTCTGGACGGCCTTGGGGTCGCCTATCTGCCAGAACCGCTGGTCGCGGATCATATTAGTTCGGGTGCGCTGGTGCCAATCATGACGTGTCATCCGATTCCGCCAGCCGGTATCTTCGTCGTGAGGCCGCCCGGACAGTATCCCTCTCGAAAAGTGCGAACCCTCACTGAGATGCTTGTCGAACGATTTGGAACGCCGTTCGTTAGCGAGGGGAAGCCGGCTACCGACAAGATATTTTAACGATCGGGGCAGGGTAGTAACATTCCTTGCATTGAGGGCGTGAGACCCGACTGAAGCGAGAACGATGAAACCGCGCTAGCAAAATATTGCATAGCGGTCCCGCATGGCCTCTGCATGGCGCGTACACCTGCCGGAAACACTAGCGCTAAATCATGAGGTCGTTCGCACCACTGTCTGCCGCGGAAAGAGTATCCCTCCAGAAGATGTTTCCACTCCGCTAACAACGAGTGGAGCATCATACCCTGCCGGATACCATATCCCTAGCTTCGCGTGCAGCCTTGAAGCTGATTCAGGCAGAAACGGGAGCAAGCAGCAAGCGACGATGGCGAGCCCATGGACCTGCTCCGCCAGAGCCACACCAGACGATCCGAAATTCTTTGCCGCTCCGTATGGTCGAGCTCGCCGAGCAGGGCCTCGGCATCAGACCAGGGCGCTTTCCGCGTAAACTCCCTGTTCGCGAACAAGGGCACTGTCGGGAACCGCTGGCGTCACGCCGGAAAAGGACGACGCCAGCAATGTGAGAACCCGATTGACAAGATTCCCAAGCTGGCCGCCGAGTTTATCCATCCTGGCGCGTTGGACCGGGTGATCGCAGGGTGTGGTGTTTCCCATTCCGAGCAGACAGGCGGCGCGTGTTCCGCCTTTGGTGACGGTGTATTACGAATACCAGGACTACCCAACCTATGACGGCAACGGTACCCAACCGCGTTGAAAGGTTGATCGACAGATGAGGGTATCTCAGGTCGTGACCCGGTTGGCCGAACACGTGATATCAGAAGGCGAATGGCGAGGGAGCCCAGCAGCACCTCGGAAGGAAGGGAACGCCGGAAGGCTGTTCACAAAGAAGCGGGTGAATAGCAGCAACAGACACTCTCTCGACGCAGAACTTGGCGTTGACGACTATTCTTCGCGTGTTGGCCGATCAGGCACGTGCCTCGGATAGGCGGATCAGGGTTCGCGAGTTTATGCGGAAGGCAAGAACTATCTGTCAGTTCTCACCACTCGCCAGAGTAGGCGATGTGGCAGCGCAGTTGAAATACATTAACAATCCACGAGGTAAACAATGACAAATAATGGACATGATCTTACGTCGGCTGGAAGCGAAGTCGCCGACGTCATCAACCGTGCAAACAGGAAGCTGGCTGCTGCAGTTTCGTTGGTGTTGGAAAGTGCGGTCAAACAGGCTGCCGATGACATGCGAGCAATCGGCCAGGAGGATGCGACGCCGGTGCTGCAATATTTTGCGTTCGGCGTTTATCAACAGATGTATTGTTTGATATGTGGTGCGGACCCGGAGACTTTTAATGGAGGCGATCCGGATATCGCCTACCACCTTATCCGTAACAGCCAGAACATTGCTAAGGACTATTGGTCGGCGGACATCGAGCCTTATCCAGCCAAATGAGAATAGAATTTATCATCAGGTGTTAAGCACCGGCATTCGCTATCTCAACGAGCCGTTGCAGATCTTTCGATCTCCCCGTTTGCGTTCCTTGTTACAGGACACAGTTTCACGCGCGGCGATACTACCGTGACGCCCGATCCAAAGGTAGAAGAGGGCTATGCGCACGGGGGTTGCAGCGCTTCGCACTCATTCGCTACCGGTGACATCAACAGAAGGTTTACCCATAACCTGTGCAACACTTCTCCTGGCCTGGTTTAGGAACGCTGCGACAGCATCTGTTACCACCTACACGGGATGTCGCAGCATCGGCACTGTCACAAGATTGCACGGTCCCAAAAATGCCTGATGGATGTTGAGCGAACCTATATCGGTGCTGCTCTGGATGTCACCGGATTCGATCTGCCGCGTTGTTGGCAGGCGAGTGACCAAACAGCGTCCCATCTTCTGGCCGCGATTGAGAAAAATATACCAGTATCGGCGCGCAGTTCAGCGTCTGCTTTCTTTTTAATCTCTATTACTTTGGTAGTGTTAATGGATGGCCGTGTTAGCGGCAGCATCTGTTATCAGGGATATCGCTCATGCCCAATCCGACTGTCGTGGGTGTCTCCGGCAATTTCCATCGTCCTTCCAAGACAAGATCGCTCGTCACCAACCTAGTCGGGCGGATCGCCAATCGATATGGTCTGACGTCTGAAGTCTATGACCTGATCGATGTGGGAGACTCCCTCGGCTCTGCCCGGCATGCCAGTGAACTTAGTCCTGCCGCCACAACCATTCTCCACCGTGTCGTGACGGCCGATATCCTTGTGGTCGGTACACCGACCTATAAGGGCAGCTATACCGGGCTCTTCAAGCATTTCATCGATTTGTTCGAGCCGCTCGCCCTGCAGGGCAAACCAATCCTGCTGACCGCCACAGGCGGCAGCGATGGGCATGCGCTGATTGTCGAACATCAGTTGCGGCCTTTGTTTGGTTTCTTCATGGCGCACACGCTCCCGACAGGCATCTTTGCCGTCGACCGCGACTTCCTCAATCATGAGATCGTTGCCGAACATATCAACGCCCGGATCGCCCAGGCGGTTGAAGAAGCCCGTCCCTTTGTCGGGCAGTCGGCGGGCCCGGCGATCAGTGCGGCGGAGTAGGTGCGATGACGCGGGCACTGACGCTTGGCGAGACAGCCCGAACGGTTGCAGCGGAATTTGCTGTGACTGCAAGTCTTGATGATGAAAGCGGTGCGTTCCCGCACGAGAACTTCCGGAAACTGCAGGAATACGGATTGCTGGCGCTGACCTCGCCGGTCACCTACGGTGGGCGGGGGGCCGGGCTTGGCGATGCTGCGACTGTGATCGGCGAAATCGCCAAGGGCGAACCATCAACCGCACTTATCCTCATCATGCAATACATCAACCTTGCAACGCTGCCGGGCGGGCGCTGGCCGGAACATCTGGTCCGGCGTGTGCTGGCTGATGCGGCGCAGCGTGGTGCACTTATCAATGCCTTGAGGGTTGAACCGGAGCTTGGAACACCAATTCGTGGCGGTCTTCCCGCCACGACAGCTCGTCGTACTGAAGAAGGCTGGTCACTGAGTGGCCGCAAGATCTATTCGACAGGCATTGCCGGACTCACCTGGTGCATCGTCTGGGGGCGGACAGATGAAGAAAGCCCGCGCGTGGGTGCTTTCCTGGTTCCGGCAAATGCCGATGGTATACGCATTGAGGAGACGTGGAACCCGCTCGGCATGCGCGCGACGGCAAGCCACGACGCGATATTTCAGGACGTCCGTATTCCCTTCGATCATGCGGTTGATATTCGTCCGCCCGAGCAATGGAAAGATCGCGAAGCCGGCCAAGCCGTGTGGATGGCAGTGCTGCTCGGTTCACTCTATGACGGTGTGGCGCGGGCTGCCCGGGATTGGCTCGTTCAGTTTCTCCATGACCGCAAGCCCGCCAATCTTGGCGCTGCCTTGGCGACGGTCCCTCGTATCCAGCAGGCCCTAGGTGAAATTGAGGAGCTGCTCGCCGCGAATGCGCGACTGCTCCGTTCGGCTGCACGCGATGCGGATACGGGTGAAGCTCCATCATCGCCTGAAAGCAATCTCCTCAAGCTGACCGTCACCGAGAATGCCATCTCCGCTGTCGAAAAAGCGTTGAGATTGACAGGGAACCACGGCATCAGCCGCAACAACCCGCTGGAACGTCATTACCGCAACGCTCTGTGCGGCCGCATCCATTCACCCCAGGAAGACACGGTGCGGATCGCTGCGGGGCGCGCTGCACTCGGTATCTGAGATCGTTCAATCGTTATGGAGGCCACCATGCCAGTGGAATTTATCGGTTTTGTCGGAAATGCCAACGGGTCGGAAACCATCCGCTCTACAGGCCAGGCACTTGACCTGAATTATATCGAGGCACTCGCGAAAGTGCAGGAAAACGGCGGTTTCGACCGCGTGCTTCTGGCCTTCAATTCGACGTCTCCCGAAAGCATTCTCGTCAGTCAGCACGTGACCAGCGTGACCAGGACGCTCAACGTCATGATCGCCCACCGTCCCGGCTTCACAGCGCCGACCGTCGCGGCACGACAGCTTGCAACTCTTGACCACATCAGCGGGGGGCGTGTCGGCGTTCATATCATCACCGGAGGCAATGACGTCGAACTGGCGCAGGATGGCGATCATCTGACGAAGGACGAGCGCTACGCACGCACGACGGAATATCTCGACATCGTTCGTCAGGAATGGACGAGCAAGGAACCATTCGATTATGACGGCCAGTATTACAAGGTCGACAAGGCTTTCGGCAGCATCAAACCGGTGCAGCCGGATGGTATTCCGGTCTATTTCGGCGGAGCATCCGATGCGGCTCTGCAAGTGGCCGGTAAACATGCGGATATCTATGCTCTGTGGGGTGAAACCCATGCGCAGGTGAAGGAACTGGTCCAGCGTGTTCACGAGGCAGCAGCGCCTTATGGTCGATCGCCGCGGTTCAGCCTCTCGCTGCGCCCGATCCTGGCGGAGACGGAAGAAGCGGCCTGGGCCAAGGCCAACGCCATTCTGGAAAAGGCCAGGGCTCTGATCGATGCCGGCAAGGTCCGCGATCCGAACAACCAGCGCTTCAACCAGATCGGAGGTCGGAGTCCGGCCAATGAGGGCTCAAAGCGCCTCTTGGCTGCGGCGGCGCAGGGCACTGTCCTCGACAAGCGCCTATGGACCGGGATTGCCGGGCTGACCGGCGCGCAGGGCAATACAACGTCATTGGTCGGGACTCCGGATCAGGTGGCGGAGGCATTCCTCGACTATTACGACCTTGGCATCACCACTTTCCTTATCCGCGGTTTCGATCCGATCGAGGATGCCTTCCATTACGGACGTGACCTCCTGCCGCGCGTGCGTGAGCTCGTGGCGCAGCGGGATACGGCGACCAAACATGCACAGGCGGCGGAGTAGACGCAGGCCGTCGCCGTTGGATTCAATCAGCACAATTTCAAGGAGATGGGAAATGGGGAATTTCACGCTTGACCGCCGCACATTGCTGCGCGGTGCCGGTGCATTGGGCTTGGCAGCGCCGTTCGGTTCCATGGCTCTGACCGGGCTTGCGGGAGCGCAGAACGCAGCAGCACCCGCAAAGGAACTGAAGAAGATCAAGTTTGCCACGAACGCTTCGGCGATCTGTCTCGCTCCTGTCTTTGTCGCCAAAGAGCAGGGGATCTTCGCCAAGTACGGCCTTGACGTCGAACTGGTGAATTTCGGTGCTTCGACCGAAGCGCTTCTCGAGGCCATTGCAACGGGCAAGGCCGATGGCGGGGTGGGGATGGCGTTGCGCTGGCTGAAAGCACTGGAACAGGGCTTCGACGTGAAAATCACCGCTGGTACCCATGGCGGCTGCTCGCGGCTCATCACACCGGCAAGCACCGGGTTGAAAACACTTGCAGACCTCAAGGGCAAATCCATCGGCGTTTCGGATCTGGCCAGCCCTGGCAAGAATTTCTTCTCGATCCTTCTTAACAAGGAAGGGATCAACCCCATCAGCGACGTCGAATGGCGGCAGTATCCGGGTGAGCTGTTGCAGGTCGCTGCCGAGAAGGGAGAGATCCATGCCATCGCCGACGGTGATCCGAAAGCATTCTTCTGGCTCCGGGACAACAATTATGTGCAGATCGCCTCGAATCTCGATCATGGTTTCGAAAAGCGGGTTTGCTGCATCGTCGGTCTGCGCGGCAGCCTGATCCGTGATGATTTGCCGACGGCCACGGCTCTGACGCGGGCATTGCTGGAAGCGCAGGACTGGACTGTTGCGAAGCCGGAAGACGCAGCCAAGGCATTCCTGCCGAATGCGCCAAAGGACAAATCGACCGATGACCTGATCGCGGTACTGCTCGCCCAGACGCACAACCACAATCCGACGGGTACCGATCTTAAGAAGGAGATCGCCCTTTACGCAGGTGAGCTGCGCGATGTGCAGGTTTTCAAACAGTCGACCGATCCGGATGCGTTTGCCGCCAAGGTCTACGCGAATGTCCTGTCAGCTTGACGAAAGGGGTAAGGCATGACCGCCATAGAGTCGAATGATACGGCGTTCTCGGCCGCTCGGGCAACTTCTGCCCAGTCGGGCAGGAGATCTGCCCGATTTTGGCGGACGGGTGCAGTTGCCGCCGCACTCTGGCTCGGTTCCGCGGCGGTTATAGAATTCTGGCCCGAGATCATTCCCGCGCCTTACGGGAGGGAGCTTGCGATCTTGTCGGTTCTTATCGCAGCGCTGCTCGTGCTGGTTCTGACCACAGGATTTCTCCTCGGCAAGACCGCGATCTGGGTTCGCTACTATGGTCCCTGGTTTGCCGTTGCGGCGGTAGGGCTTGGAATATGGGAAATGCTGACAGCCAAGCTTGCCGTGCTTCCGGTCCCATTTTTCTCGTCACCGCAAGGTATTCTGGAGGTCTATATCGATGATTGGGCACGCCTTGGCGAGAGTGTTCTTCATTCGGTTCTGCTGCTGGCCAAGGGGTATTTCTTCGGTGCGGTCGTCGGCTTCACAACCGGTGTCACCATCGGCTGGTCGAGGGCGGCGGGCTATTGGGTTCACCCCATCCTGCGGCTGATCGGGCCGCTCCCGGCAACGGCCTGGCTGCCGCTTTCCTTCTTTATCTTCCCCTCGAGCGGATCGGCGAGCGTCTTTCTCATCGCGCTGGCGACCGCATTTCCGGTGACGATCCTCACCTGGTCGGGCATCGCCAGCGTAAATCGTGATTATTACGATATTGCGCGCACGCTTGGGGCCAGTCGCTGGTTCCTTATCTTCAAGGTCGCCATTCCTGCCGCCCTGCCGCATGTCTTCGTCGGCCTGTTCATGGGGCTTGGGACATCTTTTGCAGTGCTGGTCGTTGCCGAGATGCTGGGCGTCAAGGCGGGCCTCGGCTGGTACCTGCAATGGGCGCAAGGCTGGGCCGCTTATGCCAACATGTATGCCGCGCTGATCGTCATGGCTTTGATGTGCTCGAGCCTTATCACCATCCTCTTCCGTATCCGTGACCGGGTACTTTCATGGCAGAAAGGGCTTGTCAGATGGTAGCGCTTGCCCCGTCCGATTTTCGAACACCGCCGAACTTGACCGGTGTTCAGGTGAATATCGGCGCCGTATCGCATCAGTTCGAACTCGAGGGTGCACCGCTGCCCGTTCTCGATAGGGTGAGCTTTGCGGTTGAACCGGGACAATTCGTGGCGCTGCTCGGTCCCTCCGGTTGCGGCAAGTCCACTTTGCTGCGGCTTCTCGCAGGTCTTGATCATCCGACCAGCGGTTCATTGCGGGTTGATGGCGAGGAGATCGGCGATCCGGATCCCTCGCGGATCCTGGTCTTCCAGGATCCGACGCTTTTCCCCTGGCGAACCGTCTGGGAGAATGTAGCTCTCGGGCTTGAAGCGCAGGGCATCATCAGGACCGGTGGTGACCGTGTGGATGCGGCATTGCGGCTCGTCGGTCTTGACGGTTTCGAAAAGGCCTATCCCCACCAGCTTTCGGGAGGCATGGCACAGCGCGTCGCACTTGCGCGCGCGCTGGTGAATGATCCGCGTCTGCTTCTCCTCGACGAACCGCTGGGCAAGCTCGACTCGCTGACGCGGCTCACCATGCAGGCGGAGCTGGTGGCTCTCTGGCAGAAGGCTGGAATGACCGCCATTCTCGTCACCCACGATGTCGAGGAAGCATTATTTCTGACCCAGCGCGTTCTCGTCTTCGGGCCCCGACCGGCACAGATCGTCGCCGATATTCCGGTGGATCTGCCCTATCCGCGTCATCGGGGCGATCCAAGACTTGGCGAATTGCGCCGTGTGGCACTCCAGCATCTTGGCCTTGCGGCCACCTGGTAGCCGGATGCCACTGACGCCGATCATAAACTCCAAAATGCCGATCATTGCCGGCGGCGCGATCGGCCTGCTGATCAGTTGCGGATTTGATAAGAGGCTGGGTTTCTCCGGTCTGAAGGACCGTTCGGTGCGGATACCATTGGTATCAAGCGATCTTGCAGCCACCTGTGTGGCTGCGGCAAAAGACGGGGACCCTCGTGCTGCCGCACGCCTGTTTCGTTTGATTGCGGAGGGGGGCGATCCGGGCCCTCTTCCGCCACCGAGGCTCAGGGCGACAATCCTTGTCGATCCGCCGCATGTTGGCGATGTCGCCATTACAATCGTTGATTTGGAGAAAGATGGACTACCCGCAGTCGATACAGTCGAGATCACCTTTGAGCTGGCAAAACCTTCATTCGGCCTCGGACCCTTTCGCCATACAATCACGCGTCACGGCGGCGGGTCTTTCACGGTGCCTCCTTTGACGGTTGCCATGAACGGCTTTTGGGCCGTGAAGGTCACTGTCATTGACGCTGCCGGATCAAATCTTGAGGCAACCAACGTGCTTGAGATTGTCTGAATGCCGTCCGCGTGAGATCGGACGGCCGGTCCACACAACGCCGTGCCTATCGATGAATGGGGTCTTTCCAAAGGACGCCTTCCGGCTTTTCCACCGGTTCAATATCAAGATTGACGACGACGGGGTCCTGGCCCGAACGCACAAGCACGCATTCGAGCGTCTCGTCTTCGCTCGCATTGATTTCCTGGTGCGGCACGTAGGGCGGCACGTAGATAAAATCGCCAGGCCCCGCTTCCGCGGTGAACTCGAGATGGTTGCCCCAGCGCATCCGGGCCTTGCCTTTCACCACGTAGATAATACTTTCGAGGTCCCCGTGGTGATGCGCCCCAGTCTTTGCATTGGCGTGGATCGTCACCGTGCCAGCCCAGATTTTCTCAGCGCCGGCTCGCGCATTGTTAATTGCAGTCGCGCGGTTCATGCCGGGTGTCTGGGCCGTATTGGGATCCAGCTGATTTCCGGGAATGACCTTTACGCCATTGTCACGCCAGTCGATCTCCTCATGCGAGTGGTCGTGATCGTGGCTATGGTCATGATGGTCATGATCGTGATGATGGTCTTTTGACAATGTAATTCTCTCGCTACTGCTGGTTCACGCGGCTGCACGTTCGCGGATCAGGTGGACGGCTTGAATAACGTTTTCAGGTTCGGTCCGGACAAGCCAGTCCGGACTGACATCGGCAAAACGGACGGTGCCTGTCTGGTCGATGACGATGGTTGCGGGCATCGGCAATTCCCATGTGCCCGTACCAGTGATATCGCCGATCGATGTTCCCTTCGCGAGAGCCGCCTGCCGGGATGGTTCGTCATAGCCGTAGAGGATACCCAATTTACGCGCGAGGTCGTTGCCGAAATCCGTTGCGACCAGAAAATCAAGATTGTGGCGTTCCTTGATGCCAACGAGACGCTCAGGCACCTGCGGACTGACAGCCACCAGAGTTGCACCCAACTCTTTAACCGCGGGAGCGAGATGGGCATTGTAGTAGGGCAGGGCGATATTGCAGGCCGGACATCCCTCGAAGCGGAAGAACACCAGAACCAATGGACCTGTCTCAAGGAGCCGACGAAGCGAAAGCTCCGCGCCTCCCACTTCCTTCAGTGCAAAGGCGTCAACCTTGTCTCCGGCTTTGACGAAACCGGACCGATCAGCCGTATCGACAAGCAGCTGGCGTTGATCAATGTTAATTCGCAAGGCCTGCGGCTCCATGGTTTTTGCGCGGTTAGACTGGAATTGCGCGAGTGTATGATTAAGGCTCTCTGGTTCTGACATTTGTTGTCGCTCCGGTTGCTTGGTCACGCAACAAAAATACGGTCTTTGGAACAGGAGCCACAGACAGGAATTTTTGCTTTGCCTGGGCGGGGCGAATATATCCTCCAGCCGCCTATGATTTGTTAGCAAGGTATTCCCTGGGCGTCAGTGGAGCGCATTGGCGCACATTCCGGACACTCGTTAGCCTTGGTGATCAATGTTTGCCGTTGGCGCGATCGGTAGCAATTATCTCCCGTATGCATGCTGAAATTGCAAATCCATATCTAACTCGACCAACTTAATCGTCTTAAGCTTCTCGTGGTTCTGACCGACGGTGCGAAGCTTGCGCCGGGTCGAAAACGATCAGGGAGTTTGCAATGGCGGATAGCCGGAAACTGAAGCTTGGATTCATGCTCCACGGAGTTGGCATGGGATGGGGCGATTGGCGTCACCCGGATTCCCAACCCGACGCAAGCACCAGCTTTGCATATTATAAAAGACAGGCACAACTTGCCGAACGCGCCAAGTTTGATTTCCTCTTTGTGGCCGACAGCGTCTTCATCACGGAAAAATCCAGCCCGCATTATCTCAATCGCTTCGAGCCGCTCACTATCCTTTCCGCACTTGCCGGGGCGACGTCAAACATTGGGCTCGTCGCCACGCTGACCGTCAGCTACAGCGAGCCGTTCAACGTGGCGCGGCAGTTTGCTTCCCTCGATCACATCAGCGGCGGACGGGCTGGCTGGAACGTCGTGACCTCCTGGCTTGAAGGCAGTGCCGCCAATTTCAGCAAGTCTTCCCATCTTGCCCATGACACACGTTATCGCCTTGCGGGAGAGTATCTTGATGTCGTGCAGGGGCTCTGGGATTCCTGGGAAGACGACGCGCTTGTTCACGACAAAGCCTCAGGCGTGTTCTTTAACCGGGCGAAGCTTCATACGCTTGATCATCACGGTGAATTCTTCCAGGTTAGAGGGCCTCTCAACATCGCCCGATCGGCGCAGGGTCAGCCAGTAATTTTTCAGGCCGGAGCTTCTGAAGACGGCAAGAATTTTGCTGCCGCCCGGGCCGACGCGATATTCGTCCATCACGAGAATCTTGAGGAAGGCAAAGCCTATTACCGGGACACCAAGAATAGGGCCGCCGGCCTTGGCCGTGATCCAAACGACTTGTTCATCCTGCCCGGGATTCGCCCTGTCATCGGATCCACTGAAGAGGAAGCGGAGCGCAAATACCGGGAGTTCGCCAATCTGACTTCTATCGAGAATGCCCTTTCCATGCTGGGCCGTCCTTTCAATGATTATAATTTTCTACAGCACGATCTTGATGGCGCATTCCCCGATATTGGGGCACACGGAGCCAACAGCAACCAAAGTGCGTCCAACAGGATTCTCGATACGGCGCGGAGAGAAAACCTTACCCTTCGGCAGGTGGTATTGCGCTTTGCAACGCCGCGAACAGAATTCGTCGGCACGCCAACCCAGGTGGCCGACGCGTTGCAGCGCTGGCTTGAGGGGCGTGGATCGGACGGATTTGTCATCAACGTTTCGCTGCCGAAGGAACTGGAAGTCTTTGTAGAGACGGTTGTTCCAATTCTTCAGGAACGTGGGATTTATCGCACCGAATATGAGGCCGAAACATTCCGCGGCAACCTTGGAATCCCCATCCCGGTCAACAGGTATGCCGCAGAGATTGCGGCCGCAGCCGAGTGAATTTCCCCTCTGGATATTTGACCCTAACGAAAGTCGAACCGCTATGACAACAGTCTCACGCCGTTATATCAATCTTGCCATCGCAGGCCTCGTCTCCGGGCTGATGCTCGGAACAGCGCCCTCAACATTCGCAGCTCAGGATCTGAGCAAGGTCACACTTCGTATTGGCGACCAGACAGGGGCTACGCGGGCAAAGCTGGAGGCCGCGGGCTTGCTGAAAGACGTGCCCTATCAGATTGAGTGGTCGGTCTTTCCTGCAGCCGTCAATCTTCATGAGGCCCTGAAGGCAAATGCCGTTGATATTGGGGGAGCTGCGGATTCCCCGACCGTCAGCGCAATTGCCGGAGGATCGAAAATCAAGGTAGCGGCTTACTTCACCAACGGTGGCCTCGGAAGCTCGATTATCATCCCTGCCGGAAGCCCGATCAAATCGATAGAGGACCTGAAGGGTAAGACGATCTCGCCAACAACACGCGGCAGTGTCGCCCATTATCTGACGCTTGGCGTCCTGAAAAAGGCCGGGCTTACCGTGAATGACGTGAAACTCGCGTTCCTGACGCCGACCGATGCGAGCGCCGCATTTCAGGCCGGAAGCATCGATGCCTGGGGAACCTGGGGCGTCTACAAGGCTCGCAGCATCGGTACGCTGAAAGCGACGGTGTTAATCGACGGCCCCGGCGTCAACACGGGAAACAATGTTCTAAGTGCAACCGACAAAGCGCTGGCTGATCCTGGTAAGGTTGCGGCGATTGCGGACTTTTCGGATCGCGTCGAGCGCGGCTACAAATGGTCGACGGAAAACAAGGATGCATTTATCGACTTTTACAGTGCTTTCACAAAGCAGGATCGGTCAACAATTGAAAGCATCTATCCTGACGAGGCGGCCTATAAGCGTGGCACGCTCGACGATGCCTTTGCTGCTTCGCTGCAGAACGTATTCGATACCTGGAAAGAAGCAGGTGTTCTCACCGGTTCGCTCAATCTGAGCAACTACGTCTATCGCGATCTTCCGACCAATTGACGGACTGGACGATGCGTTCGCTTCAGAGAGAGCCTATCCTGAATATTGGGCGGATAGACAGTGTTAACCCAAGAGGCATGACTGGACTACCGTTGCAAACAATCACACCGGCATCTGCAAGGCGTGGGAGTATTCCGCGCTGGGTGAGGCGTTTTTCCGGCCCGGTGCTTCTCGTGCTGATCTGGCATGTCGCCTCGGTCTCCGGAGTGTTGCCGGGCGAAATACTGGCGGGGCCGGCAACTGTCATTTCAAGCGCCGTCAAGCTGTTTGCGACGGGTGAGCTTCAAGAGGCAATGTGGATATCACTCAGACGTGCGCTCAGCGGACTTGCGATCGGAGGTACGATCGGTGTTACACTCGCGGTCGTGGCAGGTCTATTCCGGCTCGGCGAGGACCTGATCGATGCGCCAATGCAAATGTTGCGGACCGTCCCAAACGTTGCCCTTATCCCGCTCCTTATTATCTGGTTCGGCATCGGAGAGACCCCGAAGGTCGCGCTGATTGCGCTCGGTACTGCATTTCCTCTTTACCTGAATGTTTATGCGGGCATTCGCAATGTCGATTCAACACTGATCGAAGCGGGTCGCACACTTGGACTTTCGCGGCTGGCGATGATCCGCCACGTGATCTTGCCCGGAGCGCTCCCGAATGCACTTGTGGGGCTGCGCTATGCACTTGGCATTGCCTGGCTTGCGCTCGTCTTCGGGGAGCAGATTAATGCGACAGCGGGTATCGGTTATCTGATGGCCAACGCTCGCGAGTTTTTCCAAACGGATGTCATCGTCGTCTGCCTTGCGGTCTATGCGCTGCTTGGCCTCGCTGTCGATTTCATGGTCCGAACTCTAGAGAAGGTGTTCCTTGCATGGCGGCCAGCGTTCAACGGAACTTGAAAATTGTCGAAACCGAGACGCCAGTGGACGTTTTGGGTCGGGCAAAAGCGACCGATTTGGCAGTCAGAGTGCGCGGGCTCACGCGCCGCTTTGGCGAGCGCGAGGTATTAAAGGATCTCGATCTCGACATCGCGCCTGGTGAGTTCGTCGCGCTCCTCGGCGCGAGTGGTTGCGGCAAGAGCACGTTGCTACGGATACTTGCCGACCTTGATCGCGAAATGATCGGCGAGGTTGAAGTGCCTGTCCGGCGTGCGGTTGCCTTCCAGGCTCCTCGCCTGATGCCATGGAAGAACGTCTGGCGAAACGTGGTTCTTGGCTTACCTGGGCGGCCTGACCGGCAGCGGGCGCTCACGGCTCTTGAGGAAGTTGGTATCAGCCATCGGGCCGACCAATGGCCTAAGGTCCTATCGGGAGGTGAGGCGCAGCGCACGTCGCTTGCCCGCGCCTTGGTGCGCGAGCCTGATCTCCTTCTGCTTGACGAGCCATTCGCTGCTCTCGACGCCCTTACGCGCATCAAGGCACAGGATCTGGTCGGGGAACTGTGGCAGCGGCATGGCTGCGCAATCCTTCTGGTCACGCATGATGTGGAAGAAGCCGTTCTCCTCGCTGATCGCGTCCTGGTGATGAAAGATGGCGTCATTGCTCATGAGGAACACATAGCCATGCGTCGTCCGCGCGACGTTGCCGATCCGGCCTTCGCACGTATACGCGGCGATCTTCTGGACTGGTTGGGTGTGCGTCACGGAAAATACGACAATGATTAGGCTCTCCGAACCAAGGCTGGGGCCATTTGCACCGTGAGCAATCATCGGCAAGATACACTGGAATTGACCACCGATGTTCTTGTCATCGGCGGCGGACTTGCGGGAACTTGGGCGGCGTCCGCCGCTCGTCGGACCGGGGCCTCTGTTATACTCGTCGACAAAGGCTACTGCGGCACCAGCGGCGTTACCGCGACGGCTGGTCCCGGTCATTGGTGGGTACCGCCAGATCCTGCCCAATTGCGTGAGAACACAATCCGCAACCGCCTCAAGACGGGCTTCGGATTGAACGACCCGGAATGGATGAACCGTGTTCTGGCATTGACTTGGGAAAGTCTGCCCACGCTGGCGGAATTCTATAATTTCTCGAACGATGAGAACGGCGTGACACAGTACCGTGCGCTTCGGGGACCGGAATATATGCGCGCGCTCCGCAAACTGGTCGACAGTCTTGGTGTCACGGTCCTCGACCACAGCCCCGCATTGGAACTGCTCCAGCATTCCGATGGTTCGGTGTCCGGCGCGTGTGGTATCCGTCGCCAGAAGGGTGGCGATTGGCAAGTCAATGCAGGAGCTGTGGTACTGGCGACCGGTGGCACGTCGTTCCTATCCCGCCTGCTTGGCTCGCATACCAACACTGGTGACGGCTATCTCATGGCTGCGGAGGCGGGGGCAGAGTTCTCCGGTATGGAGTTTACAAGCTATTATACTGTCGCCCCCAATCATTCGACGATGACGCGGTCGATGTCCTATGCCTTTGCCACCTATTACGATGAGGATGGTGTAGTCATCCCGATGCCCCCAGGCCCCGATACAATGCGGCCTCTGGCGCGCGCCCTACTCAAGGGGCGGGTCTTCTGTGACCTGCATCGGACGCCCGAAGACATACGAGCGAAAGTGCCGGTGATATCGCCAAATTTCATGCTGCCCTTCAGGCGCTGGGGTATTGATCCCTACAAGGATCGCTTCGAGATCACCCTTCACGGAGAAGGGACGATTCGCGGTATCGGCGGCCTGAGGGTTGTTGGCTGGGATTGCCGCACTTCTGTGCCCGGACTATTCGCTGCTGGCGATGCCGCGACGCGCGAGCTAGTCGCCGGCGCGATTTCCGGCGGCGGAAACATCAACTCAGCTTGGGCCGTCTCATCCGGCCAGTGGGCGGGGCAAGGAGCAGCACGTTACGCAAGGAAACACGAAGCAGCGGGCGGTGGCAGACCCATCGGGCAGGCGGGACTGCGACCCGGTTCTGCAACAAGACACGTGGACCTGACTGCGGCGCTGGCCGCCGTTCAAAGAGAAGTGTTACCGTATGACAAGAACATTTTCCGCAGTGGCGACCGACTAGAGCAGTCAGGGACGGTTCTTGAAGACATCTGGACGGAGTTTCACTCACATGCCGCAGGTAACTTCCAAACCGTGCTGAGGACACGTGAAACGGCGGCAATGCTGACGACCGCCCGCTGGTGCGTAGCCTCCGCTCTTGCTCGGGACGAAAGCCGCGGCATGCATCAGCGGGATGACAGGCCCCAGACGTCCGCTCGATTCAACAGGCGGATACTTGTAGGTGGGCTCCAAAAAGTCTGGACCCGCACTGATCCTGCACCGAAACCGGAGCTTGCATCATGATTGAACTCGTCCTTGAAGAGCGTTGTTCAGGCTGCAATGCCTGTGTCGAAATATGTCCGACCAACGTACTTGAAATTGGTAGTGACAGTTCTCCGTTTATTGCTCGACAGAACGAATGCCAGACCTGTTTTATGTGTGAGCTCTATTGTGTTGAAGATGCAATCTACGTCGGACCCTACTGCGACCGGCCCGATCCGGTCGATAGGGAATCGATCCTCGCGTCAGGATTGCTAGGTGAATTACGTCGTTATCACGGATGGGACGAGTGGGCCGCGGATCCCCGTTATTCCAATGAGCATTGGCAGATGGAGAAGGTGTTTTTGCGTGCTCGGGACATGGCGATTTGCACGGCACCTTAAAGAGCTGATAAACGTTTTCAGATTTAGTGTGCCAGAGCGCGCTATAACCGTCGTCCGGACGCTAAGACAATATGTTTTCAATCTCCTGGCGCTGCTGGGCGTGTTTCTCCGGGTTCTGCTCTTTCAGTTTCGTAAGGTTGAGTAGTTTCCATCTGACGGCCGGCAGGTTTGCCGCCTGCGGCATGCCGATGGCTTCAAAATCCGGCTCGGTATCATGCAGTGAAAGCAAGAAACGCATTGCGCTATCATCCAACCGTGTGAGTAAGTCGTCGGTCAGACGCACCCGTGCATTCTTCAGTTCACCGAGGTTGACAGGCGCGGTGGTCATACCTTCAAACTCCTTGACGAACGCTTCGTCGAGTTCGGAGAACGAGGGCTTGATAAGCTCGTGCGGCGGCCGGCCCGAGCTGGCGACATAAATGAGGAAGGTGCGAAATAGTGCATCCGTCAGCCCTTCATTCTCGTAGAGCAGCTTCACATCGAAGAGATCCCGCGGGTGTTGACGATCAACAGCTGCATGAAGCTTGCCACCAAACAGATCCTCAAAGGAGACGACCTGCATTTCGGCGAAGCCGAACGTGTCGGCGAGAAGGTCAGTCACGGACCGTAGATCAGGAGGGTGTACGTTCCACGCGAGACCGGCGATGTCTCGATCTTGATCTCGGTGGTGCCCTGCCGGACCAGTATCCGTGTGTCATTATTGCCCCCACCGGCGATCCGCTGGGCGGCAATGCCGCGAAGGTTTTTCAGTAGATCTTCGCGAATGCGATCGAGCGTTGTGTCAATGCCGTTCAACGTCGCTTCCCGGTCCTCGATCGGCAGATATCCATGTGCGCAATCACGACGAGAGCCCGTCTTCGTCGCCGGAGAAATTTGCCGAAGTGCAGGATGGTGTCGTCAGGCATTGTCCGGGCAGGTGATCCGCAGTGAACCGGACGTCGCCATGACCGTTCCTCCCATGCCCGATGCGGTCGAGGTGATCGGTGTTGCATTTGTGGAATTTGCGGCCAGCGCCGATGAGGCAGAGGAGCTTGCCTCGCTTCTGCGGGGGCTGGGTTTTCGCAAGACCGGCAAACACAGAACCAAGCGCGTCGACCGCTACTGCCAGGGCGCGATCAACCTCGTGATCAACACCGAGCGGCAGGGTTTTGCCCATTCCTCCCACGCGGTCCACGGCATGTCGGCCTATGCGTTCGGTCTCCATGTCGCCGATGCGCATGCGGCGTTTGACCGTGCACTGGCGTTGGGCGCTGAGCCCTTTGAACAGCCCGCAGACTCGTCCGGGACCAGCATGCCGGCAGTGCGCGGTGTCGGCGGGGATATTCTCTATTTCATCGACGGCAAAGGCGGACCTGAAGGCATTTGGGACGAGGAGTTCGACCCGGTCGATGACGCCAGGGCAGCCGGAGATGCCGGGTCGCTGCGTTTCGACCATGTGGCGCAAACCATGAATTTTGATGAAATGCTGACATGGCTTCTTTTCTACACTTCCATTCTGAAGGCCAAGAAGACACCGATGGTGGATATTATCGATCCCTCCGGCGTCGTTCGCAGCCAGGTCGTCGAGAACGAGACAGGCTCGCTGCGCATCACCATGAACGGCGCGGAAAATCGCCGGACGCTCGCGGGTCATTTCCTCGCGGAAAAATTTGGCTCCAGCATGCAGCACCTTGCATTCGAAACGGGCGATATTTTTGCGAGCGCCGCGGCGCTAAATGCCAACGGCTTTACGCCTCTGGAAATCTCGGCGAATTACTACGATGACGTCGAGGCGCGTTTCGGGCTTGATCCTGATCTGTCCGACAGGCTGAAAGCGGCCAATATTCTTTATGACCGCGATGATTACGGCGAATATTTCCAGCTCTATAGTCCCAATTATGGCGAGGGTTTCTTCTTCGAGATCGTCGAGCGGCGCGGTTACAGGGGATATGGAGGCCCGAATGCCATTTTTCGCATCGCTGCTCAGAAACGCCATATTCGCCCGCAAGGCATGCCAAAATAACCGCTGGCATAGATGCCAGAATGGTACATGTTCAGAACTAACCTGACCCGGTTTCTTCATTTGCAACGCAACCCACAATGCAATGTCTATCTGCTGAGTGCAGCGACATTGAGCTGCGTGGCAAACACGCTTGGCATGCTCAACATGGATGGCCCCAATGCCGTCGCGATCGCATCTGTCGGTGGAATTGTGGGCACACCGGTACTCGGGTGCTTGCGGATCGCGTCGGAAGGGCCAAAATATACATGGGTGGTGCGGCGTTCATGTTTGTCTTTACCTTTCCCCCTGTTTCTTATGCTCGACCCAAAGAATGTTTTCTTGGCTGCGGGTTAGGCTTTGGAACGATGGCCGGTGCCCAAGACGCATTTTTGGCCACTCTCGTTCCACCACAGACAGGTTCTCTGGCATTGCTGTCACACGGGAGCGCAATGGAGTGATGATATAGATCGATCTATCTGCTTTCGTCGAATGGGTCTGGATGAATGGAATGAAGGAACGCTTTCTGATTGCCCTCGTGTTAATAGCGACAGCCATTTACCTGGTTGTTGTTGCCGCGGATCGGATTTCTCTGCCCAATGAGATACGTGCGAACCGACAGGCGGGCGAAGCAAGCCATTTCAAGACATTCCAGGATGCTGCTGGGCGTGAGGGGCATGTAACAACACCTCTGCTGGACAAGTTCGCTTATGCCGGGGATGCCAACTTCTGCATTAAGCTGCGAGAAATGACCAAATCCAATCCGGACGCTGCGGGAGAGCTTCTGGAAGAGTGTGACAAACTCACAACTGGAACGGCACAGGAAGTCATCCAAAAGCGTATCGGATTGGCCACGGTTGTCGGCGATCAGGACGAGGAACACACCTATTTTCTATCCGGCGATGCAGGTGATCGTGACAAACGCATTGTCCTTGCCATTTCAGCGCTGCGCGCATCTCTTGATGCAGCTTCTCCAAGCAATCCCGTGCAAGCTTTCTCCGCTCTGGAGAGCCTCTGGATCGCAAGAGATGTGAGCGATGCCTTCACCTATTATCAGCCAGGATACCTATTTGGTCCAGCCATGAAAACTGAGGCCGGAGAAGCCATGCTAGCCTTGTGTCCGCTCGCTGGACGCACCGATTGCGATAGTTATGTGCCCAGCGGAATGCCTCAGGCACTCGAGGATCTTGGCCGCTGGCGATCCGACGAAGCCATGTTGCTGCGCTCTGCAGAACTGCTGGAACGCGCGTACAGAGCAGTCAAAACACCCGACAAAGGAAGAGCGCTAGCGTTTGCTCAGGACTTCTCCGCCACACTTGGTTATGCCAATGAACTCAATTCGGGAAACGGAAGCGCTCACGCGAGGCGCGGTGTGATACCGCTGGAGGAGTGGCTCGCCAAATATGAAAGCAGCACTGATGAGCGTCAACTGCAATATATCTATGGCAAAGTCGGTGCAGCATATGGACGTATCGCATCCGATACCGAGCAGCGCGCAGACGCCGTAAAGGCCGTAAAATTCAACACCTTGGCCTTTGAAATCGCCAAGAAATTAAACAAGAACGGTCCGAGCTGGGAGAACATGGCAAATCTTGGCGATGACACCCTGCTCTTGGCTGAACTGGATCGACAAGAAGCCGGGTTTCAGCAAGCACTGAGATTGCATCGCAACGCCTACGCTATCACCAAAAAGGCGAATGTACTGGAATCAACCTCTTATATGAGTATGAAGCTCGCGCGGACACTTCAGCACTATGCCAAGGCAGAACTGCCGTTGGTGACGGATGCCCAAAAGATCATCGTGCTGGAAGAGGCAATAGCCCTGGCCGAAGGCGTCAGGCCACTATTCGAGCAAATCGGGACCACATCTTACATGAAAATCACAGATCGCATTCTCAGCGAGGCAAACGCTCAATTGAACACGCTCCGCCCATTGAAACACCCGTGAAAATTCAACACATCACGCAAACGTTCTTTTCGTGTTCACCTGTTCCGGTGTTTGGCGTACTTTCAGCCCCGTTGCTCACCGCGTTGAGGGGAAGGTTCACATGGCTCAATTCTCAATGGAAATTATGCGCCTAACCGGCTCAGTTCTGCGTGGAAACCAACAAACGGCCCGCCAGCCGCCGTCAGCGTGATGACCTGGTCATGCTTGCGCATGTACGCTCGGCCTATTGTCTTTCGCACGAGACTTATATGACCGCCACGCTCACCGCCATCGTCAACGGTCACAAGCAGAGCCGGGTTGGCGAACTTCTGCCGTGGAGTTTCATCGCAAGGAAAGACTTGCCGAAGAAGTCGCTCCTCGGCAAAGGCCGACGAACGCAGCTTGAGGTGACCCTACCATGGTGTCGCGTTACCCGGTTCGACGAACGTCCCCGATGCCGTTGCAATAAGTGCATACTGCACTGGCAGCCTTGCCCCTTCCTCGGGAGTCATGTTGCCGTAGCCGGTCAGGTCGGTCTTGACGAAGCCGGGGCTGACCGAATTCACGACGATGCCGGTCTCTTTCAGTTCCTGGTGCAACTGGATCGTTAGCATGTTCAGAGACGCCTTCGATGCATTGTACCCGATGAATTGCTGCGAATAGTATGTTGATGTCGGATCGCCGTTCAACGTTAGTGAGCCAAGCGAGCTGGACACGTTTACGATGCGCCCGGCGGGTGACGTTCTCAGCAGCGGCAGCACCGCCTGTGTCACAGCCACGCGCCGATGAAGTTTACTTCCACAACAGTGCGAACAGCATCAATGGCCGCACGGCTGGGAGGAGCGTCTGCAAAATCGAAGATGCCAGCGTTATTGACGAGGATATCCAGGCGGCCATGCGAATCTGCAATAACCTGAGCTGCTGCAGTGATGCTCTGTTCGTTCGTGACGTCGAGCTGGACGGAGAAGGCATCAATGCCCTCCGACTTCAATTCTGCGGCCGCCGCAGTGCCACGATCCACATTCCGCGCACCGATCACGACCCTGACACCAGCCATGCCGAGTTGGCGCGAGACCTCCAGACCAATGCCCTTATTGCCGCCGGTTACGAGCGCAACGCGTTCTTCCTTCATGTTTAAAGCCTTTCTTCATCTACATTTTCAGTCATGATATGAAGAATTGTTCAGTTTGAGGATTCGCTTTTGATTTCTTCCCCGCCACAGGCCTTGAAGCCCCGGAAACGACCGCAGCAACGACGCGCTTTGGCCACCCTCGACGCAATTTTCGAGGCTACCATTCAGCTTTTGGTGAAAGACGGTCTCTCTCAACTTACCACCACGCGCGTCGCCGAACGGGCGGGCGTGTCGGTCGGCACGATGTACCAATATTTTCCGCACAAACAGGCTCTGATCTATGCCGTCAACGAACGCTATCTGGAGCTGCTGGCCGAGAGGATCGAAGCCACTTGCCGCGACCGTCAGGGCAGCCTTACAGGCGACATGGTTGAAGCGCTAATCGACACCTACTGGCAAGCCAAAACCGATAAACCGGATGTTACGCGAGCCCTGTACCGATCTGTCGTGGAGATGGACAACGAAGCATTGATATCAGCCTTCGCGGTACGGACCGACGTGGCAATTACCGCCATGCTCGCAAGCGCTTCCGACAACGACCGTTCCGATGCAAGGTCGAATACGCGCACGCTGGTCACCGTCATATTCGGAACGGTGCGAAACTCCTTCGAGCGCGGCCATTCCGGCGAGATCGCTGAAGATTTACGCCGACAGCTCGTGATCATGTGCCGTGCCTACCTTGAGAGGCTGTGAGGCGATTTCTGGTGGCACCCAATGCGACTGTTGCGCCAAGCTTCGGTTAAGGTGATGCCGACACAACGCTTACCCTGATCCGCCCCGAACACTCGATACAGCTCACTGCTGTGGAAGACATCGGAAAAATTGTTGCGGCGATGTTCGCCGACAAAGCTCGGTTTGGCGGCGTTACATTAAAAATCACCAGCGACAGAGTTACCGGTCACGAGTTGGAGGCTGCCTTCACCGAAATCGCTGGCAAACCTATCACCTATTCCCGATTTTCAGATGAGGTACTGGCAGCTAGTGTGGATCTCGCGCACATGGCGTCCAGCCTGGAGGATGGCCCACTGGCAGAGCTCGTTGATCTGAACGTCATGCGTGAACTCAATCCGGAACTACTCTCGTTCAAATCGTGGCTTTCGGGCAGCGGCCGCAAGGCTTTGGATGCCGCTTTCAGAACGGGTAACGAGATGGTTCAGGCCAATCGATCTTAGTCATTGATCGCGTAGAACTATCAAGTCTGATGGATCACAGTGATGCGAATTTCCACGCAAGCCGTACGGAGGCTGGCCGGTCGCTGGCCCTCTTCGCCGGGTGACTCGAACTGTACTTTTAAGAGCGCCGCAACATCGGCATTGAACGGTCGCAGGTCAGGCTGGGTTCATCGTCGACTGCGTGAACCGCCGCGCGATGCGCCGACCATGAAGATAGTAACCACGTTTAGGCCACAGCCCTCCAACCAGGCGTTCTATCTCTACATCGCCGAATAATAGATGAGGTTGAGGCCATTATAGATTGCGTGGAGGGTTACGGCTGGCCAGATGGAGCCTGACAGGCGGAATACCGCGCCGAAGAAGAGGCCCATCACAAACGCATCGACAAAGATAACGCTTGGCCCGTGAATTGCGGCGAACATAAACGAACTGCCGACTAACGCAACCCATGGTCCATATTTTTCGAGAGCGCTCTGGACCACCCCGCGAAACATAAGTTCCTCGCCAATCGGTCCCAGGACCGCGCTTGTGAACAACAAGAGCAGTATCGCTGCGAGGCCGTTGTTTGCCGCCACTTGAAAATCGGCCTGCGTGTTCGCTTCAACAATGAAGTGGAAATAAATGGCTTCGGCAATGAAGATCAGGCCAAAGCCCATCACGCCAAGCACTATGCTGATCGCTATCCATTTGAGCGTAGTGGGACGAAAACCAAATGCCTGCCAGTTGCGAACACGACAGAGATAGGCGCCGAGCAACCCAGCAGAGCCGAGTGCAAAGTTCATCACGCCGGCAATGTTAATCCGGAAGACGGCGTGCTCGTCGGGTTGCCGCAGCATCCAATATCCAAGCAAACTAATGCCGAGGACATAAACACCGACTGCGATTGTTATCTCCGGCCATCCTGGTTGCTTTACCATTGGTGTCTGGATAGGTCGAATACTTGTCATGGGCCAGCCTCAAATTCCTTTACTATTCCGCTGTGACTTTGATTGCTTCTACGAGTTTACCGCGCAAGGGTGAGCGTGGTGACACAGTATCTGTATCTGTGGCTACTTGCCTTGGCCACTAAGCTGGGCGTAAACGGCGAAAATCATTGGGCCAACGCCAATTTTGACCACGACACTATCGACGCCCAGACCTGCGGGCTGGGTTGCGCCCCGTCATTCATCCAACTGACACCGGAGTCAGCGATTGGGGCCCCGTGAGGAACGTTATGAGTGCCCGCAGTCCCGGCGGCGTTTGCTTGCGGCTGGGATGATAGAGAAAGAAGCCCGGGAACGGCTCGCACCAATCTTCTAGGACCCGAACCAGCCTACCAGCCGATAGATGTTCGGCGATGCTCGTCTCGGGCAAATATGCCAGACCCACCCCGGCGATTGCCGCTTGGCGAATGATGCCCGTATCATTGACTACCAATGGTCCATCGACATCCACATAGAGTGGGCCGTTTTGTCCATCGAAGCGCCAGCGGTGCAGTTTTCCTGACGTGGCCCAGCGATAAACCAGGCAAGCGTGGTCGTGAAGATCGCGCGGCGTGTCGGGCCGGGGCCGCCCAGCAAAATAAGCCGGAGATCCCACCACCGCCACGCGATATGGCCCGGTCAGATTTATAGTGACCATGTCTTGCGCCACGAGTGCACCGATTCGGATGCCGGCATCGAACCCTGCCGCGATCACGTCCGTCAGGTCGTCGTCGATCACGAGGTTGAGCCGCACGCCGGGATAGGCTGCGGTGAACTGAGCTAACCTGGGTGCAAAAACGTGTTCCGCCGCGAGCCTTGGCAAATTGAGTCTCACGGTTCCGGTCGGAGATTCTTGGATCAAGATGGTTTGTTCCATAACGCCATCAAGATTCAACAGTACTGGGGCTAGCCGACTGTACAGCAGTTCGCCGGCTTCCGTCGGGCTCACGCTGCGCGTGGTGCGGTTCAGCAAGCGCATTCCCAGACGTTGTTCCATTCGGCTCAGCGTTCGGCTCACAGAAGATGGCGTCATGCCAAGGCTGATCGCGGCACCCCGAAAGCCGCGAGCATTGACGATCGCCATGAAGACGGTGAGTTCCTTGAATTCGCCAGCATCCATCTGATTGTTACCCCTGGTGCAACAGCCCATTGCAGATATGGCGCATTGTTGAGCACAATCCAAGCATTTATCCTGCGGGCACGCTCGACTAAAAAACTGAGGAACTCTTGAAATGTCCGACTTAGAAGGTTGGCAAGCCGCATGGCAGAAGGCTCCTGGACAACCATTGACCATAGAGTCCGTCGTTCGCCCGCAACTCGCCGACAATGAAATACTCGTTCGCAACGCTGCTGTTGCCATAAATCCACTGGATTGGTTGCTTCAAGATGCGGCAATACTACCTTGGCTCGATTATCCAACTGTCAACGGGAGCGACGTGGCCGGTGAAGTTGTGGCGGTCGGCAGCAAAATTATGCGTTTTCGGCCTGGCGATCGGGTGCTGGGTCAGGCAGTCAGCACAACGATCAATAAGCCATCGCAAGGCGCCTTCCAAACCTACACAGCGGTTTTCGAGCATATGGCGTCCCCGATCCCGGACGCGCTGTCCTTTGTCGACGCCTCGGTTCTGCCGCTGGGATTGGGTACGGCCGCCTGCGGCCTCTATCAGAAAGAGCATCTCGGTCTGGTGCATCCGTCCACCGCTCCTCTGCGAACGGATGAAACCGTGCTTGTCTGGGGCGCGGCGTCGAGCGTTGGCTGCAACGCCATCCAGCTCGCCGTGGCATCGGGATATGAATGCGTGGCCGTTGCCTCGCCGCACCACACGCGCATGTTGAAAGAACTCGGTGCGATCGCAGTCTTCGATTACCGCGATCCGGCCGTGGTGGACACAGTATCGCAGGCGCTCCAAGGTAAACTTCTCGCAGGAGCTCTGCACGCGACAGGAAATCTCGCTGATTGCGTTGCAGTAATCAGTCGCAGCGAGGGGCGACGGCTGGTCGCAATGACGCTGCCGACCAATGAGGCCCTGCCGGAATCGGTCGTTGCCACGCATATTAACGGCACCAGCCTCAAGGACGATGAAATCGGCGATATGATCTACTGCGGCTTCCTGCCTGAAGCGCTCGCGAACCAAAGCTATTGCCCAGCACCACTAGCTCGGGTCGTGGGCCACGGGCTCGATGCGCTTCAAGGAGCGCTGGAAACCCTGAAGGCTGGCGTTTCAGGTGAAAAAATCGTGGTTACACTGGCATTGTAACCTTAACTTTGAGTGAGGTTTAGCGCAGCTTGCAAACGCGGATAGTTTTCGGGTTCAGCCACATAAATATCATTTGCGAGTCCACTGATCCTTATCCCCAGCGAGGTTCCTGCCGCCAGCCCACCTCCACCACAAGCGAACAGCTAATATCGGTTAGTTCTTCCGGCAAAAGCTCATGGCGAGGAGGTACTGAATGGATTAGATTGCCAATGCTGCAAGATCGCACTTGGCTGAGAATTTTCACCCCGCACCTTCTGGGCCGTGATCGGAACAGCTCGGTTAGCCCTGCGTTTGCCGTCGCGTGCGTCGAAATTCCATGATTGCGAGGGCAATGGCGGGGACAAGGGAAAGGACGACCACGGCAACAAGTGTCCAGTTTGCCCGACTGAAGCCGGCAAGGGCAGCTGCCGGTCCGTCAAGGTTGGTTTTACCCGCAGCATATACAGCTGTCACTATAGCAGTCCCCAGCGCTCCACCAACTCGATTGAGAACATTCATCAGAGGAACAGCATTTGGTACGTTCTCACGCTCAAGCCCGACAAGCGCTCCGGTCAAAGCAGGCATGGACACCATGGAAAGCCCCACGCCGCGTAAGAATAAAAGACTTCCAAGCAGGATGTTGGATGTATGAACCTCTGCCAGTGCCAATCCCGTCGTTCCAAGGATGGTAAGAGCCATACCTATAACCAATGATCGGCTACCCCAGTCTTTGTCAGTCAGCCATCCTGCTAAGGGCAATGCCACGCCAATGCCTATCGCCTGAGGCAATACGAGCAATGCCATCGTATCGGCACTCTCGCCGCGTACGAACAGGTAATATAAAGGCAGGGCAATCTGCGCACCGAACGCAACAAAACCGAACGCCAGTATCACACAAGCCGACAGGGCGAGTTGTGACCGCGCGAGCAGACGAACCTTTAGGATCGCACCTGGCGTTCTAATGGCATAGAAAAGAAACACGCTTAGAAATACAGTCCCCATCCCAGCTGCCCACAAGCCATATACGCCATTGCCTTGTCCACCCGAATGAGTGAGTTCAGTAAGGCCCCAGATCAACAAAGGAATTGCTGAACTCAACACCACAAGCCCGAGCACATCCAGCTTTTCCACTTGCATCTTTTCGACACGTGGCAACCATTTCCAGCCGCATGACAGGGCTATGAAACCTATCGGTACATTGATCCAGAACAGGGCCGGCCAATCACCCCATGACAAGAGAGCGCCACCCATGCTCAGACCCAGTGCCGGAGCGACGATTATAGGTAAACCCAGTACAGCCATGATGCGTCCCAAGCGACCGGGTCCCGCAAGCAGAACAAGCTGCATCTGCGTCGTTGGCACCAGAATGCCTCCAACCAATCCCAGGAGAATGCGAAAAGCCACAAGGATCGAGATAGACGGTGCGATTGCGCAAGCACATGACAGGAACGTGAAAGCGGCAAGACAATATAGCCAAACCACCGTGACGCCGAAGCGGCGTCCCAACCAGCCACTTGCCGGTATAGTTGCAGCCATTGCCAATATATAGACCGTTGCCACCCATTGGATACTGTCGAACGATTGTCCAAACGCTGAGCCCAGCGCGGGCAAACCAGCATTGATAACGGTTGCTGTAAGCATGGAGACGAAACTGCCTGTTGCTAGAATGGTACATTTAGCCCACAGGTCCATCGGAATGGATTCCGACCGACGGCGTTCTGACTGACCATGTGTTGTGTTATATCCACTCGAACCTGTCATTGAAATGACTCCCTATCATCGGTAGATAGCTATACCTACCAGTGATAGGGAGTCAAGAGAAAGGAGAATCTTAATGATTCTACAGCGAGACATCATTGTCGCAGCAGCCTTAAAACTCCTCAACGAAGTTGGAATGGATGGCCTATCGACGCGAAAGCTTGCCGAGCAATTGAACATCAAGTCAGCATCGCTCTACTGGCATTTTCGCAACAAGCGCGACTTACTGGATGCAATGTCGGCGGCGATGTTTGAACCCGCATTTAAAACAATCGCACCAACTGGCGACTGGCGCGTCTGGCTGACACTCAAAGCGCGAACCTTTCGGACATCCTTATTGGCCTATCGTGACGGAGCACGTGTCCATAGCGGTTCCCGGCCCTCTGAATCGGACTTTCCGGATGAGGAAAAGGGTTTGGAGTTTCTGTGTCAGCAGGGTTTCTCGGCGGCCGATGCCATGCGCGTACAGGTCTCGCTTAGCTATTTCGTCATCGGCTGGGTTTTGGAAGAGCAAGCCGCCGCGGCAGATAATGTCAGCGTTGCCAAGCCAGACCCGAAACTCTTTCCATATTTAACACAAGCCTTGTCGGCATTTCAGCAGAACAACCCGGATCAAGATTTCGAATTCGGTCTGCAGGCACTCATTCTAGGTTTTGACGCGTTGCGGAAGATAGCTGAACACTGAACTCCACCATCTTCGGCGCTGCTGGAAACATCCCAATGGTCCGATCTCGTGAGGATCCCATCTGATGAAGAAGGGCTGATTTGACTTCTTACTCAGAGCGGCGTGGATATTGACCAGTGCGTGCTCGACGCGAAGAGGACAAAACTCGAACGACGCGCACACTCTGTCGCACAATTCCTAGTATCTGCTGCCTCGCAAGTTTCCGGATTATAGTGACACAACGATTCGAAGAAATTAGATTTTGAGGAATACAGATTTTGGAAATTCACAGAATGGCGTCGGGTGCCCATGTGGGGCTGCGTCGCGGTATACCAAGTGATATTCCCTTTATTTATCGCTTGGAAAAACGCTACATTGAAGAAATCGAAAACGATCATCTTGCCAGATGGCAAGATAGTATCGAGCAGCATCTCAAACAGTGGGTAAACAGCCTTCCCCACACGACCATCGCGCATTTGCGGGACATCCCGGTAGGCTATCTCTTTTGGGAGCAAGAAGGCGAGAAGGCGGTGATTGCGTCGGTGAATGTCGATCCTTCATTCAGACGCAGAGGAGTCGGTTTGGCCTTATTGAAAAGTTTTGAGGACGAAGCTCGGCTCACCGGATGTTCCGTGGCGGAGCTGGGCTTCGTCATCCATAATCCTGCACGTCATTTGTACGAAAGGTGCGGCTATCAGACCGCAGGTGTGGAAGGGCGCTATTTGCTGATGACCAAGCGCTTATGAAAGACTTCGCGATCATTTCCACCTTGTATCGAGTTCTGCCGGATCGTTGCCGCTAATCTCCCAAGTTTTGGAACGCTGCATTCATCCGTTGAAATGATTACGGTTTTGCCATACTCATTGGATATGCTCGCGGTTCCACAGATGACCGAAACCTTGAACAGCACCGAATAACCCTCGCAGATGCTGGCTGCAAGAATATCTACGAGGAAAAAGTTTCCGGTGCAAAGCGTGATCGGATTCAGCTCGCACGCGTGCTCGATCATTTGCGTGATACCGATGTGGTAGCGATCCACATTGGCCCCGAGTTATGCGCGTTCAATCGTGAGGCTGAAGGTGAAGTGTTGACAGGGGAGCGTGCAGGCCAGCCGTTGAACCGCGAAACTGGCGCTTTTCAGGTGCCGACGTTCTTCTTGTGGCGGAAGGCAATATGAGCAGTTGCGATAACGCAAGCGGCTGTTCAACTTGGCGTGGTCAACATCCTTTACCGCCTCTAAAGCCATACTTCATAAAGGACCACTTTCATGGGGGCAGACCAGTTGCGGAATTGAGCCTGGACAGGCCCGTTTTGCAGGATGTTCTGGCAAAAAAATTCCCGGACCAGCGCTCATGAAACAGGTTGTTGCCTATGGAACGGCATGTCACGGCGACGGCGAACGCCGGGCCTGTGCATTGACATGCCAGTATCGCTTTATGCGGTGCAAACCCCGCCAGCGGGATCCTCGAATGGAAACTCGCCAGCGCATGCCTGAGATTGTCTGCATGCGCATTGTTTATTGCTGTCGAATACCTCGTCGCGCGATCACTATTATCAGTGCTTGCCACCATTGGATGGTCGGGGCTTCAAATTATTCGTGAGGTTCCAACAAATCCGTTTCCCATGCATGGGGAATCGATGACACAAGCTATGCCGCCCGTTTAGTGGGATGAGAACAATACTTTAGGTGGCCGCTATCTAAATGAAACTGTCTCAACTGTGACTAGGTCAACCGATTCAAGACTTTACGGATATGCTCACCGAAAGCTTTTGCTATGGGAGATTGGACGGACTCTGCAAAAGTGATCAAAACACCAAGGCGGGGGAGCGGCGGCAGTGGGCTGCCGAGAATATACAAGTCTGATGGGACAGCTTGCTTAGTCATAACGCTGATGGCCAGACCAGAACGTGCAACGGCAACCAATCCGGCAAGGCTGTTGCTGGCATATGATATCTGGTATCGCAGCCGCGCGCGCAACATGGCTTCGCAAGCGGCTTTATGGTCCATTGTATCAGATGCAGACAATGCAAGCGGTATCGTATCGCCAAAATTATAAAGTTCAAAAGACGGCTGTCTTCCGACCCAAACCAGAGCCTCTGTCCAGACGACATTGTCGGAGGTGCTCCAGGTCGAAGCGGACACAAGTGCGAGATCCACTTGCTTAGCATGCAGAAGCTTTCGAAGTTGGTCGGTTGGCGCAGCGACAACCTTGATTTCCACCTCTGGATGCATGTTGCCAAAGCTCTGCAGTAGCGATGGAAATGTCGAAATCAGATAATCTTCCGGACAGCCGAAAACGATGGACCCTCGTAAACCATCACTTGAAAACGCAGTGATGGCTTCATCATGAATGCTCAGAATACGCTGGGCATATTCAAGAAAGCGCTCTCCGTTGCCGGTGAGCCGGACTCCAGTTCCACCTCGGTGCAGGAGATCGTGGCCGACTATCTCTTCCAACCGCTGCATCTGCATTGTCACGGCAGATTGTGTCCTACCGACTTGGACTGCTGCCGCGCTAAGTGAGCCTGAACGTACGGCCTGGACAAATGTGCGGAGCAGACGAAGGTCAAGCGGTGGCTTCATATCAATTCCATTGATATCTCAATCCGAATATTATCAATTTTACTGGAATAGCGCCAGCCGCTAATTGTCTTTTAGAAGGCATGGAGCGGATTGATGTCAAAAAACGATGAACGTACATTTTGGGGTTCCGCAGAGAAGCATCTGATACGATATGGCGGGGCGTTTGATCCTGTCATTATCGAGTACGCCAAAGGCTCTTTCGTTTATGACGCGGATAACAGAGCCATCCTTGATTTCACTTCAGGGCAAATGAGCGCGCTGCTTGGCCACTCCCATCCCAAAATCGTTTCGGCAGTTCAGAAACAGGGTGAGAAGGTTGCACATCTCTTCAGTGGCATGCTGTCTCGTCCCGTTGTTCAACTGGCCGAACGCCTTGCCACATTAGCGCCTGGCCTAGAAAGGACGTTGTTGCTTTCTACCGGAGCGGAAGCGAACGAGGCTGCCATTCGAATGGCGAAGCTGGTAACGGGCAAGCACGAGATCGTCGCGTTCTCCAAAAGCTGGCACGGAATGACTGGAGCCGCGGTGTCTGCGACCTACAGTGCTGGCCGTAGAGGATATGGACCGGCAATGATTGGCTCCCTTTCCATTCCCGCTCCGAATAGTTTTCGGCCGCGCTTCAAACATGCAGACGGAACGTTGGATTGGGTTGCTGAATTGGATGACGCTTTTGCCTTGATTGACAGCCAGTCGACTGGCAGTCTGGCGGCTTTTATTGCTGAGCCTATCTTGTCAAGCGGCGGCATGCTCGAACTTCCAAGAGGGTACCTCGCCGCTCTGAAGCAGAAATGCCGTGAACGCGGTATGTTGCTCATTTTTGACGAAGCACAAACCGGTATCGGCCGTACGGGCGACATGTTTGCTTTTCAAAGGGACGGCGTCACTCCAGACATACTGACTCTCTCCAAGACCATCGGTGCAGGCCTTCCGCTGTCAGCTGTCATGACAACGGCCGAAATCGAAGAATCGGCGCACGACAAGGGTTTCCTGTTCTATACCACGCATGTTTCCGATCCCCTGCCGGCAGCAGTCGGCCTGGCAGTGCTCGATGTGGTGGAAGAAGAAAAGCTTGTCGAACGGGCTCGGCATCTGGGAGCGAAGTTGTTCGACGGACTTTCGGGACTCAAGCAGCGATACGAGTGCGTGGGCGATGTGCGCGGGCGTGGACTCTTGCTCGGCGTAGAGATTGTCAAAGTCGGGCATACGAAAAATTCTGACCACGAACTCGGATCCGCTATCGCCAAAGAGGCGCTCTGCCGGGGCCTGAGCATGAACATTGTCAAGCTTCCGGGCATGGGCGGTGTGTTTCGCATAGCACCGCCACTTACCATTTCCGAGAAGGAGATCGAGCTTGGCCTGCGGATAATTTCCGATTCAATCGACGCAGGGCTAACCGCGACTGCCGGCCTTACCAGCGTGGCTGCACAGTGAAGGGCGCACAGAACTCATGATTGAAACGAGCCAAGACTTCGGCACTGAAGCCCACTCGCCTGACACTATCCGAGTGCTTGTCGCCAAGCTCGGACTCGATGGTCATGACCGGGGAGCGAAGGTGGTAGCACGAATCTTGCGAGATGCTGGCATGGAAGTCGTCTACACTGGCCTCTACAAGGCGCCGAATGAAGTCGTCAGCGCCGCGATCCAAGAAGACGTGGATGTAATCGGAGTCAGTCTTTTATCCGGCTCTCACGTCCCGCTTTTTCGAGAGTTGGGACGGTGCCTTCGGGAGCAAAAAGCCGAGCACATTTTCGTTGTGGCCGGCGGCGTGATCCCCGAACACGACTATACCGCTTTGTTGGATAGCGGGGTCGATGCGATCGTTCCACAAGAGGCGCGGGCAGACTTGATCGTTACGACGATCAAGAATCTTGTCGCCGCTCGTGGGCGCATATGATGGCAGTCCCGTCCAAACAAGCAAAGCGCGGGGCCTACACACCCTCGACCGAGCTTGTGCCCGAGATACTCGCTGGGCGAATCCTTGCCATTGCTCGAATGATTTCTCGGGCCGAAGGCAGCTATGCGGAGGCCTCAGTAGCCTTGGCAGAAATCTACAGGCACACCGGAAAAGCGCACATTGTCGGCATCACCGGAGTACCGGGCTCGGGCAAGTCGACCCTGGTTTCTTCCCTGATCAAATCTTTCGCATCAGGGGGATACAAAGTCGGCGTCATTGCTGTTGATCCCAGCAGTCCGTTCTCCGGCGGAGCAATTCTTGGCGACAGGGTGCGAATGAGCGATGCCGCCGAAGCTTGCCATGCCTTCGTGCGCAGCATGGCAACGCGGGGCCACCTTGGCGGACTGACCCGTTCAACCCTTCAGGCGGTCGATATTCTGGATGCGGCGGGGTACTCACCAATCATTATCGAAACCGTCGGAGTAGGCCAGGACGAGGTTGAGGTGGTGAGGGCAGCGCACACCATTGTGGTTCTTTCTGCGCCCGGGCTTGGCGATGACATTCAGGCGATCAAAGCAGGCATCCTTGAAATCGCGGACATTCACGTGGTCAGCAAATGTGACAAACCGGAGGCTTCAGCGACGGTATCGACTCTTCAAGCCATGATGGCCCTTGGAACGGCGAGCACTAGGACGAGCTGGTATCCGTCGGTCCTTGCAGTGAGCTCGGTTTCCGGAGCGTGCATCCGTGATCTGAAAGAGAACATCGGCAGACACTGGTTGCATTTAAAACAGAGTGGCGAATTGGCTGAACGCCAGCACAATATGTGCAAGACCCGGATACTCGCCACCGCAAAGCAGCTTTTTGAGCATAAATTCAATGAGGACGCTGAAGTCCTCGACAAACACATTCAGGCCGTGATGAGCAGAGACATGGACCCGACTCTGGCTGCTCACCTGTTACTGGGGTGGGAGGATAAGGCGTGAGCGAAACGGATCTGTTCTCGGCACAGGCAATCGAAGACATACGGGAAACGCAGGCCAAGTGGGAGGAAAACGAACTTGCAGCTGCCTTAAAGAGCAGGCCTGAGGAGAAGGGGTTATACGAAACCGAATGCGGCATTCCGTTGAAGCGGATCTATACCGCTGCCGACATCGCGGATATCCCCGCAAGCGACTTGGGTTTTCCAGGAGCTTATCCTTTTACGCGGGGCGTCCATTCCACGATGTATCGCGGGAAGCCGTGGACCATTCGACAGGTTGCCGGCTTTGGCAATCCCGAAGCAACCAACCAACGCTATAAATACATGATTCAAACGGGTCAGACTGGGCTCTCCACCGATTTCGATCTGCCAACCTTGCTTGGCCTGGATTCGGACAATCCCATGGCATTCGGGGAGGTGGGACGCGTAGGCGTCGCGATTGATACGGTGGACGACGTTGACCGCCTCTTTGACGGAATTGACCTCGAAAAAATTTCGGTTTCCTTGACCATCAATCCTTCTGCCTGGGTGATCTATTCAATGTTCATTGCCGTCGCAGAAGAGCGCGGCTGCGATCTGCATAAACTGACTGGAACGCTGCAGGCAGATCCGCTGAAGGAATATGTTGCCCAGAAGGAGTGGATCTATCCGGTGCGGCCAGCTGTTCGGCTTATGCGCGATCTAATCATGCACAGTGCAAAGGCTACTCCAAAGATCAATCCGATCAGCCTAAGCGGATATCATCTGTCGGACGTGGGAGGAAATGCGATCCAGGAGATCGCGTTTATCATGGCGTTTACAATTGCATATTGCGAAGAAGTCATTGAGGCCGGCATGGAAATAGACGACTTCGCGCCCAGGCTGTCGTTCTTTTTTATCAGCCAACAGGATTTCTTCGAACAGATCTGCAAGTTCAGGGCGGCCCGGCGAGTCTACGCTAGAATCATGTCCGAGCGGTTCGATGCCAAGAAACCGGAATCCATGCGGCTGCGGGTGCATGTGCAGACCGCGGCGATGAGCCTGACAAAGGTTGAACACCACAACAATCTCATGCGAACGGCCATTCAGGCACTCGGTGCCGTGCTCGGTGGCTGCCAAAGCATGCACACCAACGGCCTTGATGAGGCATTTGCCATTCCCACGGAAGAGGCCATGAAACTGGCCATCCGCACACAGCAGATCATCCGCGATGAAATCAACGTGACATCGGTGATCGATCCTCTCGGGGGCTCGTATTTTATCGAACGGCTCACGCAGGACATGGAAAATGAAATCTGGAAAATTCTGAAAGAAGTCAACGAGCGGGGAGGCGCAATCAAGCTGGTGGAGGAAGGGTGGTTCCAGCAGAAGCTGGCAGACTCGGCATATGCGACCTTCAGGAAGATCGATACCGGTGAAAAGATTTCGGTAGGCGTTAACCGGCACGTCGATGAGAAAAGCGGTGTGGCGGAGGTGGGTATCCATCCTTATGACGAGCAATGCACTCAGCTGCAAATTGATCGCTTGAATAGCGTACGCGTGAATAGAGACGGGCGCCGTGTGCAAAACCTCTTGAAAGAGCTCGCGGAACAAGCTCGAAGCGCGGACATCAACTTGCTTCCGAAGACAATAGAGCTTGTGAAAGCCAGAGCCACGCTAGGCGAGATTTGCGGTGCGCTGAAAGACGTGTGGGGCTCTTACGCCGAACCAATGATTGTATGAGGAGGACGCCATGACAGCTGCGGTTATTTCCATACACGAAGGGTCTACGGCCTGGGTCAAGCTGAACCGGCCGGAACGGCTCAACGCGATGAACAGGCAGCTTGTTGATGAGCTCGCCGAGGCGCTTTCGAGAGCAGAGGCCGAGGAGTCCATCCGTGTCATCATTGTCCACGGTGAAGGGCGAGCCTTCTGTTCAGGCGATGACCTGAAAGATCTTGATGTTCAGACTGAATCCGAGGCAGCGACACAGGCGTGGGTTGAGGCCATTCAGGACATCACGTTACAGATCATGCGATCCAGGAAGATTGTGATTGCTGCGGTGCACGGCTGGTGCGTGGGCGGCGCTCTCGAATGGGCTATCAACTGCGATTTCAGGCTGTTTGCCGATAGTGCGAGATGGTTCTTCCCCGAAGTAAGCTACGGCTTCTTCGTCACGGGCGGCGTGACCGCACTTTTGACGAAGCAGGTGGGGCCCCAAGTCGCAAAAGAACTGATCATGTTCGGCGAGCGCCACGACGCGAAGAAAGCGCTCGAGGTGGGGATCGCGTGGAAAGTCGTCCCGGCTGCGGAGCTGCTAGGCGAGGCGAAAAAGCTGGCTTTAATGATTGCAGAGCGTCCTGCGAAGTCGGTTGCCGACATAAAGCGTGCAATCAACGTTGGTTTTCACTCATCCCTTGACGAGGCTATGACCATCGAGACCACAGCCACCATTCATGGTTTTCTCTCTGCAGAATCGCAGGCGCGAGCAAGAAGGTTTTGACCATGTTCGTGACAACCAGTGAAGTTTCTCCTCAGTTTTATATTCCCGGTAAAGATGAAATCGATATTGAGAGCCGGGTGCTGCCGAAGATCCTGCTGAGGCAGGCCGAACAGTTCGGCAGCAAGAAATTTATCGAAGTATGCGGGCGTTCGGCCAGTTTTGAGGAGATGCTGTTGATCTCTAACCAACTGGCTCATGGTTTTCGCAAACTGGGCGTAACCCGGCTGGATCGAGTAGCAATACTTCTGCCCAATTGCTTCGAATTCGTCGCGACATGGTTCGCAGTATCAAAGTTGGGTGCAATCGAAGTGCCGAACAATCCCGGTCTGAAAGGCGACCTGCTGTGTCATAACCTGAACAATTGCGGAGCCGAAGTGCTTGTAATTGACGCAGCTGCACTGACGGAAATCGCCAAGGTGCAGGACAGATTGTCCGGTATCCGGACCCTTGTTCTCGTCGGAGCTGATCCGAAAGAAGGTCGTGCCGCCGGCATCAAGATCGATCGGATTGTGGCTTTCGACGAATGTTTGGCACCGCAGTTGGACTTCGACTTGGTTGACATCCACTACTCGGATCCGATGGCAATCTTATACACGTCCGGCACAACTGGCCCGGCCAAAGGCGCGTTGATGTCTCACCACCATTGCTATTCCTGGGTCGCGGCGATGGCGTGCAATTTGGGTTACACGACCAGCGATAGCTATTTCTCGGCTTTGCCGCTGTTCCACACCGATGCCCAGATGTTCGGCGTCTACATGCCACTCATATACGGCACTAGCGCAACTTTAGTGGATGGCTTCAGCGCATCCAGATTTTGGGATCAAGTCCGCGCGAGCGGCGCGTCCGCCACAAATTTGCTGGGTGCCATGGCAGTCATTCTCATGCGGATGCCGGAGTCTGAAAACGATAGCCAAAATCCGGTCAGGATATGCCAATGCATTCCTATGGTGCCGGATAAGGAAGTGTTCGAACAGCGTTTCGGCATTCGACTCGTTACCGGTTACGGGCAGACGGAAACCAGTTTTGTGACCTTAGACACAGCAGACGAAACGCGGCCGGGCTCGTGCGGCCGAATCCATCCTGACTGGGAAGTCGCAATAATGGATGAAACGGACGGACGCCTCCCGCCCGGCATCGTTGGCGAGATCGTGTCACGTCCGAAAAAGAGCTGGAGCATGTTTTCGGGCTACTACCGGTCCGATTCAAAGACTGTACAGACGCTCAGAAACCTTTGGTACCACTCCGGTGATGCTGGCTTCATGGACGAAGAAGGATGGCTGTATTTCAGGCATCGTCTAGACGAGGCTATCCGGCGTCGGGGCGAGAACATTTCCGCCTATGAAGTAGAATCCGTTGCTGAGAAACATCCGGACATAGTGGAAAGCGTCGCCTTCGGTATTCCGTCGGAATTCACTGAAGAGGACATCATGGTTGTCGCGATGCGCAGAGCGGGATCCCCGGTACAACCTTCAGACTTACTCAGCCATTTCAGAGAGTCGGCACCCCGACATATGATTCCGCGCTACATCGAAATCACCGACACGCCGCTTCCAAGAACCCCAACTGAAAAGATCGCTCGAAGCGCGTTGAAACAACGAGGTGTAAGCCACGCGACCTTCGATCGAGGCGACAGATAGCACACTCAAATATCCCGATGCGATAGGAGCCGATCAGTTTGCTTTTTGCGTGATAAGTGGGCACCGCACGAAAGCACCATCGAACGCCCACAATATAAATGGGAACGTTAAATGAAAAAGTCACTTTTGTCAGTCGTTGCCGTTACCGCGCTAGTCGCACTCGGTGGCCACGCGAATGCTGATATCCTGATCGGGGTTGCCGGACCAATTACTGGTCCGAATGCCGCGTTTGGCGCACAATTCCAAAAGGGTGCCGAACGCGCTGCGGCTGATATTAATGCCATCGGCGGCGTCCTCGGCCAGCAGATAAAGATAGTGGTCGGGGATGATGTCTCCGATCCAAAGCAGGGCATCTCAGTTGCCAACAAGTTCGTCGCAGATGGCGTCAAGTTCGTAGTTGGGCACTTCAACTCTGGTGTCTCAATTCCGGCTTCGGAAGTTTATGCCGAGAATGGTGTGCTTGAGATTACACCGGCGTCAACCAACCCGCAGTATACCGAACGCGGCTTGTGGAACACATTTCGCACCTGCGGGCGCGACGATCAGCAGGGAAAGGTCGCTGGTGAGTATATTGCTGCCAACTTCAAAAATGCCAAGATTGCCATTATTCATGACAGGACACCATATGGCCAAGGTCTCGTAGATGTAGCAAAAAAGGTACTAAATGCTAGTGGTCTGACCGAGGTAGTATATGAAGGCATCCTTATCGGCGACAAAGACTTCTCGGCCCTCATAGCCAAGATGAAGAAGGCCGGTGTTACATTAATCTACTTCGGTGGCCTACATACCGAGGCTGGCCTGATCATGAGGCAGTCTGCGGACCAAGGTCTGAAGGCAACGCTGTTCTCGGGTGACGGTATGGTGTCGAGTGAACTCGCTTCTATCGCGGGTGACGCTGTAATCGGCACACTTAACACCTTCGCGCCAGACCCACGGAAGAATCCAGCCGCCCACGATATTGTCGAGAAGTTTCACGCCGCTGGCTTTGAGCCGGAAGCGTATACTCTCTACTCTTACGCTGCGGTTCAGATTCTCGCGTCCGCCATTGCCAAGAGCGGTTCCGCAACCGATGCTCAGAAAGTGGCAGATACCATCAAAGCGAACGGTCCAGTGTCAACCGCCATCGGTGACATCAGCTTCGATTCAAAGGGCGACATCACGCGACCGGATTATATCATATACGAGTGGAAAAAAGGGAACGATGGGAAACCCACCTACTTCGAAAAGTAAGGATTTTGGGAGTTGAGCGGTCAAAGATGCCCGCTGGTTGCGGGCATTTCAAATCCATAAATCATTGAGGAAAATCAACTGTAGCCGGGGAAGTATACTGGACCTTAGTGAAATGGTGACTGCCAAGCAGGCAAAATCTATAAGCACGATGCAAACACCAAAGCTGTTGTGCATGGCAACCAGTTGGCCAATGCCCTGAAAATCGAAATGGCAAGCTGGTATCGGCCAACTGCAGAAGGCTGCTTCACCCACCTCAACCGCAACAGCCTTCAAGTCGCGGTGACGGAAGCGGCTGGACAACAGGCGGCAAGCGCCGTTGTCAGCGCCAAGAAGAAGGCCGAAGCCGTTGTCGTTGCCGAACGGTTGGTCAAGGATACCAACTGGTTGCCAAAATATGTGCGCATCGAGCAGCCAAACGCCAACAATGTTGCCGATCTGGAAAGCATCGACGACATCGAAGATGATGGGGAAATCGATCCGTCTGAGACGGGTGATCTCGACGCGGACGCCTTCGAACAGGCGGCGGAATAACCGGCGAGGGGCGGCGCAAGCCGCCCGTCCATCAATGTACGGAAATCCCGTATTAATCCTTGGCAGAAGTGCGGAAATTCCGTATGAGTAATTATGCAAACAGTTATCGAAACACCCGCATTTCTGGCTTCGGCATATGATGAGGGTATAAGCGATCTGGAACGCGCCGACATCGTTGCATTCATCGCGGATAATCCAACTGCCGGTGACCTGATGCCCGGTAGTGGGGGCGCACGTAAGGTCCGATACGCAGCACGAGGCAAAGGCAAGAGCGGCGGCTATCGCATCATTACCTATTTCGCAGACGAGGTATTCCTGTGTTCCTGTTGGATATCTACAGCAAATCCTCTCAGGCAAATTTATCCAAGTCTGAATTGAATGAGTTGAAGAAGGTTCTAACTGCATTGCCTCGCATCTGGCGCGAAAACGCAAAAGCCAGATCAGCAAATGAGAGGAAGAAGAAATGAGCAAAGCCGGAAGTAGAATATTACAAGGCGCACATGAAGCGCTTGCCATTGCCAAAGGTGAGGCCAATCCAGATGATTATCGCATCCACATTCCCGCAAAGATCGATGTGAGCGCCATTCGGGCAAAGACCGGACTCTCGCAAGCAGCCTTTGCCGCACGGTATGGTTTTTCGATTGGAAGGATACGGGATTGGGAGCAAGGCAGAAGTGCGGTTGATGCGCCTTCACGCCTTCTCCTGACCATTATCGAGAAAGAACCGGAAGCTATTGAGCGGGCATTGAGCGCGGCATAGCGATTTCAAATCAGGGGTGCTCTTCCAGGCACCAGCGCCCGCCCTCGTGCAGATCGCGGGTATCGAACCCGCTCCTGCCCGTTTTCACCAAAGCTCGCGTCGCTCCCGCGGCTTCGGTCAACAGGCCCCGGTTGCATTGGCTGCCGGGACCTTTGCTATTGACCCACTCCCCTGTGAGTTCTCGGCCAAGCGCGACCTTGCAGCATCGGCAAGCTAATCCATTCACCGCCTCCTTGCCATGACCTTTTGCCGGAAGACTTCGGCCGGTGTCCTGAAGCCCAGACATTTGCGGGGGGTGGTGTTGAGCTGGTTGCAGACGCGGTGCAGTTCGATATCGCTAATGGCCAGGGGATCGACATCCCTCGAAAGCCATCTGCGTGCCCGGCGATTTGTGTTCTCGACGGTGCCTTTTTGCCAGGGCGACTGCGGATCGCAGAACCATGTCTGAGTTCCAAGCCCAGCTTGTAGGTGTGGCCAATCGGTGAATTCGGTGCCTCGGTCAAAGGTAATTGACCGGCGGGCACGGACGGGCAGGGCTTCCAGCGTCCGTATCAGACGCTCCATGATCGGCCGCGACTGCCGGTCATTGTTGCGCAGGAATACGGTGAAGCGACTGACCCGCTCAACCAGAGAAGTGATATTGGCTTCGCCGAACTTCTTCCTGAACTGAATGAGATCACACTCCCAATGACCGAACTGCTTGCGTTCACGCACGCTGTCTGGTCGATGCAGGATACTCAGTTCCGGGCTGAACCGGCGGCCATAACAGCGCCGGGCACGCCGCGGACGGCGTCGGGCGCGACGCTCCGGCAGGTGATGCCACAGTTTGATCGCCTGACCATCTTTCGAATAGGCAAACCGGTAGATCGTCTCATGACAGACACTCATGCCGTGTCGCGCTTCTTCCAGCTTGAGGCGGCCTGCGATCTGTTCGGGTGACCAGCCGTGGCGGATACGCTCGATGATAGCCTCGCGCAGCAGCGGCCGTCGCATCAGTTTGCGCAGATTGTAACGCCGGTCCTTTGACTTCGTATCGGCCACCAGACCGTAATAACCCGTCAGTTCTCGCATCTCGGGATCATCGAAACTATTGCGCTTCAGTTCGCGAAAGATCGTCGAGCGATGCCGCCCCAGTTTCTCGGCAATAATATCAACGCTGATCTTTGCGGCGCGCCAGCGCTCGATCTTACGCCGCTCATCAAGCGTGATTTGGGAGTAGGTGTGCCGAAGCAGTCCATTCATGAGCAATTCCTTTGCTGCGATAAGCCATTGTTATCGCTACAAAGTCGCACTTCAGAATAGAACCCACCCCCCGGTCTGCTAAAAATCGCGTAACAATTATTATGGAACAAGCTAATCAGGCGGTGATGTTATATCAGTGACAATCACAGCTACCGCCTCGAAGCATCGGTCATTGATCTATATGCTGAACTGGGGAGTCGAAGTCATCTTCCCCAAGTGCCAGAGCGATTTCAGCGGGCATTTGAGCCAGACTGGCGATGGCCTTTTCACGCCAAGAAGATCCCCGCTCACAAAGCTCCTGCCACAAATCTTTTAGATCGTCTGGACGTTGAATAGCCAATACACTGATCAATGCTCGGGCCTGTTCCAAATCCTTTCGGGACTTTGCCGCACTCTGCTGATCATCTTGACGGCGCAGCTGAGAAACAATCAATTTATGCAGAGCATATCGGGTTGGGTCCGGCACGTTAATTGGAATTCCTGCCCCATGAAGGGCAACGCCATTGACCTCCTGATATAATAGAAAATCAAGATAACGCAGGAATTGTGCATCACTGCGGATGGCTGGCAATGAACCGACCTTTGGGCGGTCGGGACCACGCATCGGACTCAAGATGTCAACCGAGAAGCGTTCGTCACCTCCAACACGAAGGGCGTACCGCATGGTTTTTCGGCCATCCATTGCATAGGGAACAGCTTTGAAACGTGTATCAACGGTCTGAAGGACGGATTCAAGGTCCCGGTCGATTTTATCCTCGACTGCAATGGCGATGGATTGGAATTGACCTATATCGAGATCGCCCGTCCTGCTGATCGTTGCGGGCAAATGATAACCAAGCAATCCGGAATATGTTTGAAATGCAACCGAACCGATAACGGTGGCGCGAAGGCGAAATACACCCGCTTCTGCCATAGCGGCCATAATGTTTCCTGACATTGTATCGGGGACCGGAAGACGTGCAGCGCGCAGGGCTCGAACCATATCGCGACGTTGGCGCAGATTTTCCACGTGATCTTGCAACTCTTGGAGATGTGCGCGTGTTTGATCGTTGTCCGGGCCGATATATTTTGCGGATGGACGTGTGCCGTCACGATCTGTCGGTGGTTGCCAGTACCAGTACAGTCTGCCCTTCACGTCCCGGGTATATGCAGAACCTCCCTGAGCAGTCAGTGCGGATAGGTTTCCAGTCCAGGCGCGTTGCACCAAATCCGCATATATAGTCTGGATGGCGATTGGCAATTCGTCAATTTTTGCCACTGGGGTTCCTTTGTAGGCAAATGAAGTGGGTTGCCTACAATATACCTGGAGCCGTCAACACTCGCAATATGGGAGTTGTAGGCAAATGCATTAAAATGCCTACAACAGAATTGCCAGCGAACTTAGAGAGATATGGAAGCTATCGCGTGGCGATCAGCGGTTCGACATAAGGCCCTGCTATTTGGCTGATCTGGCTTAGATACTCAAATCCATACGGGCGGCCAACGCCGGATCTGGACCACGCCTGCCAAGCCCCCCCAAAAACAAAAGTATCCACCAACAACAACTCTGGATCACCCCGTGGGCAGGCCAGTTGGTGAAAGAGGGCCACCAACTGAGCGCCGCAGCCGTCTGCGATTTGACGTCTGCCCTTGTTGGAGAACGAAATATTCCATGCTATATATCAAACTAGAGTTGGATATTGCTTTTCCCGTCGGACGCTCCAGAACTGAGAATGGATGATGGGAGGATGCAATAGCCGGAATTGGGTGGTGACATGATGGTCATTGCAGGCAAGCGGCTTGGTATCGGCGTTTTCATGCTGATCGCAGCCTTGATTGGATGGCGCCGGCACGATCCAGACATCCTCCCCTCCTCGCCGGCTTTTGTCGGCCCGGTGCAGGAGGCGGCCCCAGCGGCTTCGGAACCGCATTCCGGTGCGGTTTTTCCCGAGCCCTTTCCCTTTCCACCGGACGCGGCGTTCGAAACCGGTGATACATGGCTATCGCACGGCAAACGTTACCGCCTCTACGGGGTGCAGTCCTGCATTCGCGGAACGCGGATTATTGTCTCCGGTAACGTCAAGCGCGACTGCGGCGCGCTCAATATCCTGATGGTGCAGGCCATCGTCAAAGACACGATCCCCTCTTGTTCGGTCATCAGGATCATCGATGAGTACAATGCGCTTGTCATCTGCCAGACACGGGCCGGGACGCGCAGCTATGATCTTGCGAGCCTGTTGATCGCCCGTGGATGGGGATTTGCAGCCATTGACGAGACGAGAAAGCTCATCGTCCCCGCCTATCGCATGCTTGAGGAGGCGGCGCGCCAGGCCCGTGCCGGGCTTTGGGCCTATTCGGATCTGCCGCATCCGCTCGGCATTCTCTACCCGTCAAAGCCGGAGGGAGGGAGGCCATGAAAATGCTGCGCACATGTCTGCTGCTCGGGGCGGTGGTGCTTGACAGTGCAGCCGCGCCAAATACACCAAGTTCCGGACAGAGCCTGTCCTTGCCGGCGCAGATCCATGGCCGCGTTCGTGTTGTCGACGGAAAAACCCTGACGTTCATGCAACAGAAGGAAACCGTACGGCTGGCCGGATATGAAACACCTGAACCGGAACAAATCGCCGACAGCGACGGTGTTGAATGGCCGGCAGGACAGATTGCCCGTTCCTGGCTCGTCCTTCGCACCCTGCGCCGCGACGTAAACTGCTCTCCGCTTCAACGCGACGGCAACAACGTCATCCTTGCGCATTGTTTTGTCGGAGAGATCAATCTGGCGGCCGCAGCCATCGCCGAAGGTATCGGCTATGCCTATCACTATCCGGGGGAACCTGCCGTTCCCGCCTATTTCGATCTTGAGCGCAGGGCACGCGGTCTCGGTTTCGGCGTCTGGTCGGCAAAGGGCCTGCTACCGCCATGGCAATATCGCGCAGAAAAATCAAAACCGGCATTGGCTCCCTCCAATATCGATCCGCCCGGGCAAGGACCTGCTCGCCCGCCACCTTTATCTGCGCCCGCTCCTGCGGGACAACTTCCTTGAAAGGGGAAAGCCATGCAGATACGCACTGCGACCATCATCGCAACGCTTGCCGCCGTCATGTTTGTGGTGGCGTTCCAGGCATTTGCAGTGGATATGAAACAACAGCCTCCGCAAAAGCCTGGCGCCGATCAATGCGGCGCTGGCGGCCGCGGCTGTGTCTCCGAGCGGGAGAAAGCCTATATGGATCTCGGCTATCGGCTTTTGCCGAAATCCTCGTCCTCAGCCATTGCCAATTTTGCCCGTGCCTGCGCAGAAAGACCGCAATGGGCCGATGACTGCAAGCACAGGCCGGTTATCATCCTGAAGCGTCTTGGCCTGACGCTTGATGATTGAATGGAATGATGGTTTGCAAGGCTCCGCGATTGGCCGGCATGGCTTTGAAGGGGGCATAGCGACAAAAAAAAGCTGTGCTTGCGAGCCATCATTTAGCACAATACCGGCAGCAAGTGCACAGGCTGTTGCTGCCTGCCGGCAAACATGGCACACCGGGGCAGCTGGCGCCAGCGCTGCAGGATGGAAAGAACCGGCCGGGAGACAGAGCACCGCATGATGAAGTCCAGTCTTGATCATCTGCCCGAACGCAAGCAGCGGGAATTAGCGCGCATTGTCGACCTGCTCCTGGAGGAGTTCGAGGATGCGCTGAAGGATGCGACGGCCGACTTCAAGAAGAAGGGCCGGATCCTGAAAGTGATCCTGTTCGGCTCCTATGCGCGCGGGGACTGGGTGGACGAGCCCCACACGATGAAGGGGTACCGGTCCGACTATGATCTGCTCATCCTTGTCAACAACCGCAAGCTGACCGACTTTGCCAGCTACTGGTACAAGGCGGCCGACCGGCTGATCCACGACAAGGGCGTTCCCACCCAGGTCGGCTTCATCGTCCATTCGCGCCGCGAGGTGAACACGGCGCTCAGGCAAGGCCAGTATTTCTTTTCCGACATTCAGCGCCAGGGCATCGTGCTTTACGAACTCGACGACGAGCCGCTGGCCGACCCGCGCCCGCTCACCCCGGCCGACGAGTACAGGGTGGCAAGGGAACATTTTGATGTTAGGTTTGCTGAAGCTCAAATGATGTTAGCCACCGCGCGGTGGCAGTACAGACAATCTCCTGAAAACACCGGTTGGCAAAAAGGGGCAGCATTTAGCTTTCACCAAGCCATCGAGCACGCCTATTCGACCGCGCTGCTCACCCTCACCAATTACGGCCCGGCATCGCACAATCTGAATTTTCTGCGCACCTTGGCCGAAGGCCGGGACCGGCGCCTTGCCGAGGCCTGGCCGCGCGACCAGCAGCGCTACCGCGCCTGGTTCAACACGGTCAACGAAGCCTATGTCAAATCGCGCTATTCCAAGCATTACGCGATCAGCGAGGAAGCGCTTGTCTGGCTGGGCGAGCGGACCGCCATCCTGCATGACCTTGTCGAGACGATCTGCCAGGACCATCTCGGTGAGCTTGAGGCGAAAGCCGCCGTCTAGCCTGTTGCCCGGCGAGGCTGTCGCCGATGGCGGTCCTTATCCGACGTGGATCATCAGCCGGCGGACTGGACAAGCCGGGCATAGACGCCGTTCAACGCCATCAGTTCATCATGGGTTCCGCGCTCGGCAATGCAGCCCTTGTCCAGAACGATGA
>NZ_JBQEPA010000027.1:0-69410 GCF_052056495.1 Phyllobacterium sp. 22229
TTCAATAGGCAAAAGAAATCCATCCGCCCAAACGACGCCAATTCTGCTTGACACTGATTCCCGGAAATGCGATTCTCAAGTTACCACACTGTGAGAAGGGCTTCCGCGACGGCAACGTTCGGGAGCTTTTTTCTTTTGCGGTGTCTAGTCTCCTGTTTCCTTCCGGAATTCTTCAAACAAAGTCAGCAGCTTGCGCTCAACAAAAGCACCGAACTGCGCGCCACCCCGTTTGTCGAAAGCGATGTTAAGCGCCGTATCGGTCTCCTTGATCTTCGCCGGAGACGTTCCGTCGGGCGCTGTCCAGGCCGTCACACGCGGCTTGTCTTTGCTGATCTTCAGAAGATCGAAGATAATCTGAAAGCGCGCATCGCTCCTGGCTGCGCGGAAATCCGCATCTTCGACATGTTTGAGGGCCCGCATGCGCTTGGCCCTCTCCTCAACCATATCAGCGATTTCTGCCCACCGCTGCCGTCCAAAGGACGGCGCGGGACCGATCGCTTCGATCAATGGCGATGGCACACGTCGCACGAGGGCAATCATCCGTGACAAAGCGGCTTTATCCACGCCCAGCGACGACATGATCGTCTCGCGGCCAAACCCCTTGGTTTCCAGCTTTGCCGCAAAATAGCAGCGCTCAATGAACGACAAGTCGGTGCGGGCGTTGTTCTCCTGGCCCTGCGAGACGATCAGCTGCTCGTCCGTGAGATCGCGTACAACCGCTTTGACCGTGCCGCCGATTTCCTTGATGGCGGCCAGCCGCCTGTGACCATAGGCAACCTGAAACCGCCCTGCCCTTTCAGGATGCGGGCGCACCAGGATCGGAACCTGTTGGCCGTGTTCGCGGATCTGGTCGACTAGACCGGATTGGTCCTCTGCATCAACGCCGAGACGATCAACGACGAACGAGGCATCAACCAGCGAAGGATCAAGCTCGATGATTGCCTGCCCCTCGGCAAGACGCTTTTCGATTTCTTCGGCGCGCTGCGCCTTGGCGGATATGCCGTCCAGAGACTGGGAGATAGCCCCGACGGGACTTGCCGGGCGCAATGGGCGGTCAAGCCCCAGCAAAGGCCGGCCAAGCGTCGTCCTGACGGGCGCGGCGGCCTCCGGTTCAGCGGTATCCGGTGTCATTTCAAACAGGTTCTTGCGCGCCATGGGTTACTTCCTCCCCCACGTTCTACGGAGTAGTTCTTCGATCTCACCATTGACCAATGTCAGGCTTTCCAGCGCGCGATCATAGGTGCCGCGCGTGAACAGCGACCGGTCAACTTCGTAGAGCGTCTGCTTGGTGAGGCCCGCATCGGATATCGCCGTGGATTTCAGCATCTCATTCTCGAGAACGCGATTGCCGAAAATGGAACGCATGAAGCCCGCCATCTGGTTCTGCGGCCCATCGTTCGGTTCAAAACGCGTCACCAGATAACGCATCCAGTCATACTCGGTCTTGCCGCCTGCATTCTCCACCACGGCAAGCAGATCGCTGGTCATGTGCAGGAACTGCGACATCGACATGACGTCCAGCATCTGCGGATGCACGGTGATCAGGATGGCGGTTGCGGCACACAGCGCCGACAGCGATAGGAAGCCGAGCTGTGGCGGGCAATCGAGGATCACCACGTCATAGGCGGATTCGATATCGGCAAGACATTCACCGATCCGCGAGAAAAACATCGTATCGGGGCGCTTATCCGCCAGAACTTTCGGCGTTTCATGCTCGAATTCCATCAATTCCAGATTGCCCGGAATGATGTGCAGGTTCGGCGTATAGGTTGCACGGACGATTTCGGTGATGTGCCGGCGGTCGGAGCCGTAGCGGATGGCGCCGTACAACGTCTCGTTCTGGTCTACATCGAGTTCGGGCTGATGCCCGAACATGGCGGAAAGCGACGCCTGCGGATCAAGATCAATGGCAAGCACGCGATATCCGCGCAATGCCAGATATTGCGCGAGATGCGCCGACGTTGTCGTCTTGGCACTACCGCCCTTGAAATTCATGATCGAAATGATCTGCAGCTTTTCCCCATCCCGGCGATGCCGCACATATTTGGCCGCACTCTTGCCGTTTGCATCGAGCAGACGCCGCAGCTCTTCCAGATCGTTGACGGAATAAAGCCTGCGGCCATTGGGTTGCGGCGCAGGACCATGACCATCCGCCACGATCTGGCGCAGATACCCTTCGTGAATGCCGATGAAGTCAGCGGCCTCGGCCGGTGTGAAAAGACGGATCGTCTTCTGCGCTGTGGGCGGGAAAATACGTGATTGATGAGCCTGCAGCTGCCGCGCCAAATCTTCAGCGTCAGATGCGATCAACGACCGCAACGTCGTTGCGGGCACATCTGCCGGGTTCTGATCAAGCATCTCAACCTCTCATCTGCGCATTTTGGTCCAAACTTTAAAAATATGCGCTGATATATAATATGGAGAGATTCTCTTTTTGTGGCAAACGGTTTTAGGTTAACCAACAGTTAAGTGAGCGGATGCCCTGAAGGTGACGGCAGTTGTACACGTACAACCGGTTCCAGAAATGCCCCCAATTCCGGGCCGGCGGGTTGTACGCGTACAACACGGGACAATTGCAGTATTGCCTGATGTCCGTAAATGGAATGGAATCATCATTCATCGCATCATAGCAGGTATCGGGCAATTCACCTCCCTGCGAAGGTGCTAGGAGTGAATTGCCGTTTATCCCATTGCGCGCGGCTTGCCTGCGTGCGGTCTTACTTATGCAGACTTGTCCCATAACGGGGCCAGGCCGCCGGGACTGACGATGCGGCCATCCGTGCGTGCAAGTCCATGGATCGCCGCCATATCGGCATCGCTGAGCGCAAAGTCGAAAATGGCAAAATTCTCGGCGGCGCGCGCTTCGCTCACGGTCTTCGACAAGGCAATCACCCCGTTCTGCTGCACCATCCAGCGCAGCACAATTTGGGCAACGGTTTTCCCGTTCCGAGCCGCGATATCCTTAAGCACGGAATCGGCAAACACCGCGCCGTCCGCCATCGCGTAATAACCGGTCACCGACAGGCCAGCCTTTCGCGCCGCATCGATGACAGGCTTTTGATCGAGATAGGGATGATACTCCACCTGATTGGTCACCAGCGGTGCATCGCTCAGCGCCATTGCTTCGGCCATCAGTGCCGTATTGAAGTTGCTCACCCCGATATGGCGCACTTTGTCATTGGCTTTCACTTCGTTCAGGGCGCCGATCTGTTCCGCAAGAGGCACGGCATTGTTCGGCCAGTGCAGCAACAAAAGGTCAACGTAATCGGTCTTCAGTTTCTTCAGGCTCTCATTGACCGATGCAACAAAAGCATCACGCCGATAATGATCCACCCAGACCTTCGTCGTCAGAAACACATCGCCACGTGCAACACCAGAGCTGGCGAGCCCTTCGCCAACCTCGGCCTCGTTCCCATAGATCTGCGCTGTGTCAATGTGTCTAAATCCGAGTTTGAGTGCGTGCGGCACCATGCGCAGGACATCGGCCCCGGGCATGCGGAACGTGCCGAAACCCAAAGCGGGGATGGAAGCGCCATTGGCTGAAACGGAATACATCTTATTCTCCTGTCTTGTTCCACGATTGCTGCCTGACATATGGCGCAAAGCCATTGCTGTTATAATGCGGTAAAATGAGCTATGGTCTGTGAAATGAATTCATATGATCGATCGGACGGTTTTCCATGAACAATCGCGCGGGCGAGATGGAAGTTTTCGTGGAAGCGGTAGAGCGCGGCAGCTTTACCGCTGCCGCCGAACGGCTTGGCCTGTCGCCTTCCGCCATCAGCAAACTGATAACCCGGATTGAAGAGCGTCTCGGCACGCGCCTGCTTGTTCGCTCGACGCGGGCATTGCAGCTGACGCCGGAAGGCGAGGCCTATCATCAGCGTGCGGTGCGCATCATCGCCGAAATCGAGGAGACGGAACGGCTGATGACCTCGGGCGGTGCTGCCGTTCCGCGCGGGCTGTTGCGCGTCAACTCATCGGTCGGTTTTGGGACGCGCTACATTGTTCCCCTGGTGCCGGCTTTCCTGGCGCGTTATCCCGATGTCGAACTGGACCTGTCCCTTTCCGACGGTGTCATCGACATCATCGAGGAGCGCGCCGATGTCGCCATCCGCACCGGCCCCATGCGCGACTCGGGTTTGAAGGCGCGCAAACTGGGCGAAAGCCGCCGCGTGGTCGTGGCTGCGCCGGACTATCTGGCCAAACATGGTGTACCGCAAACGCCCGACGAACTGTCACAGCACAATTGCCTGACGTTCAACTTTCGCCGCAGCATGGATGAATGGGCGTTCCGCTATCCGGGGGAGGAGCGCATACGCCCCATCGCGGTGAAAGGCAACTTCAAGGCCAATAACGGATCGAGTGTGCGCCAGCTGGCGATTGCAGGACTGGGACTGGCGCGGATCGGACAGTTTCACGTGCAGAAAGATCTGGATGCTGGTACACTCGTTCCGGTTCTCGATGAGTATAATCCGGAAGATATCGAGTTTATCCATGCGGTCTTCGCCGGACACGAGCATATGGCTGCCCGTATTCGCGCGTTCATCGACTTTCTAGTGGAAAGTAACCCCGCGGACATGACCGTATAGGAACTATATAGATATAAAATCAAATAGTTAAGTGGTTAACGACAATATCGGCTCAGCCATGTGAAAGGATATTGACGATATTACCAAAGGGATCACGGACATAGAAGCGGCGGACGCCCCATGGCTCATCAGTTATATCGTATGGAATCTCCAGTCCGGCTGTTTTCGCCCGCTGATAGATGACGTCGACATCATCGACCTCGATGGAAAGAGAGGGGAGGGGGGTGCCTGAACCGCCTTCGCTTGCCACGCTTACTTCCGGCCGGGAGGTCACATCAGAGGCGAATGTCAGTATCCACCCGTGATCCATGACCACATCGAGATCGAGCAATTCCTGATAAAATTTCCTGGCAAGTTCAGGATCGGATGCCTTGAGATTCGGCACTATGCGTCGAACTGCCATACTTCCTCCTCTTGAGCACCGGTCTCGGTCTCAGGCCTCCAGGCCTCCATCACCGCTTGATCTATAGGCCAGGGTCGTTAAAACGTCGATATGCGCAGCGCCGGGATTACCAGGTTCATCTTTCTTGTCACAACACTGATCCTCTTCGGGGCCGCCGGTTTTTTCGCAATAAAGACCCATCGTTTCATCGTTCATGCGGCCCGAGCTGAAGGGCGGGTCGTCGAATTGTTGACAGAGCCTTCGAGGGACGGAGGGCATCCGCTGACACGGCCAGTGGTGGAATTCAGAACTGCCGATGGAACCAGGGTCGAGTTCAAGTCGACAAGCGCGTCCTATCCCCCGTCCTTTGCACGCGACGAGATTGTCACCGTCTTCTATGAACAGTCCCAACCGCAATCCGCCGAGATTGATAGTTTCTTCTCATTGTGGGGCGGGGTGGTCATCACCAGCGGGCTCTGCGTGGTCTTTGCCGGATTTACCGCCGCCCTCTATCTTCGCATCAGCTTTGCCGGGAAAAAATCCCGCCGCAAGCGCACATCGCAAGCGAGTTCATAAGCCGCAAAAGAAAAGCCCCCTCGATCCGGAACGGGGAGGGGGCTTCATCTGCTATTCGGCCGGAGCCGGCGCCGGTTGCGTATCGGGCAGGGATGATTTCTTCTTGCCCGGATCTTTCCAGGCGATAAGCCGGTAGAACATCGGAATAAAGAATGTTGCGATGAAGGTCGCCGCCAGCATGCCGCCGATAACGCCCGTACCGATTGCATGACGGCTTGCCGAACCGGCACCTGAACTGATCGCCAGCGGCACAACCCCCAGAATGAAGGCGAGGGAGGTCATGACAATCGGCCGGAAACGCAACCGCGCCGCCTCAATGGCAGCTTCCGCTGCCGAATAGCCTTCCTGGCGTTTCAGGACGGCGAACTCGACAATCAGGATAGCATTCTTTGCCGCAAGGCCGATCAGCGTCACCATGCCGATCTGGAAGTACACATCATTGGTCAAGCCGCGCAGCATGGTTGCACCCAAGGCACCGAAGAGCGCGAAAGGCACCGCCATGATGACCGCCAGCGGCAGGCTCCATTTTTCGTACTGGGCTGCCAGGATCAGGAATACCATGATGATGCCGAAGATCATCGCCTGCGAACCCGTACCGCTCGTCGCCAGTTCCTGGAAGGACGAACCGGTCCAGGCGATCTGGAAGCCTTCGGGCAGCGTTTCCTTGGCCACTTGCTGCATGGCCTTGATGGCATCGCCTGACGTGTATCCCGGCGCCGGATTGCCGGTCACCTTGGCGGCACTGAAGGCATTGAACCGCTCGAGCTGATCCGGGCCAACAATACGCTTGACCGTTACCAGGGCGCTTAACGGGATCATGCTGCCGGAATCCGCGCGCACGAACACCTGGCGCAGATCGTCAGGCGTACGGCGGAAATCCGCTTCCGACTGCAGGTTGACCTGATAGTTGCGGCCATAGAGCGTGAAGTCATTCACATAGAGGCTGCCGAAGGAAGCCTGCATGGCATCGAAGACGGAGTTGATCGGGACATTCAGCGCCTTGGCCTTGTCCCGGTCGAGATCGAGCTGGTACTGCGGCACATTCGGATCGAACGTCGTTCTCACGCTGGTGAGTTCGGGGCGCTTGGATGCGGCCTCGACGATTTTATTTGTGGCGTCGGTCAGCTTGGCCACGTCGCTCCCCGTACGGTTCTGCACGTAAAGCTCGAAACCGCCCGTCGTACTCAATCCCTGAATGGGCGGCGGATTGAATGCCAGCACCATGGCATCCTTGATACCTGCATTCATCCCCATGATCGGCCCCGCCATGTTGCGGGAATCAAGTTCCGGCGTCTTGCGCTGGCTCCAGTCCTTCAAGGTGAGGAAGGTCGTACCCGCATTGGATTTCTGCCCGCCGGAGAGAAGGTCGAAACCGGCGATGGCAAAGACGTTCTCGGCGGCCGGGTGTTTCGCCAGATTCTGCGATGACTGCTCCATGGCTGCTTTGGTTCGCGTCAGGGAAGCCGCAGGCGGCAGAACCGCGACGCTGAGAAGCACACCCTGGTCTTCATCGGGAACAAGCGAACCTGGTATCTTGTAGAACATATAGGCCGTGCCGCCGATCAGGAAGGCAAACAGCGTCAAGCCGATGGCAACCCGTTTGATCAGAAAGCGAACGCCTGACGTATAGCCCGATGCCACCCGGTCAAAAGCCCGGTTGAAGATGCGGAACGGCAGGGCCGGTTCATGATGACCGGGTTTCAGGATCAGGCCGCAGAGTGCCGGCGTCAGCGACAATGCGACAATGCCGGAGATGGTTACCGACATGGCGATGGTAACGGCGAACTGCTTGTACATGGCGCCGGCAAGCCCGCCCATGAAGGAAACAGGCACGAACACCGCGCACAGCACCAGCACGATGGCAACAACCGGGCCGGTGACCTCGCTCATCGCCTTGATCGCAGCCTCGCGCGGCGGCAGCTTTTCCGTCGACATGATGCGTTCGACGTTTTCCAGCACCACAATCGCGTCATCGACCACAATACCGATTGCCAGCACGAGACCGAACAGCGTCAGCAGATTGATGGAGAAGCCAAGCACATACATGCCGGCAAATGTGCCGATGATCGAGATCGGAACGGCAATGACCGGAATAAGCGTGGCGCGCCAGTTCTGCAGGAAGATGAAGACCACGAGCACGACGAGGATAATCGCCTCGATGAAGGTGGTCACGACTTCATCGATCGACGCCTGAATGAATTTGGTCGTGTTGTAGGGGATCGAGTAGTCCATCCCCGTGGGGAAGGCTGTTTTCAGCTCGTCCATGCGGCTGCGCACGGCTTCCATCGTGTTGAGTGCATTGGCGCCCGGCTGCAGATAGACCGCAATGGGAATGGCAGGCGTTCCATTCAGCTTGCTGTCCACCGCATAGCTCTGCGCCCCGAGTTCCACCCGGGCAACATCACCCAAGCGCAGGGTTGCCGCATTGGGCGACGAACGCAGGATGATGTTCTCGAACGCCTTGGCGTCGGGCAGGCGGCCCATGGTCGTGGCCGAATAGGTGAACGCATTGGACTGCGGATCGGGCTGATCCCCGAATTTGCCGGCGGCGAACTGGGAATTCTGTTCGCGAACGGCCGTTGCCACATCCGTGGGGGTCAGATTGTACTGCGCCAGCTTGTCAGGGCGCAGCCAGATGCGCATGGAATAGTTGGGATTGCCGAGAACCTGTGCGTCACCGACACCGGGAATACGCTTCAGATCGTCGACAACGTTCAGCAGCGCGTAATTGCCGATATAGGTGCGGTCATACTGGCCGCCCTCGGAAAACATCGCGACAAGGCCGAGAATGGATGTCGAGCGCTTGGCGACGGTCACACCCTGGCGGGTCACGTCCTGCGGCAGGGTCGATGTCGCGCGCTGCACGCGGTTATTGACGTTGATCGTCGCCTGGTCGGCATTGGTACCCAGCGCAAAGGTTACCGTCAGCTGCATCTGGCCGCTCGCCGAGTTCGTCGACTGCATGTAGAGCATGTTTTCGACGCCGTTGATCTGCTGTTCCAGCGGCGATGCAACGGTCTGTGCGATGGTTTCGGCACTGGCGCCCGGATAATTGGCGCTGACCACCACCTGCGGCGGCGTCAATTCCGGATACTGGGCAATCGGCAGCACCCTTATCGCGACAATACCGGCGAGAACGATGATGATCGAAATGACGGCCGCGAAAACCGGCCGGTCGATGAAGAACCGGTTCATTGGGTCACCAGCGCCTGTTTGACACTGTCAGTCGCCGAAACCAGTTGTCCCGGCTTGACCTTGATGACGCCTTCCGTGACCACACGGTCACCGGCAGCCAGACCGGAAAGCACGATCCAGCCCTTGTTGACCTGCTGGCCAAGATTAAGCGGCCGGACTTCCGCCTTGCCTTCATTGTTCACGATATAGACGAACTGGCCTTTGGGGCCTTGCATCAGGGCGGCTTCGGGAATGACGATCGTATCGTTTACCGTCACGCCCGTCACCGTCGCACGGACGAACTGCCCCGGAAGGAGACGGCGATCCGGATTGTCGATGATCGCACGCACACCCAGCGTGCCGGTTTCCAGATCAAGGCTGCTCGAGGTGAAATCGATGGTTCCAAGATGATTGTAAACCGTTCCGTCGCCAAAGGAGAGTTTGACCGACAGCTTGTTGGCTTCAAGCCCCTTGGCCTTGCGCTCGTCCAGCAGGCGGCGGATTTCCGCCGCTTCCGTATCGGTAAAGGAGAAGTTGATGTAGACCGGATCGGTCTGCGTAATCGATGTCAGCAGGCTGGACGCCGCATCGGTGCCGATGAGACTGCCTTCGGAGACCTGCTCCCGGCTGGTTACGCCGTTGATCGGCGCGGTGACTTTCGTATATTGCAGATTGAGTTCTGCTGTCCTGACCTGCGCCTTTGCCGCCGCAACCGCTGCGGCATTCAAATCACGCGTCGATACCGCCGTATCGCGTGCCGCCGTGCTTTGCACTTTCTGGTCCACCAGCGCCTGCGCCCGATCGGCATCGCGTACGGACTGGGCATATTGCGCCTGGGCCTGCTGCAGCTGGGCTTGAACACGGGCGAGTTCTGCTTCGTAAGGCGCCGGATCGATCTCAAACAGCAGCTCACCGGCTTTCACTTCCGAACCTTCAACGAAATTCCGTTTCAGCAGTATGCCGCCGACGCGGGCACGCACCTGCACGTCACGGTAAGCCGTAATCCGCGCCGCATATTGGTAGGACAGATCCACTTCCTCCGGCTGAACGGCAACCGCCGTCACCTGTGGCGGGGGAGGGGTCTTGCCGCCTGCCTGCTGAGCATTAGCCGGCAAATTGAGTGCCAGCGCCGCGCCTGCAAAAAAAACGAGACCGAGAAAACGGGTACCGAGCAAAGTCATGGGAGGATTCGCTTGTCCGAGGAATATCTGGGTGCATGTACAAACATACATCCGTGATTGTAAATAAACGAAAGCGTGATATTGTGTCGGAAAATAGACCGGACGCGATCACGTTTGGGTTATCGAACCAGCGGTACGAACAACCGCTTGTGCGTGGCTTGATGACGATGTTCCGGCATCCCAGGAGGGATCACCCAAGCGAAGGAGGCGTTATGCGCAGGACCAAAGCTGAGGCAGGAGCAACGCGGGAAGCCATTCTGGATTCCGCGGAGACTGTCTTTTTGGAATATGGTGTCAACCGGTCAACCCTGAACCAGATTGCCGAACATGCCGGCGTGACGCGCGGCGCCATCTACTTCCACTTCAAGGACAAGATCGAACTCTATCAGGACGTCGTCGAGCGTGTGCGATTGCCTCAGGACGATCTTCTCACCAAGGCAATTTATTGCGAGAATGCCAACCCTCTCGATATTGCCCTGGATGCCGGTATCTATTGTCTCGAGAATTTCGCCGGTGATCCGAGAAAGCAACGGGTTTTCACGATCATCACCCAGCGCTGCGAATATGTCGGTGAAATGGCCCAGATCCTGGAGCGGCTGCGCGCGCTCAACGACGAGGTTCATCACATGCTGTTGCGTTTGACGACACGAGCCAAGAAGCGCGGCATGCTGTCGTCCGCCTGGCATCCCGATATTGCAGCGCGAGCCTTGCAAAGCACGATGTCCGGGCTGCTGTTCGAGTGGATGCGGCTCGAGAAGAATTTCGACCTGGTCGCCGCCGGAACGATGACGATGACCGCCATCGTCGACTCCTTCCGCAAGAAGGACGTTCCTGTGGATGCGCCTGTTGTCAGAACCAAGAGGCAGTTGGTGGCGTCCTGATCATCCCATCGTCTCATGCTGCTTCCCCAGATAAATCGGTGCCAAGCCTAGTATCGGCGCCCCATACGGAGTAAACAACGGCTCCCTTCCTGCGCTGTCGGTCTGCTTGGCAATCCGTATCGCTCATCAGGGCGAACACGAGAGGATTAATGATGGCCATCAAGTTTACCGCCAAAGACCCGGCAATCACCGAAAGCCCTGCGCCGGTAAAAGCGGCCAAGTCTGCGAAGATTGAATCGCCCGCCGATGCCCCGGAAGGCGATACTGGATCAGCCGACAGCGATCTGTTCAATGCGGCGCCCAAGACACCGGCACGCAAACGCAAGGGCAAATAAGACGTATGGAGGCAGGCGAGATTTTTGATTGCCAGTCCTGCGGCGCCTGTTGCTGCTACTCATCCCAGTGGCCGCGCTTTTCCACGGAAGACGACGCGCAGCTTGCGCTCATTCCCGCCAAATTTGTCGCCAGCGATGAAAGCGGCATGCGATGCATCGGCGTTCGCTGTTCGGCATTGACCGGTGAAATCGGCAAGACCACGGCTTGCGGCATTTACGCGGTGCGGCCTGAAGTATGCCGCTCCTGCATGCCGGGCGATCCGGAATGCCTCATGGCGCGCCGGGCCCACAATCTCTGAGATAGAGCTGCCCATAATTCCCATCAATAAGATGTGATTCCGATGTGTGCACATCGGTCAAAAACTTGCCCTGATTGCGGCGGTAACTCCGGCGGCCTTTCGAGTTGATTTGTCTGCATTCAATCAAACCTATCCGGAGTATCATCATGCATAGAAGCAATATCGAGCGTGAACCGGAATATGTAAGGGAACGCACCGGAGGACCGCAAAACCTGGGACGGGTCTATCTGCTGAGCCTGGCCCTGTGTGCCGCGCTGATTGCCACAACAGCCGTGGGATATGAATCCGAATGGCCGGATATCATGACCGTAACCGCTTCCACGGCGAATACGGGACTTTACAGGCGGGCGGACAGCAAGACATCCCTGACCTTCTGCGATACCGTCGAGCACTCATCGCAGGCGAACCTCAAACCGGCATCTTGGCGTCGATTTGATATCTGATGCCCGGCCGAAACTGGCGGCGGATGGCCGTCAGGCGGTCCATTGCGGGATGTCGTCGCGTTCGCCAATAAGCGCAAGCCCATGTGCGATGGAGAGCAGTTCGCCGCCCGTCTCGATCCGGTCCTGCGCAAAGCGTTCGGTGAATATGCGCCGCACGGCCGGGACAAATGATGTTCCGCCGGTCAGGAACACTTTGTCAATTTCACCGGCCACCGTGCGGGTGCTTGCAAGAATATCGTCAAGCGCGCCTTCGATGCGTGCGAGGTCACCGGCAATCCATTCCTCGAACTCACTGCGTTTGATGAGCTTGCGGCTGCCGCGGCCGAGCGGTTCGAAATGGAACTCAGCCTCGTCGGCAGTCGACAGAGCCATCTTGGTGGCCGACACGGCCTGATACAGCGGGTAACCCTCATCGTGGTCGACAAGATCGACGAATGTCTCGAGTTTTTCCGGCTCCAGGCTGGACCGCACCAGCTTCTTCAATTCGGAAAACTCCCGGGATGTCTTAAAGATCGAGAGCTGGTTCCACCGTCCAAAATTGGCATAATAGGAGGAGGGGACTTCGAGCGTCTTGTCAAAGCTCTTGAAAAAACTTCCCTTGCCGATCTGCGGCGCAACAATGCTGTCGATCATCCGGTAGTCGAAATGATCGCCGGCAATGCCGACACCGGAATGGCCGATGGGTGTTGCGCTGAGCTTTCCGCCCTTCGTCTCGAAACGAATGAGCGAATAGTCCGTCGTGCCTCCGCCAAAATCCGCCACCAACACAGTGGCATCTGCCTTGAGGTTCTGGGCAAAATAGAATGCCGCAGCTACCGGTTCATAGACATAGTGGATTTCTGGAAAACCGAACCGGGTGAGCGCCTCGTTGTAGCGCGCCGTGGCCAGGGCAGGGTCCGGATTGGCTCCGGCGAAATGCACCGGCCGGCCGGTCACGATGCGTTTGACGTCGGTGGGCCAGTCGTTACCGGCATAGGTCCTCAGCCGGCGCACAAAGATTTCCATCAGGTCTTCAAAGGAATGACGTTTTGCAAAAACCAGGGTGCCCTGAAACAGGGCACTTGCGGCAAATGTCTTGATCGATTGCAGAAAACGGCATTCGCCGGGATTGTCGATGAACTGGCGGATGGCCGCATGCCCGGCCTCGACCTTCAACGCCGCCGCACCGGCGAGGGGATCCTTCATGAAGGATAGCGCCGTGCGCATGCTATCGGCCGTGCCGGTCGCATTGGTGAAGGATAGCGAGCGTGTCTTTGTCCCATCCGCCAATGCCAAAACGGTATTGGTTGTGCCAAAGTCAAAACCCAGCGCCTGAGCCATTGCCGCGCTCCTTTATGCCATGAATGTCAGAAATCGGGACAAAGCCCGTCGAATGGGCCCAGCGCGCCCAAATCAAGGACGCGCGTCATGACATAGCAAACGTGCAGACGCAAGGTGCGTTTTATCCGGACAGGCTATTCCGCGCTATCTGCAGCGCTAAACGGGGCATTGTCCCGGCTATGCGAGAGAATTTCCCGCTTGCCGACATGGTTCGACGGTCCGACAAGCCCTTCCTTTTCCATGCGTTCCACCAGAGATGCAGCCCGGTTGTAACCGATCTGCAGGCGCCGCTGGATATAGGACGTGGAACACTTCTTGTCGCGCATAACCACCTTGACCGCCTGGTCGTAGAGTTCATTGCCGTCTTCCGCCGCAACCGATCCCTTGTCAAAGACGGCACCGCCGGTTTCTGCTTCCGGTTCTTCTTCTTCGCTCTCGTCGGCAGTCACCGTATCGAGATAATCGGGACGACCCTGCGCCTTCAGATGCGCGACGACGCGCTCGACTTCCTCGTCGGAGACGAACGGGCCATGCACGCGGGAAATCCGCCCGCCGCCCGCCATGTGCAGCATATCGCCCTGGCCGAGCAGCTGCTCTGCCCCCTGTTCACCCAGAATCGTGCGGCTGTCGATCTTCGACGTTACCTGGAACGAAATACGGGTCGGGAAGTTCGCCTTGATGGTGCCGGTGATAACATCGACCGATGGACGTTGCGTGGCCATGATCAGGTGGATACCCGCAGCACGGGCCATCTGGGCGAGGCGCTGAATGGCGCCTTCAATGTCCTTGCCCGCCACCATCATCAGGTCGGCCATTTCGTCGACGATGACGACGATATAGGGCATCGGCGTCAGATCCATGATTTCCTGCTCATGAATGGGCTCGCCCGTTCCCTTGTCGAAACCGGTCTGGACGGTGCACATCACCGTCTCGCCCTTTTCCTTGGCAAGCGCAGCGCGGGCGTTGAAGCCATCAATATTGCGCACGCCCAGCTTTGACATCTTCCGGTAGCGGTCTTCCATTTCCCGCACGGCCCACTTCAGTGCCATGACCGCCTTTTTCGGGTCGGTCACAACAGGGGTAAGCAGGTGCGGAATACCGTCATAGATCGACAGTTCAAGCATTTTGGGGTCAACCATGATCAGCCGGCACTCTTCCGGCGTCAGCCGGTAGAGGAGCGACAGGATCATGGTGTTGATCGCAACCGACTTACCCGAACCCGTTGTACCGGCAACCAGCAGATGCGGCATCTTGGCGAGTTCCGCGATAACCGGTTCACCGCCAATGGTCTTGCCAAGGCAGAGCGCCAGCTTGAGCTTGGTGCTCTCAAAATCCGCCGAAGCGATCATTTCGCGGAAGTATACGGTCTCGCGCGTCGCATTCGGCAGTTCAATGCCGATGACATTGCGTCCGGGCACCACCGCCACGCGGGCAGACAAGGCCGACATGGAACGGGCGATATCATCGGCAAGGCCGATAACCCGAGAGGACTTGATGCCGGGTGCCGGCTCGAATTCATACAGCGTCACCACCGGTCCGGGGCGTACATGAATGATCTCGCCGCGGATGCCGAAGTCCTCAAGCACGCTTTCGAGAAGCCCGGCATTCTGTTCCAGCGCTTCCTGCGTAATGATCACTTCCGCACGTTCCGCCGGTTCCTGCAGCAGTGACAGAGGAGGGCGCTCATACATCTCGCCATAGGATTGCACGGCAAGCGGTGCAAGGCGGGCCGGCGTGATCGCGGGCTTTTCCTGGCGCACCGTTACCTGCAGCCGTGACGGTTTTTCTTCAGCGGCCGCTTCTTCCGGCGGTAATGGTGCCACCACAGCGGGAGCAAGGGTCACTTCCTCTTGCACATCAACCACCGGATTCATAATCGCAGCGCTTTCCACGACCGGATCGGCCTGGCGCTGCGGCGTAACGGCTGCAACGGCCGCCGGTACAGCCGGGATTACCGGTGCGGCAGGCAAGGGAGCCGGCGCTGCGGGCACTGTGGTCTCAGCGGCAGCGGCATGCGGCTGCCGCAGTTCGACAACACGGAACAGCGCGGTAATGGCATCGGGTGCGATCTTGCGCATCGTCTTGGCCACGGGGGCGGCTGGGGCGGCTGCAAAACCGCCGGAAAACTCCATCGACTCCCAGAACGCATAATCGGAGAGATAATCGAGCGATCCGGATTTTTGCGGAACAGGCTGCGCACCGGTTGTTTGCAGGCTTGGCCGGGCTTCGCGCGTAACGGGAACGGCCGCTGCATGCGTGACGACGGCCGGCGCATAGTTTGTGACGAATGCCGGAGCGCGCGATAAGCTGGACTGCACCGGGGCAGGGGCCGTGCGAAGAACAGTCGCGCTTGCAACCGGCTTAGCGGCAACCGGAGCGACGGCAGGACCCTTCGGGGCTGGTGCCGGGATGGCCGCCTTTGGCGCGGCAACCGGCCTTTCCGTCCTGGGAGCAGGCGCCGGGGTCGCGCTTTCGGCCCCGTTGCGATGCTTTTGCAGAACGGTATCGGGGGTGCGGGTGAAACGCACATTGGCCGAAAGGGAGAACATCCGCTTTGAAATGGGAGCTGTGGGATCCGTATCCGGCTCAAGCGTGACCGGTGCACGTGCAGGCGCGCGCATCCCGCCGCTGGGCGTGGTTGATGCAGGCGCTTCGATGGAACGCCGCGTGGAGACCGGCTCATAGGGCGAAGCAGCAGGCGTGCGCATGTTTCCCGAACCGTTTGGCACACTATTTCGAGCCGCCTGGGCCGGAGCTGGCGGTTGCACAGCTTCCGGCACGGCGGGCTTTTGCGCCAAGGGAGGCTGCGCAGACGCTGGCGATTCGTGCGCATCGCCATATTCGTCTACGTAATCATCTGACTTCATTGAGAAATTTGTTCTTGGAATACGCATGATACCTGCAAGCGAAGCGATTGGATGTTGCTCGTAAACTTGCCTAATCGAATAGAAAATGAAGGTTAATAAGTTGCTACTGATGGCTGCAAACGCTCTGCCTGTTGCCGTCTCCTGACAGGGGCGGAGGCGGCCTCGATCGGCGCAGGGCACCGGCGCAGGCACGCCGTGGATGACAAAAACAAAGCGGCCTGTTTGAGATCAGGCCGCTTTGTTTGTCATGTATCTGTATGGGCCGTCAGGCAGCTTCTTCGGCAATCAGCTTGCCAAGACGGGAAATCCCGGTTTCGATTGCTTCCTTGTTGGGCAAGGAGAAATTGAGCCGGATGGTATTCTTGCCGGTCCCGTCCGCATAAAAGGCAAAGCCGGGAACAAATGCCACGCGCACTTTTTGCAGCGCTTGTGCCAAAAGGGCCGCGCCGTCCATGCCTTCCGGCAAGGTGACCCAGACAAACATGCCGCCTTCCGGTTTTGTCCATGTCACGCCTGGCGGCATGAAACGGGCAAGGGCATCGAGCATATAGTCGCGGCGCTGGCGGTAGCTGTTGCGCACCTTTTCGACCTGCTTGTCGAAGTCCCGGGACGCAACGTGATGGATCGTCATCTGATTGATGGTCGGGCTGTGCAGATCGGCCGCCTGTTTGATCAGGACCAGCTTGGCAATCACAGGCTGCGCCGCGCAAATCCAGCCGACGCGCAGACCGGGCGTAAGGGTCTTGGAGAAACTGCCGGAATAGACGACACGCGTGCGGTCGATATGCCCTTCCCGTTCGCAGTCGAGGGCAAGCATCGACGGCACGGGCTCGCCATCGAACCGCAATGCCTGATAGGCCGCATCTTCGATCAGCGGTATGTCGAGTTCATGTGCCAGCTCGATCAGGCGGATGCGGCCATCCCGGCTGACTGTTTCGCCTGTCGGGTTGCAGAAATCCGCTGTCAAATAGGCAAGTTTCACATCACCGCCTGCCGCCTTTGCGCTGTCGCGATAGGCGGCCGGTGTCATGTTTCCCTGTTCGGGGTTGAGGCGGTCATAGCGTGGCTCATAGGCATTGAAAGCCTGGAGGGCACCGAGATAGGTGGGCCAGGTCGTCAGCACCGTATCGCCGGGTGATATGAACAGTTTGCCGAGGTAGTCCAGCGCCTGTTGCGAGCCCGTGGTGATGATGATGTTGTCGATCGTGCAGGACACACCGAGCGAAGCCATATGCTGCACCAGCCATTCGCGCAGCGGGCGATATCCCTCGCTCACCGAATATTGCAGCGCAACGTCAGCATTCTTGCTGAGAACGGCCTCATAGGCTTCCCGTATCGCTTCCTTGGGAAAAAGGGCGGGGTCGGGAATACCGCCGGCAAAGGAAATGATGTCTGGCTGATCAAGCAGTTTCAGCAGTTCGCGTATCTCGGACGCGCGCATGTTTTTGGTGCGTGTCGCGTACAGAGCATCCCAATCGCCCATTTCTTCCTCCCGGCTGTTTGTCGGCGCATAGCACCGTAAAATGGCCGATATGTCAACAATACTGACATATCGATTGCCGTTGTTTTGCACGGCCTGCCGCCACATAACCTTATTCGCCGGGAGCCTTGACCATTTTCGTATGGCCGCTGATGTCAGCGCCTGCCGATTGCGAGAAGCGGAGATTCCAGATCGTTGCAGTCAGCGAAATCGCCGTTACGACGAGAAACGCCGCCGAGAAGTCACCAAGTTCCGGTGTCGCGTGGCTTCGCACCAGCATGGAACCCGAAAGGGCCAGTGCACCGACGCAGATACCGAGCGACAGCATGAGCTGCTGGAATGTCGTATAGAAACTGGTGGCGGAACTCATGCGTTCCCGTCCGATCTCATCATAGGCAACCGTGTTGTAGGCGGTGAACTGGAACGACATGAAGAACCCGCAGCACAGCAGGACAGAGAAGATGAGGGGCAGGGGCCAGTCGGGCCGGAATGCCGCGCAAAGCGCATAGCCGAACGTTGCAATAAGGCCATTGACGATGAGGCTTGCGCGGAAACCGAAGCGCCGCAGGATTTTCGGTGCAACAGCCTTCATCATCATGGAGCCCAGTGCGGTCGCCACAACGATACCGCCAGCGCGTGCTGCAGAAAATCCAAAACCCAGCTGCAGCATGAGCGGCAATAGAAACGGCTGGGCACCCTGGGTGATGCGGGTCAGTGATCCGGCAATGACAGACGTGCTGAAGCTGCTGACGCGCATGAGCGAGAAATCGAGAATGGGGGAGGGGTGCCGCCGGGCGTGCGCGAGATAGCCCATGCCGAAGATCACGCCCACAACGACGAGCAAGCCCGCCAGCTGCCCTTCGCCCGGACGACTTGCCATTTCGAAGCCGAAAAGCAGAGAGCCGAGTGAAATGCCGGAGAGGAAAAGGCCGAGAAAATCGAAGGGGCCGTCGGATACGCCCTTCACCTCCTCAATGAAACGCCTGACAAGAATGAAACCAATGCAGCCGATAGGCACGTTGATATAGAAAATCCAGCGCCAGTCGAAATAGGTGACAATCAGTCCGCCAACCGGCGGCCCGAGGATGGGGCCGACGAGCGCGGGAACCAGCAGCCAGGACATGGCCGAAACGAGATCCTTGCGCGCGACACTGCGCATCAGGACGAGCCGGCCAACCGGCATCATCATCGCACCGCCGAGCCCCTGGATGATCCGGGCGAGAACGAGAAAGCGCAGATCCGGTGCCTGCGCGCACAGGATCGAACCGGCGACAAACACCGCTATTGCCGCGCTGAAAACGGTGCGGGATCCAAAGCGGTCGGCGATCTTGCCGCTCGCCGGGATGAAGATGGCGAGACTGAGGAGGTAGGAGGTGAGCGCGAGGCTCATGGCCGGGGGATTGACGCCGAAATCGCGCGCCATGGTTGGCAACGCCGTTGCCAGCACCGTCGCATCGAGTTGTTCCATGAACATGGCACTGGCAATGATGAGCGCTATGGTGCGAAAATTCGGACCTGTTGTTTTGTTGTCAGGCGTTTGGATCGTCAGTGGCCGGGCCGGGGAGGCCTGACTGGTTTGGTCCGACATGGTCGGGTTCGCTCTCAGTAGCGCGTACACATCAGAAAGAAAATGCCGCGGATTTGCAAACGGCGGTCAGCCGTGGGGAAACGCCCACCGATATAAACCTGCGATTATGCGATATCCATATACATTCTCGTGATTCATTGTACCTGGTACAAAATAATTGCTCGAAATTGAGCTCGGGCCGAGAATTTCATGGAACCGCTCAAGACCGAAGACACGCATATCGCTGGCTATCAGATATTTGTTAACATGACAACCGGATTGCCAAGGCGCATAGCTCTATCCAGCTTACATTCCTCGGACGATCTCTATCCTTTTTAAGCTAAACGGTGCCAATTTAGGATCACGGCTAATCCAAACAATTTGATTATCCACATTACTCGGTATTCGAACAGTTACAGGTTCTCCCATATTAAAATTGTGCCAAGATTCAATTATTTTACCCCCAACTTGGTAGCCTATATAAACCGAAGAGGCGCCCTCTGAAGCAAAGAAGAAATGCAAATCGCCGTCGCCATTCGATTTGATAAGCTTTATGGATGCGGGTGCCGAGAGCGCTGGGTCCCCCACGAATGCGGAGTTGTCGATCCCGTCAACGGGCGGCCATGATGCCAATACCGCGCCATTTTCTTCTGCAACCGACGGCAGGACATTCACATAAAAGCTTCCGGTAATGGGAAATATAGCGATCATAGAGTAAATGGCAGCGCTATAGGTAAATCTGCGAGTGCTCATAATTATCTCTTTCTATCTTACTCGGACCATCAGCATTTTAGGGGATATCCCCCCCCTGGCTTCGCGTGAATCCTACTGATCAATGCCTTCATCATTGGTCAACGGCTTCAGCTGGCATCAAACCGGCAACTGTATCAATTCCATGCCATCGCACAAAACACGAAAAATGAGACGATGGACAGAACCGTGCCGAGTCACGCGGCAATCTTGCTCGACTTGAGTGGCGACAAAATGCGCCCAAAAGCGTGCTGTATAGTTAATGCAAAAATGGGCGATATTAAGAATCCAGTGTGGCTGCAGGTTTGAATGCCCGAAGAAACGCGTCGATGCTCCTCAGCTAAATCGCCTCATCCAACCCGGAATTGTCACTGACAACCCGCGCCAGCACCTCTATTGAGGTGCTTTTTGAAGTATCACCCAGAAATCGTTGTGATACTTTCGAGTGTCGTAGCAGCGAACGCAAGATAGGCTTACGTCACCTGTGCGGTTGAGGAGCCCGATAATCTCGCGCATACTATCTGGTGTAAAATACCATGAATGAACATCGACATAGTTGCCGTTTGCGTTCTCGAAAACATGTCTTGCGTGATCGAGGCGCGGCAGGAAATCGTCATATGGATGCCCATGGTCGCCGGCCCAATGCCTAAAATGGTCATTGTGTGCCGAAAGTGCCAAATGCTCTACAACAGACCGGAATGGATGTGTGGTCCGGCGCTCGTAATGAGCTCCCAGAATTTCAGCCACTCCACTCTCTTTCATCCAGTGGTCGTGGCAGTATCGTTTGTCCGGGGCCATGACAAAATAACTCCCCCCGGGATTAAGCAGCAGCTCAACGTCCTGCAGGTGTTTGATCAAATCGGTCTGGTGCTCAATGCAATAACTACTGACAATATAGTCGAACTGGCCATCAACAATGTTCAGATCGGCTATTGGTGACACGTAATCGATGTGCGGAGGGTTTGGGTTAGTCTGTCCCTGAGAAATCGCGCGTTTAATAAGTTGCTCACGCGACAGGACATCAAAATATTTGACGTTATCGCCTATCATGCTCGGCGAGAAATACGGACCGATTTCAAGGACCGACGCGGTGGATGGTATCAAAGCCAAAAAATCGGCGCGTGTCTTCAATGCATTTCCGGATCTGCCCTCTGCTGCGCCATAGAGCCTGTAGTGTTGTTCCAGAAGGTGTGGTGAAAAACTCGCCAGTTCGGCATTTTCAGATCTATATATTTCAACGTCGCATTCCGCGGGAAATTCAGTCGCATGCACAGCCATTTTCATCCCTTTTCCACCGTTCCTCAAATCCAGTATTTATAGATAGTCGTACGAATAACGATCTAGCTGCACACGTGTCCGCCAATACGCGTCGATATACACTCTGTATATGCATTAAGTGTCGCAAGACAGACAACCCTTTAATTTCAAATGGCTTCACCATTGTTATTTTCAGTTACCCAGAAACCCAACATGAACCACATGCCATACTTGTCAATCCGCTGCTAAATGTTGAAACATCTTCACACTAACAATGGCAGACAATTCATCAATTGCCCGTCGCACCTTAGGATCATCCTGACTAGATACCCACTCCCGTGTCTTGCCGGAGGCGCCAACGGATAGTGCCCATACTGCGGCCCTCAATAGCTCGGTGCAGCATGAATGCATCATTTGCATTGCTTTGAAACAATGTCAGGAACCAAGACACCGATCAAAACAAGAAGAATGGATTACAACGGAAGGTATCCTCTCGCACTGATTCTTTCTATTTGACGTCGGCCGAGTGAACTGACGAACGATATTCGATCCTCTCCAAGCGTCAAATTTCTGTAGGAGCCCTGCTCACCAGAACTTCATTTTAACCGGAGACTACGCTTACTCGCATTACCCCTGGGCTAAGCCGCGAGATCACATGTTTAATATACCCAGTTTGACAGGTGAACAGTTGAGCAGAGCTTATCGCGGTTTCGTGAATGTGCACAACAAACGGCAAAACACTAACCAGACACGGGCAAAACGACTCCGATCAAGCGCAAATGATCAAACGAATCCGCTCTGCCGAGTTGTAGTTTTGAAAAAAATCTGCAATTGGGTTCGCTAGACCCTTTAGATTAGACAAGCTGCAATGCAGGAGTTAGCAAATGGCCGGTATCAAACGTCTTGCCGTGGCTTTTTTCTACGACAAAGATGGAATTGTGGACGATTATATGCCGGCCCTTGTGAAGGGCTTCAAACCGTTCGTGGAGAAGACCATCTTTGTGAGCAATGGCCCGCTTCATCGTGATGGCGAGATCAAGATCAAGGAATGTGTTGACCAGCTTATCATCCGGGAGAACGAGGGGTTCGACGTATGGGCCTACAAAACGGCTATTGAATCAGTCGGCTACAAGCAGCTGGCTGAGTATGATGAGTTGATACTTTATAATCACACGAATTTTGGTCCTATTTATCCGTTCTCAGAATTATTCGCAGAAATGGATAGCCGCGAATGCGATTTCTGGGGCATTACAGATCATGCGGAGATGGCTCCGAACCCATTTACACACACTGGCGTGTTACCTTACCATATCAATTCGCATTTCATTGCCATTCGACGTCCGATCCTTCAGTCCACTTCCTTTGAGCATTATTGGACAAAAATGCCTGAAATAAATGGCTATGTGGACTCTGTGCTGAAACATGAGAGCAGGTTTACGCATTATCTTGAAAAGTTAGGTTTCACCTCTTCTGTCTATCTTTCTTGCCGGGACATAGGGGGGGATTACCCGCTTATGCTGCGGCCTGACGAAATGATGTTAAAGCGCTGCCCTATCCTTAAGCGCAGAATGTTTTTTGGTGACACCGACTACCTCGAAGTCAACGCATCCGACACGACGCGTGCATTGGATATATTGAAGTCCACATCCGATTTTGATTTGAGTCTAATATGGAAAAACGTTGCACGAACGAGCAAGCTACGTACATTGAACACAAACGCCACCCTTATGTCCATACTGCCTGAGAAGGCGGAAATGCCTGCGAAAGCAAAACAGTATGGGAATATCGCGGTATGCGCTCATATGTATTACACGGAAATGCTTCCGGAAATCTTGAGTTACACAAATAACATTCCGGTACCCTATGATTTCATTGCTACGACGGACACCGAAAAGAAGAAGAATGAACTTATAGAGAGATTGACTGGCTATCCGGGTATAAAGAATGTCATCGTCAGGGTGGTAGAGGAAAATCGTGGAAGAGATATGTCCGCGCTATTCATCAGTTGTCGCGACCTCTTTCTTGATGATCGATACAACTATGTCTGCCGGGTTCATACAAAGAAAACGCCGCAAGTCGAAGCTGCACGCGGGGAGTTCTTCAAGCGGCATTTGTTGAACAATCTATTGGGCAGCAAAGGCTATGTGACCAATTTATTGAATTTGCTGGCCGACAGCCCTTGGATCGGGATCGCCATACCTCCAATCATCCACATATCGTTCTACACGATCGGCCATGCTTGGTACAATAACAAGCCGAAGGTGGAAGAAGTCGTCAAGTTGCTGGATATTCAAGCAAACCTTGATGATACAACACCGGTAGCTTCCTATGGGACAATGTTTTGGTTCCGGCCGTCAGCCTTACGCAAGATGTTCGAGCAAAAATGGAAATGGACCGATTTCAACAAGGAACCCAACCACGCAGATGGTGGCATGGCTCATGCGCTTGAGCGGGTAATGGCTTATGTCGCACAAGATTCAGGATATACCACGGAGCATGTTTCCGGTGCCAGAAGCGCGGCCCAAGGTTATGTGATGTTGGAGCATAAGGTTGATCTTCTTACATCGGCCTTACCAACGAACTCCATTCAGTCTCAACGAAATATGATCATGTCAATGAGACAGGGCGGTAGGAACGCGGTAGATAGTGTTAACCTCCATCCCAGCGTACTGAGGTCAATTTCTATTCTGTCACGGGCGATGCTGCTTTCATTCCGATGGCGCATCCTGCGTATGCGTACCAAATCTTAAGCTATCGACTTCAGTCAGAGATACGAACGGTTTTGGTATAAGCAACCGTGGGGGAGAACTCGTCAACGTACTGCATTGCAGCTGTTATAGGAGTGCTGTTTACGGCATTGCATAGGTAACTTGCAGCACCAGATTACCTTTATAATCCATTAATTAGCGTCAGCATCACTTATGATTGCCGCTATTGCCGTATTTTATTTAAAACCAAACAAACACTCTCCCGATATACAACTTGCGAGAACACTGTTCATTGTCAATCCCATAAATGCACACCTATTGACAGTAGTAAGGCGTACATTCTAGTGATACTTTAGTGCGACAATATGTATTTTGATCGGGAAGATCTGTTTCACGCTGCTACGGGGTACTGTGCATGTCTCGAAATTATGATTTCGCTGTTCAGTCAAGCGATTTGGCTCTTGGCACACTTGATCCCTCATTTGATCACTATGTGGATTTTCTTCGGCACGGTTATTGGCAGGCAAAGGGACGCCCAGAGTATCGCCAACCGGATATGGTTGTGCAGGTAGATCTCACGGCGCTGAACGGATCAGGCCAGCAGATAGATAGCGCGCGCATGGCAATGGCTAAATGGTCACAAATGCTGCCGATTTTTTTTCAGGAAGTGTCTGCAGGCAGCCCAACTGACATCAGGGTCAGCAATGTTTACGATGGCGCTTATTTCGACGATTACTACGGAAATCTGAACGTCAACAGAACATGGTGGGGAGGGGATTTCTCAGTCGGAGGTTACGGTTATCAAACTTTCATTCATGAAATCGGCCATGCGCTCGGTCTTGGCCATGGTGGAAGATATAATGGTAGCGGCACTTTCAGCACGGATGCAGAGTTCACTTATGATTCCTGGCAATACTCGATCATGTCATATTTTACACCCAGTGAAGCCGGCCACTCCTATCGTGACTACTATCTTGTCTCCCCTCGAAGCGCCGATGTTGAGGCATTGATACGCAAATATTTTGTCAATGCAGATGGCACCTATCAGCAGGTCAACATCAACACGTCCAATGACAGCTATGGATTTGGCGGCAAGGACGGCTTTGCTCTCACTACCAGCGGGTATCTCAGCCAAGGTGGCTTCACCATCCACGATTCTGGCGGATGGGATTCACTGGATTTTTCGGGATCGGTGACGGGAACAACGCTTAATTTGATCCCCGGAACGTTTTCCAGCGTCAATGGCTTCGTCAATAATATTGATATCTTTAATGGCCACAATGCGAACCCATCTGACTACTTTATAGAGGTCGGTGTTGGAAGTGCTTTCAATGACGTCATTGTTGGTAACGATGGTCCAAATGGCCTTTATGGAAATGCTGGTGACGATTGGATCCGCGGAAATGGGGGCGACGATTTTCTATACGGATGGACCGGCAATGATTCGCTAGACGGCAGCCAAGGCAACGATTTCTTGGATGGCGGCCCGGGTGACGATACTCTTTATGGTGGAACAGGCAATGATAGCCTGAATGGTGGAGAAGGTAACGATATTATCGTCTCATCTACCTATTACGGTTCTATTTCCAGCGGTGTTAGCAGAATCGACGGTGGCGACGGCAACGATACAATTTATGCCAATGGCATTGATGTAGTCTTCGGGGGAGCTGGCGATGACACAATATACGGCAATAATGCCTACGGCGGTTACGTGTACGTCGATGCTGGAGCTGGCAATGATCGTGTCGGCGGGACCGTCAACGGCGACATTCTGATCGGTAATGATGGTGAAGACTACCTCTTTGGCTATGACGGAAACGATCTCCTTTATGGTGGTAATGGCAATGACGTGCTCTACGGTGGTCTCGGAAGCGATCGATTTGAAGGTGGGGCAGGTGCGGATATCTTCCAGTTTATGAGCGATATTCAAGCAAATACAGTCGAAGCCGTGGCTGATTTCACAGCTGGACAAGATCTGTTTGCTTTATCATCCGCCTATTTGGGTCAAACCTTTGTTCAAGATACCACCAATGGCGTGTTCATCTCAGTAGCGGTCAACAATAATTATTGGGGCGCCATGGTCTATGGTACTCATAATGTTGCAGCGGTACAAAGCAGCTTTTTGTACCTCTAAGATTCAGCAACTACGACTATTTTACTTCTTGGGTACGGTGTCTGCGAAACGAATCCCCGAAACGGATAGGCATTCGCTTGTCTGCCTACCCAAACATACGTGGATGGCCGTGTATAGAGATGAAACTTGCCGTTATGATGCGGGATGAATTGAATACCCTATCAGCGATGTGTCGAAGCCGCTTTCGTGAATCGTCTGGGATTAGACTCTGATAGAATTAATTACCTTGCGCTTGTACATTTTCTGGCTTCCCTGTTTGCTTGATCGTTGTCTGGCGGTGGATTTGACAATCACTACACCTGCCGGATCAGGGTAATTTGCAAAGAAGCAGGCGGCATTCCCATGGCAACGCATGGAGGATTTGGTTGTGTACGTTACAACGACTGCGCTTGACTCACTGAACCGTATTGGTGAAAAGCGTACCTGCGCTTGAAATTGACGATCGACACACTCGGCTGACACGTGAGGTGCAGCTTGGAAAAAGCACTTTTGACAATGGCCGGTTAACAATGGTTTTCAGTTCCTACAACTTCCTGTTTATCTTTTTTCCATTGTTCTTTCTTGCCTATTATCTGCTTGATCCTCGCTATCGCAACCTACTGATCCTTCTCGTCAGCCTGCTGTTCTACTCCATTGGCGAAGGCGAGCGGATTGTTATCCTACTGGTATCAATCGTTGGAAACTTTTCCTTTGGCATTCTCATCAAGCGGTTCGTCAATCAATCAAAAAAGATAGCTCTCTTTGCATTGATCACTGGCATCGCGTTTAATCTGGGCCTGCTGGGCTATTTCAAATATATCGGTTTTGTTGGAGAGAATGCCAATCGCGTACTTCATATGCTTGGCATTGAGCACATGCTTCCAGTCCTTCACATCGCCTTGCCGCTGGGGATCAGCTTTTTTGCCTTCCAAGGCATCAGTTACCTCATGGACATTTATCGAGGGACGATACAAGCGACGTCCAGCTTGTTTGTTTTTGCGACCTACAAAGCCATGTTTCCGCAACTCATCGCCGGGCCAATCGTGCGCTATGCCGATATCGCCGATGACATGGCTGACCGGCGTGTCAAAGCTGATGATGTATTTGAGGGCATAGGACGTTTTATTCGAGGGCTCGCCAAGAAAGTCCTTATTGCTGATACGATGGCAGCCACGGCCGACGCTATATTTTCCCTTCCACACGGAGAATTGGGGTGGAGCGTCGCTTGGCTTGGTGTCATCGCATACACGCTACAAATCTATTTCGATTTTTCCGGCTATTCTGACATGGCAATCGGAATGGGACGGATGACTGGTTTCAAATATCCGGAGAACTTCAATCATCCCTATGCGGCCCGTTCCATCGGCGATTTCTGGCGCCGGTGGCATATGACACTGTCATCTTGGTTCCGTGACTATGTCTATTTCTCGCTGGGAGGAAACCGCCGTGGTGCGGGGCGGACATACGTCAATCTTTTGATTGTATTCGCACTAACCGGTCTTTGGCACGGTGCATCTTGGACCTTTGTTATCTGGGGCCTTTGGCATGGCCTATTCATGCTTATCGAAAGACGGTTCAATCCAGAGACATGGCCAATCCCGAATGCCTTGCGGCATGTCTATGTCATGTTTGTCGTCATGATTGGTTGGACGTTGTTCCGGGCCGATTCCGCTGATGTTGCAACCCATATGCTGAAGGCAATGTTCGGGTTTGGTGAAGCTAGTACACTCGCGTGGCCGATTGCCGCCTTTGCCAACGCGCTTGTCGTGGGCACACTGATTGTCGGTGTGATATTCAGTATGCCTGTCTATGAAAAAGTGAAGAAACTCGTCCCAGTCAGTGTACTCGTACCCAGCAGCGTGGTTATCGCCGCAATTCTGGTGTTTGCTTGCAGCCTCAAGGTTCTTTCCGGATCCTACAGCCCGTTCCTTTATTTCAGGTTCTAGAATGTTCAGCTCGCCCACAAAGACGATCATCAACACGGTTTTTATCGGGGCTCTGTTGATCCCGCCGGCGGCAGCAGTCTTGTCACCTCAGTTTCATACCTTCGCCAGCGCGGTTATCGCTAACCCCGCGTCTATTGCGGTGCAGAAGGAAGCTTTGCGACGCGCGACACCTCTCTGGTCTGATGGTATCAGTCTCTATAATACGGCTCTTTATCGCATCGGTGTGTCGCCCAATCCGAATGTGATGGCGATGGGTAAAGATGGTTACATGTTCCTTGGCAATGATCACGTCAAAGCCTACGACCAGGTAACCAGACGCATTAATCCGCCGCAGGCCGAGATAGAAGCATGGGTGAATACGTTCGAATATGAGCGGAATTATCTCAAGCAGCAGGGAATCCCAATGCTGTTTGTTGTAGCACCCTCAACTGGAACCGTTTACGCAGACAAGCTTGCAAACGTACCTGCAGGCTTTTCAAGCAATCCCACGTTGTTTGATCGCGTTCTCAAGCTAACGAAGGAGCGGGGATTGCCACTGCTCGACGTGCGCGGCGATCTGATCGAAGAGCGGAAGACCGCCGAAACCTATTCCAAATTGAATTCACACTGGTCTGATTTTGGCGCATATGTAGCCTGGCAGAAAATTGCGCCAGAAATTGAAAAAATTATGCCCGGTCAAAAACTCGCTGGTGTTGGTGACAGGATAAAAATTGAAACGGTTAACACAGGCAACGAAGCATCAGGCCTCTTGAACATAGATGTACCCAACGACTGGACCCGACCGGTTCGTCAACAACCGTTTCCCGCTTACAATGTCGTAATGCCAGACGGCAAGCAGCGCCCTTTGTCGGGAGAAACCTTGACCGGATTTCTTGACCTGCCGCGTGAGACATTTTCCCCAAATGCGACCAGCGACATACGAACCCTTGTTTTTACGGATTCCATGGGTGCATCTCTGTCGCCGTATTGGACTGCATCATTCAAAGAACTTCTTCAGGTGAATCACCACGTCCGTCAACCGCCGGAAAAGTTGGACTTTGAAGGTACTGTTGAAAAATTCAAACCTAAGTTTGTCCTCTACCTGATGACCGAACGCTATTTCGGTGTGCCGTTGGGCGACGTTGATGCATTCAAGATGAGAGCATCGTTCCAGGCTGCGCCTGAGTTGGCAACGGACGCCGTATGGCCTGTGCAAATGCAGCAAAATGAGGTTGCCTTTTCATCTGGCACAAGTCTATCCGAACCATCCACATTCAAACTTCCCGGGAACGACGGAGCCAAAAGATATGTCCAGATTACGGTCAACGGCCAAGGGGACGGTTCTCTTTACGTATCATATCAGGTCGCTGGCGTGACTACCGAAGGGTGGCATGAATTTGGTCCTGGCGAGAACAAAATCCAGATACCCATTCCAGCACAGGTCGATGCAAACACAGTCTGGTTGTTACGAGACACAAAGCGAGCGGCAGCCACCCTCACAGGCATTCGCGTAAGATTGGCTTCAGTTGAGCATTGATAAAGATCGCCCAAATCGAAGCTGACGAGCCTTTTCGTCGAAATTTCTACACTGACTATGCACTTACCGTACGTTGAGTTAAGAATAAAAACTCTTTAAATTCTAATAAGCGGGGTACATTTTAGATTTGGTTGCAGTTTTATCACCAACAAGTTTAAATAGAAATATTGGGAGAATAAACGTGAGCAACGGCACATGTCTTGTCACGGGTGGAGCTGGTTTCATCGGTTGCGCGATTTCATCTCAGCTGTCCAAGCTCTATGATCGCGTTATAGTTGTAGACAATCTTCATCCGCAGGTACATGAATCCCGAATCCGTCCAGATTCCCTTTGTAAAAGTGTAGAACTTGTCGTGGCGGATATTACCGAGCCACCGACGTGGGAATCACTACTTTCGGATTGTTCTCCCGACACGGTAATTCATCTGGCAGCAGAAACTGGCACCGGTCAATCCTTTTCAGAGGCGTCGCGTCATTCCCACACAAATGTCACGGGCACGACCACAATGCTTGACGCTTTCTATCGGCACGGGATACGTCCCAAGCGCTTTGTCCTTACTAGTAGCCGTGCTGTATATGGTGAGGGCGCTTGGCAATCGCTTAAGAACAATACCATATTTTACCCGGGGCAGCGCAGCCGCGAGCAACTCGCGGCTGCGAAATGGGACTTTGACGGAGAACCATTGGCAATGGAGGCAGGACATATTCACCCAGTGCCTGTCAGCATCTATGGTGCCACCAAACTTGCTCAGGAACATATTTTGGCTTCCTGGTGCAACGCAAGTGGATCCGAATTGGTAGTGCTCCGTCTGCAAAATGTTTTTGGGCCCGGACAATCCCTGATCAATCCTTATACAGGTATTGCTTCCCTATTTTGCCGGCTCGGCAAGAGTGGTAGATCAATTCCACTTTATGAAGATGGAATGATGTTGCGTGATTTCGTTCTCATCGACGATGTTGCTGTAGCTCTCGTAAGAGCTGCCCACAAACCAAGTATCACGGAACGTGTATTGGACATTGGGGGCGGCGTTCCAATCACGATCAAGTATCTCGCGGAGCAGATCGCAGAAATCTACTCTGCCCCAAAACCTCATTTCACTGGCGAATATCGTTATGGAGATGTTCGGCATGCGTTCTCAAAAGCGCAGAATGCGCGTGAAAACCTTGACTGGGAGCCAAAGATCTCCCTTCAGAGCGGTCTTCGTTCATTGATCCATTGGATCGATAAGCGTGCTTAAGCCTGCCTATTCATCCGCAAATCCTGCCTGCTTCATACTGTCCGTCGCCTCGTTGCGACGGGCTCTACCAAGTTTTCAACGACGTTCAGGGCCTCAGGTCACAAGGCTTTGAAGCTCAAAAATCATGTTCACTCGCCACATTATCTTTTCAAACAGGTGTTATCGCATGGCAAAAACAATTCCGCTTGAAAGGATGATACTGGAGCTGAGGTTGTTGCGTTTTGACCACATGCCGCGGCGTAATCCGGATGACTGGTTGACTTACATCTTTGAGAAATGGCATCTACGTCGCAACCTTGAGAAGGAAGATTGATTTGAGGTATTTGGTGACCGGAGCCAATGGCTACGTTGGCCGTCATGTTGTTGCGTCCTTGGTTTCTCGAGGGCAGAACGTTGTCGTTGCAACCCGTAGCAAGATGTCGCGTGATGATGGCGTTGAAATCTTTGATGGCGATGTTCTCATACCGAACCTGAATATTTTCGAAGAGACCGGACGGCCTGATATTTTGATCCATTTGGCTTGGGAAGACGGTTTTGTTCACGCCAGCCCCAAACATTTGGATAACCTGCCGGCACATGTCATTTTCCTCAAGAACATGCTTGCCGGTGGTTTAAGGCATGTGGTCGGTGCGGGAACTTCTCACGAAATCGGTTTTCATGTCGGCCCCATCACAGAGCACACGCCCACTTTTCCACAGAATGCCTATGGAATAGCCAAAAATCACCTTCGGTTGGTCCAGGAACTATTATGCAGAGAACATTGTGCTGTCAGCCAATGGGTAAGATGTTTTTACATTGTTGGAGACGACATCAACAACAATTCGATCTTTAAGAAATTGCTGCTAGCCGAAGCGGAAGGAAGAGCAGAATTCCCATTGAACTCCGGCGAACTGCTTTATGATTTTGTAGATGTAGCTGAACTGGGTGAAATGATTGCAGATGTTGCTGGTCAGGATCAAATTGCGGGTACCATCAACTGTTGTTCTGGCGAACCAGTTACGCTCAAGACAATGGTCTTACGCTTCATTGAGAAGAATAATTTGAAGATCAAGCCGATCTGGGGTGCATTTCCAATGAGAACCTATGATTCCCGTGCGATTTGGGGCGATGCAACGAAAATCCGTGCAATTCAGGCAGTCAAAGGCTAACTCAAAAATTAGCCTGTTCAATGTATAGCCGTTCCTGGAATCGGAACTGGTCCAGCCCAATCGCAATCCAGCAGATGTGTTTTATCCTATAAAAAGCCCTGTTGTGAACCAAGACATTTATATCAAAGGGGCATCGACACAACCTCCAACACTTAAACATCCGATGTATCGGCGAGCAAGTAAGAGCATCGAGTTGATGTTGGCCTACTAATACTCCGCTTCCATATTCAAAAAATACTGATCACACCTGTAGTTTACAAACATCACCGATTAAAGAACGCCTATTTCTCAATATTTTTCAAGTATAATTCTATTAAATAAACTTACTGCAGCGGGATCCGTATAAGGTTGATTGCCGCACTAGGACGAATATCACTTGTCCAAGTACACACCAAGTGAACATCGTAGCAGCAAGCAACCATAAGATTGCTATATATGTGCAGAACGGACGCTTTAATTGGGTTTTGCGGTTTCACAGATTTTTTGCGAGGACAATACTTACGGACATAAAGCCACTTACGAGAAACTTTTGTGCTGACGCGAGGGCATAAACTGCTTATGGCCGACACATACTTGCAACTTTACTGACGTAAATGCATCTTAGAGATGATCGGCTTGAGATCAAGGAGGCACAATCCTAAAACATGCCGCTGAGATAGGCGATGCTTGTCCAATTCACAAATGTGTGGGTGGAATTATGATTCAAGCTGGGGAAAAAGCGCAAATCCGCGAAGTCAACTTGCCAACTAACCGCGGATTTCGCTCATGACGCCTGACGAACTGAAGATAGTGCGCCGCGCCTACGCGATGCAGATCGCAGCTGCAGCGGGAATCGCTGACAAAGCCGTCGAAGGTGCGTTTGCTGCGGTGCCCAGAGAAGATTTCCTCGGGCCCGGACCGTGGCCGGTGCTGCGGTGGCAGGAAGACTACACGCCGACACCCGGCGCTGATCCGGTTTATCTCTATACCGACAGTCTTGTGGGCATTCTGCCCGAACGGCACATCAACAACGGCCAGCCGTCGCTGCACGCCTTCCTTCTTTCGCAGAGCGCTCCCCGCAAAGGCGAACACATCGTGCATATCGGTGCCGGTACCGGCTACTACTCCGCAATCATGGCACAGCTCGCTGGTCCATCCGGCAGGGTCACTGCGATCGAATACGACCCGGAACTTGCCGCAAGGGCGCGCACAAATCTTGCCGCCCATGCGAACGTTTCGGTGCTGCAAGGCGACGGAAGCAAAATTGGATTTGAAGCCGCAGACCTGATCTATGTCAATGCAGGGGCGACCAAGCCGGCAGATATCTGGCTCGACCGCCTCAAGGAAGGCGGCAGACTGATCCTGCCGCTCACGACCGAAAAGGGCTTCAGCAGCGATTGGAGCAAAGTACACCGGCGTGGCGGCGTCTTTCTGATAACGCGTGAAGCGGAGAAATTTTGGGCCAGGTGGATATCGCCGGTGGCGATTTACCCATGCGAGGGAATGCGCGATGCGGCATCGGAAAAGGTGCTTGCGAGAGCCTTTGAGAGCAGTGACTACAAACGGGTCACGCGCCTCTATCGTAGCGAGGACATTCCAGCAGAACGCTGTTGGCTGCGGGCACCAGGCTGGTCGCTCGCCTACGCTTGAGGACCGGTTTCGGGCAGGCGAGGCGGTTTCCGACCTTCCATTGCGCCGGATAAATCAGAGCATCGCTGCGCCCAGCAGCCATAATCCGGCTGCGCACAGTGCAAGCCCGGACAACCGGGAAAACCAGCGTCCCCTCGCCACCAGCTTTTCAGCAAGAACAAAGATCGCGACGGCCGCAATCCACAGGACATTCATCACCCCGCCGATGAAGAGCAAACCCATCAGCGCCCAGCAGCATCCAACGCAATACATGCCGTGGCGAAAGCCAAGCGCAATGGAACCCGGAGGATCACGCCGGAACCCGCCGTGCCGATGAATGAACATGACAGGCGCCTTGCACTGTCTGAGGCAGATATCCTTCAGCGGCGTCCACTGAAACAGCCCGATGGCGATCAGCATAATCCCGCTGAAAATACCGCTCGCGCTCGTCATCATGGGGGTGAGCAGCAAGGTACTTTCCAAGGCCCATTGGCCAAGGGTCGCGGCACAAGCGAAAGCCATCCAGGCGAGAAAATAGCCGCCAAGGAAGAACCCCGTTGCTGCCAACGGCTTGCCTTCCACCTCACTGTGCCGGCCAACCCGCGCGTAGAGCAGGATCATCGGTGCGGCGGAGGGTGTCATCATGCCGATCATCATGACCATCCACATCAACAATGTGACAGCAAGTTCGGTCATGGTCCACGACCGAAACCCCGTCATCATCATCGCATCGAGCGAAGCGGCATCCATGCCCTGCATCGCCGTGTCATCGCTGTACATGCTGCGTGCGAGCCAGAAAATATAGACCCACGCGATCATTGTGAGTGCGGCAAGGGACGCGGCGACGATCCATCGATCGCGCCGCAGTACCGCTTCGAGCGCAGTGGCACTCATCACATTCAATGCACCACACCGCTTTGGGTGAGATGCAATCTGGCGAACTGCGCATGAGAGTCAGGAATGGACAGCTTCAGAGGGCCTTGCGTCTCAGCCCAGCCGCGCCCCACCTCGCATGTGTCATATTCAAAACCGTTTGGCAGGTTGATGCGCGCGCGATGGGTTTGGCCGGTGACCGGATTGAGGATCGGCTCGCCGCGCGCCTCGATCCATCCGGGAACATTCAGGCGCGCCGTGCGGCCGCTCACATCCACTTCAAAATCCATTTTTGCAAAGACCGGATCGTGGACTTTCTCGAACGTCGTCGAAAAGACCTGGAAAAACGTCGCGCCAGGTTCGGTATCCAAGCCGCTGACGATGCGCAGCAGCGCTTCACGCTGCCCGGCCGACGCACGCTCATCGATGATCGGCACGGCTTGGCCCTTGCCCTCATGGATCGCTCCCGGCCAGGCCACGATCATGGCGCATTTCAGCCCGTCCAGTTTTGTGGTTCCGTGATGACCTTCGTCGATTGCAATGGCCGCAACTGCGCAGCAATCTCCCCGTGTCGGCAAAGCGTTGAACTGACAGGGGCAGCCATAAGCACAGTTGCAGTGTACGAATTCACGGCCCACGAGGGTCCATTTAACGTCCGTCATTTTCTCCTCCTGTTTCTTGTTTTATTTGTTCTTTGTTCTCCAACGGATATTTGACCATTCGTCCGGCGCAGGCCCTGCCTTGCAGGCAGACAAGCGTCGCTCTATGCGGCAATCTGCGAAGCGGCGGACATGAGTTCCTGCGGCGCCGGCACCCCAAACATGTAACGGCCGCCTTCGGGCACTTCGGTAAAGCTCCAGCGCACGATACCATCGCGATCCAGCAGAAACTCTCCCACGAGCTGACCTTCGCCCGTTGCGATCATCTGGCGGTCCGCTTCGGAAAATTCATATCCGTCCAATTTGTCGAGAAACTCGACCGCTGCCATCGTATTCATCGGTCCAGGCAGTTCGCCGGGCATGTCAATGCGCATATTCATGACGGCGTCAGCGCTGACCTTGTATGGCCAGTCGCTTTCAGCCGCGTTGAACTCGACATTGGGCAGGCCGAATGCCCGGTGCGAGACCCGTTCCGGATCGGAAGCAGCCAGCAGATTGGGCAAGGGGTGGTATCTGAAATAGAGCCGGGCACGGTCGATTGGCGTATTCACCACTGTCAGGCTGCCAATGCCTTTCTCACGCAGGGCACCTTCGAGCTGCGACATGGCGGTGATCTGGCGCCGGCAGAACGGGCAATGCAAACCGCGAAACAGGCCCACCAAAACCGGCTTGCGGCCGCGAAAATCATCAATGGCGACTTTGCCCTGACGCGTGATCGCGTCGAGCACAACATTGGGCGCCCGGTCGCCGGGTTGCAGCGGTCCTTTGATTTGAGGTTCGGGCATATGCATCATCCCCTTCCACGCGGCTAGTCAAGAAATGGCAGTACAACCAGCGCTTCAGGGTCGAGCCCATGTTGGACGCAGACCTCTTGCGCCATGGCGAAATATCGTTCCGCCTCGGCCAAATCATCGAGGTCGAGATTGAGCGTCGCCAGCCCATCATAACACGGAAACAGCAATTGTGGTTCACCGATTTCGCGCGCCACCTCAAGGGCTTCATTGTAGCATTCACGCGCCAGTTCCGGTTGATCATGGCACTGATGAATTTGTCCAAGCACGACGAGGGGAACGGCGAGGTGATCACGCTGATCGAGCGCACGATCGATCTCGATCGCCTTTTCGACCGCAGGCACGCCTTCGCTGACACACCGGTCGGTGAAGGTGCAGTAGGCCACGGCAAGATTGGCAAGGAGACGCGCTTGAAAGCCCAGGTCGCCGATGCGGCGCGCCACAGCCAGCCCGCGCTGGCACACCTGGATCGCGCGCTCCGGGTTGACCATCGTATAGAGCACCGAAAGATTGGTGTAGCCGCGACAGGCAGCACTGAAAAGGCCGGCATCTTCTGCGACCTTGACACTTCGCTCTACCTCGCTCAGCGCCTCCTGGCTCCGGCCAAGCCGTGCGAGCGCCACCCCCTTGGTGTTGAGCGCTTCCGCAGTGACCCGCGCCGTTTCGATCTCACTTTCGACGCCGGTTTCGGACGCCAGGGTTTGAGCATAGTGCAAGGCCTTATCAGCCCACCCCACGGCAGCAGCGTGGTCGCCGGTGCGAAACGCAAGGTGGCCGCGTTCCTGCGAAAGATGCGCGTGTTCAATCAGCGGACTCATTCCTTCAAGCAGTGCTGCTGCCTCGGCATAGCGTGCCTCGGCCTGCTCGCGCTTGCCGGTGTCCCAAAGCAATCGCCCAAGCTTGCGCAATATTCTTGCGGTAGCCGCGAGATCCCCCGTGGACCGATGAACGTCAAGGACGGTCTGGTACTGTTCGTCAGCCACATCGCGCTGACCGGCAGGCCCGCTAAGATCGGCAATGCGTTCGCGCAGGAGCAGCGATTCCCGTCCCTCATCGCCAGCGGTCGACAGGGCATCCAGTGCCTGCCTGTAGAAACGGAGCGCGTCATCATTGGCGTAGGTCTTGCGCGCCCGGTCGCCCGCCGCCGTCAGATAGCGCGCGCCTTTCATTCTGGCTGCGGTTTGGCTGAAGTGATGGCCCAACATTGCCAGATCTTCGAGACGTTCCGGGTCGTCCCCATACAACCGCTCCAGTGTATCGCCAATGAGCGCATGCATTTCGATGCGCCGTTGCAACAGGAGATTGTGATAAATCACGTCATGAAGCAGCGTCTGCGTGAAACGGTAAGCTGGTGCCGATATCGGGTTTGCGCCAGGAATTTCCTCGATGATTTCAGCATCGCAAAGAAGATCGACCCCCGCTTCCACACGTGCCGGAGCAGCCGAAATGGTCTTCAAGAGCTTTGTATCAAAACGGGGCCCAATGACGGCAGCTTCCTGAGCCAATCTGCGCACGTCCGGCGGCAGCCTGTCCATTCGGGCGAGCAACATTGCCTGTATACCGGCGGGAATATCGGCTGCAGCCTCCCTGTTCGCAACCCGCCAATGCCGTTTGTCCCTGTGCACGGCGCCAACTTCAATGAAATGCCGCACGATTTCCTCGATAAACAGCGGATTGCCGTTGGCACGGTCGAGAATGCGGTTGCACAGATCGGCAGGCAATCCATTGGGGCCGTGACCGAAGAAGGCAGTGAGCAGTTTCCGGCCGTCATTGGCATGCAAAGGGGGAAGGCGCAGCGCCGTCAGGCTGATGCGGCTTGAATCGAGCATATCCGTATCAAACGCAGGCCGATGCGTTGTCAGCAGCATGAAGCGGCTGCGCTCCAGACGGTCCATCAGAAAGCGCAATGCCTCAAGCGAGGCGGCATCAGCCCAGTGAAGGTCTTCGACGACGAGCAACAGGGGCGAGTGCGCCAGACGCTGCTCGAAAATGGTGCGGATTGCGTAGAATATCTGCCGGCGCAACTGCTCAGGCCCGACCTGACGCAGCACACCATCGGATTCGCCAAGGCCCATCACGTAAAGCAGGAGCGGCATCAACTGCTTGACGTCGCCGGGGGCGAGACCAAGTTCGCTCAGCCCGGCCGCAAGCAGCTCTTTTGTTTTCTCCGGTGAATCGTTGGCGCTGATTTCATAGGCGCTGCGCAATACAGCGGCAAGCGTTCCATATGACGGCTCACCGAGCGGCGAACAGATGGCGCGCCGGACCACGACATCGGCGAACCGGACTTCGTCACGCATGCCAGCGAGAAACTCTTCCGTCAGGCGTGATTTTCCAATGCCTGCCTCACCGATCAGGCGCACCAGTTGGGCCCGGCCAGCATATGCCAGGTCGAGACAGCCAAGCATGCGGTCAAGTTCCTTTTCACGTCCGACCAGCGGTGCACTCAAGCCAAGCGTTTCAAGGCCCCGTGCGGTGCGCGGCGCCTCGAGAACGCCCACCAGCCGGTGCACGGGAATACTGCCAACCTTGCCGCGCAGGGCCTGATCACCCAGTGAATCATAAGCAAAGGCATGGCGTGTAAGCCGGTAGGTCAAAGGTCCTGCTAGGATCTCGCCCGGTTTCGCCATTGACTGCAGCCGCTGTGCGCTGTTGACCGTATCGCCTGTCACCGAATAGGATTTGGCGCTGCCCGCGCCGAAACCGCCGGTAACAACCGGCCCCGTATTAATGCCAACGTGCAGAATGAGAGGCGAACCGGTGCGGGTTTGCCAGCGCTTTCCCACCGCTGCGGCCCGGTCAGCCATGTCCAGCGCCGCGCGAAGTGCCCGCTCAGGGTCGTCTTCATGCGCGACCGGAGCCCCGAACAATGCGAGCAGCGCATCGCCGATGAACTTGTCGACAAAGCCGCCGAAGCCCTGAACCGCCGCCGTCAGTTCCTCGAAAAGTTCGTTCTGGAGTGTTTGCATTACTTCCGGATCAAGCCGTTCGCTCAACGTGGTAAAACCGCAGAGATCGGCAAACAACACAGTTACGGTGCGCCGATCTGCACCGGTCTCGGGTTTGATCGGAACGGGCAGGGGAGCTTGCCCCGGCATCTCTCCCGGCTTTTGCGGGCCACTGACTGCCGGCGCATCGGCGATCTGCGTCCCACATTTTGGGCAGAAGAGGAAGTCGGGCGGGCACAGATATTTGCAGCTGGGGCACACACTGGCTTGCTTCGCGCCACATTTTGGGCAAAACGCAAAACTACTTTGAACGTCAAAACCGCAACTCGTGCAGTTCATCGATGTGACCTCGCGGGAAGCTGGATGTGCGATCCTGTCGCTGGTTATATCCCGCGGACTGGGCTCCCCAACAAATAATGGACCTGCTGCGAGGAACTGGCAAGCAGCAGGACTTCAAACCAACAATGCCAGAGCAGATTTTGTCTCAATAGAACGCATTCTGTTGAAACAAAATCTGCGCTCGAGATAATCGGGTTGCAAGTGTTTGAGCAGGGCATTACTGAAGACATGCCAGCACACTCCTCTTGGGTGCTGGCATCCCCCACCCCAGGGAGAAGGTCTAGGACCTTCACAACTTGGCCGGACCCAGTGGTCCGGCCCTTTTCCAGGGGTGTCCGATGAAAATTGAATCTACTCAATTGCTGGATAAAGATCGCGTAATCTATCTTATGGAACTCACATTACTCTCGCGAATGATGGGGCATAGCGGGCAGCATCGACCACATCAGGACGCCCGGCCAAAGCAAGCGTACTGATCCGTTTTGGCGTGCGTGCGATGACCTTGCCCGCCTTGATGACCACCAGCCGCGTCGCCTTGAGCCGGATGGCTTCGATTGCATCGGCAGCCTGCAGCAGCACCATATCCGCCTTGCAGCCGACCTCGAGACCATAATTTTCCAGATTGAGAATCCTGGCAGGCGCCGTGGTAACCGCAGCAAAACACTGGTTCATGGCGCTGCGGCTCGTCATCTGCGCCACGTGCAACCCCATGCTGGCGACGTCAAGCATGTCGGCCTGACCCAGCGAGTACCAGGGATCCATCACGCAGTCATGGCCGAAGGCAACGGTAACACCATGGGCCAGAAGCTCCGGAACCCGGGTCATGCCGCGGCGTTTCGGATAGGTGTCGTGACGGCCCTGAATGCCGATATTGATCAGTGGATTGGCAATCGCGGCCACGCCAGCCTCTGCAATCAACGGTAGAAGCTTGCTGACATAGTAATTGTCCATCGAATGCATGGAGGTCAGATGCGAGCCTGTCGAACGGCCGCCAAGACCAAGGCGCCGGGTTTCATAGGCCAGTGTTTCGATATGCCGTGACAGCGGATCGTCGGTCTCGTCACAATGCAGATCGATCATCAGGCCGCGATCCGCCGCAATCTCGCAGAGCGCTTTGACGCTGGCCGTGCCATCGGCCATGGTGCGCTCGAAATGCGGAATGCCGCCAACCACATCGACGCCGCGATCAAGCGCCCGCTTGAGCAGATCGACCGCACCCGGATAGCGGTAATAACCATCCTGCGGGAAAGCCACCAGTTGCAGGTCGATATAGGGCGCGACCTTTTTCCTGACCTCAAGGAGGGCTTCGACACCCAGCAGGCGCTCATCGCAGATATCCACGTGAGTCCGGATTGCCAGCAGCCCCTGTGAGACCGCCAGATCGCAATAGCGCAGAGCGCGCTCAACCACCGCTTCATGGGTGAGAAGCGGTTTCAATTCACCCCATATCTGGATTCCATCGAGCAGCAGCCCGCTGTCATTGAGGCGCGGCTGGCCGAGCGACAGCGTTGCATCCATATGAAAGTGACTATCGACAAAGGGGGGCGAAACCAGAAGACCGCCGGCATCGATCGTCTCCCCCGCCTCCCCGACCAGATTGACGCCAACCGCAACAATGCGGCCCGATTGCACGCCGATATCGATAGCCGTACGGCCGTCAGGCAAGGTTGCATTGGTGACTTTCAGATCGAACATGGAACCTCTTTGACTGTTTTGCCGGTTGCACTGTCTCTACTTTAACAGGCAAACACCCCATACCTGCAACGGGCAAACAGCACTGCAGGGAACTGCGATTGACACCGGCGCACTCAACTCACGTTAGTTATTGAAGAGCAAAGGATTATCCCCATTTCAACGGAATAATGAAGATATAGGGATAATCCTTTGCATATCAACTTTCTAATTTAGTTGTATCGGTGTATTATCCCTCTTGCTGCCATTAATGCAAGGTTTGGGGATAAGATGAGTAAATTCAGAGAATTATCTTCAGATCAGATACGCCAGCTCATTGATACGGAACAGGCCTATGATGTCTACCGGACCAGCCTGAAGGAGTATGAACAGCGTTTTTCCGGGTCGATGTCGTGGAAGAAAAGCACGAACGGCAAGAACTATCTCTACAAAAAAACACAGGGCATCTGGAAATCCCTTGGCCCTCGCTCGGCCGAAACGGAAGCGATCTTCGGGCAGTTTCATACGGGTCGCGAAAACGCCAAGACCCGTGTTTCCCGCCTGGCAAGGCGATTGGATGAACTTGCCCCTGTCAACCGGGCCATGGCGCTGGGCCGGGTACCGCTTCTGACGGCACGCATCATCCGCGCGCTCGGGAAATCGGGGTTGATCGGCACGGCGGTCGATGTCGTCGGCACCAATGCGCTTTTTGCCTATGAACGCATGGCCGGTGTCCAGATCACCGGCGGGCTTTTATCGACACAGGATGTCGACCTGTTGTTCGACTCCCGGTTCAGCCTGCGGCTGATCAGCAAGGATTTTTCCCACAAGGGTTTGATCGGGCTTCTGCAAAAAATCGATCATTCGTTTGCGCCACTGGCGAGAAATGGGTATCGCGCCGCCAACCGCGACGGCTTTCTCGTCGATCTGATCAAGCCGACGCCGAAGGACCGCATGTCGACGCGGGAGAAAACCCGGTTCAGCGCCGATGAAGAGGACCTGCAGGCAATCGAAATCGAAGGCCTGACGTGGCTGGTCAACAGTCCGAAAATCTCGACTGTTGTCATCGACGAAAAAGGCTATCCGCTGGACTATACCTGCCCTGATCCGCGTGCCTTCGCCTTGCACAAGCTGTGGTTGTCGCGCCGTAGCGACCGCGATGCTGCCAAACGCGTACGCGATGAGTTGCAGGCCAGAACCGTTGCCGGACTAATCCGGACAAGGCTGCCGCACCTGTCCTTCGAGGCAAATGACCTGCAGGCACTTCCCCTGGCATTGCGCCAATTGGCGCCCGAACTCGATCCCGTGCCTGACGATGATGCCGGCGAAGCTCTGAGTCTCACGCCGAACTGGTAAAAAGCCCCTCCCGGATGATCCGGAAGGGGCGCTTTGTCTTAGCTATAGGCCTGCATGGGCGGGCAGGCGCAGACGAGATTGCGATCCCCGGCGACATTGTCGATACGCGACACCGGCGGCCAGTATTTCGGGTTCTCTTCGCTCTCGCCTGCCGGCAGACTGGCTTCCCTGCGGGTATAGGGATGCGACCAGTCATCGGCCAGCACATCCCCGGATGGGTGCGGTGCATTGACCAGAGGATTGTCGTCACGCGGCCAGACGCCACTGGCAACCTTCTCCGCTTCCCCGGCAATGAGGATCATTGCATCACAGAAGCGGTCGATCTCGCGCTTGGATTCCGATTCCGTCGGCTCGACCATCAGCGTACCGGCAATCGGCCAGGACATGGTCGGAGCATGGAAACCGTAATCGATGAGACGCTTGGCGATATCCTCGACGCTGATCCCGGCACTGTCCTTCAGCACGCGGGTATCGAGAATGCACTCATGCGCCACGCGGCCGTTCTGTCCGGTGAACAGAACGGGATAGTGTCCCTTCAGCCGCTCCGCGATGTAGTTGGCGTTGAGAATAGCCATCTCGGTTGCACGCTTGAGGCCAGCTCCGCCCATCATGCGGATATACATCCATGTGATGGGAAGAATGGAGGCGCTGCCGAATGGGGCCGCTGAAACCGCATGCTGCGATCCCTTGGCCACATGGCCGGGCAGGAATGGAGCAAGATGCTTCTTCACGCCGATCGGACCAACACCTGGCCCGCCGCCGCCATGGGGAATGCAGAAGGTCTTGTGCAGGTTCATATGGCAGACATCGGCACCGATATCGCCGGGACGGGCAAGCCCAACCAGCGCATTGAGGTTGGCACCATCGAAATAGACCTGACCGCCATGCTGGTGAATGACCGTGCAGATATCCTTGACACCTTCTTCGAACACACCATGGGTCGAGGGGTAGGTGATCATCAGCGCTGCGAGATTGGCGCTGTGCTGCTCGGCCTTTGCCTTGAGGTCCTCAAGATCGATATCGCCAGCCTCTTCACACGCCACGACCACCACACGCATGCCAGCCATATGGGCACTGGCCGGATTGGTGCCATGCGCTGATTCCGGGATAAGGCAGATATCACGATGCGCATCGCCCCGATCCAGATGATAGCGGCGAATGGCCAGGAGACCGGCATATTCACCCTGGCTGCCGGCGTTGGGCTGCAGTGAAACCGCGTCAAAGCCGGTGATCTCGGACAGCCAGGCTTCCAGATCGTCGGTCATCGCCTTGTAGCCAAGGGCATGGCCGGCAGGAGCAAACGGATGCACATTGGCAACGCTGTTCCAGCTGACCGGAAGCATTTCGGCAGCGGCGTTGAGCTTCATCGTGCACGAGCCGAGCGGGATCATGGCGCGGTCGAGCGCCAGATCCTTGTCCGCCAGACGGCGCAGGAAACGCATCATTTCGGTTTCCGAGCGCTGCTGATGGAAAACGGCCTGGGTCATGAAACCCTCGGCCTGCCTTTCGCCGGGTAATGTTGCCTTTGCTTCCGCAGGCAGATTGGCACCGAAAAGCGCACTGAGTGCTTTCAGGTCCTCTTCCGATGTCGTTTCATCCACCGTGATGCCGAGGCGGTCCTGATCAACAACGCGCAGCAGACGTCCACCCTTTTCGGCTTGCGCTGCAATGGCGGCAGCTTTGCCGGGAGCAGTGACCGTAACCGTATCAAAGAACTGCGATCCAGCGATGGAAAGGCCCGCCCCTGTCAGCGCAGCGGCCAGACGGGCTGCCTGGGCATGCACGCGGCGGGCGATGGCCTGAAGCCCCTGCGGGCCATGCCAGATGGCATAGGACACCGCCATATTGGCCAGCAGCGCCTGCGCGGTGCAGATGTTCGATGTCGCCTTGTCGCGGCGGATATGCTGCTCGCGCGTCTGCAAGGCGAGGCGATAACCTGCCCGTCCCTTGCTGTCGACGGACTGGCCAACCAGACGGCCCGGAATGAGCCGCGTCAGCGTTTCGCTGACGGCGAGATAGGCGGCGTGCGGGCCGCCATAACCGATCGGCACGCCAAAGCGCTGCATGGAACCGGCAGCGATATCGACACCGGCCTTGGCAGGCGGCGCCGTGATCGTCAGGGCCAGCGGATCGGCCACGGCGATCACCAGCGCACCAGCGGCCTTGGCTGCTTGAATGACCGAAGCATGGTCGCCATAGACACCGAATGTGTCCGGCCATGGAACGATGATCGCTGCAACGCTGACGTTGATCTCGCCTTCATCCACGGTCATGCCCAGCGGCTCGGCGCGGGTCTTGACCACATCGACGGTCTGCGGATGCAGGGCACCGGCAATCACGATGCGGGTGCGCTTCTCACGATGATGGCGATAGGCAATGCCGACGGCTTCTGCAACGGCCGTCGCCTCGTCCAGGAGCGACGCGGATGCAACCGGCAAACCGGTCAGCTCCGTTACCAGCGTCTGGAAGTGGAACAGCAGCTCAAGGCGACCCTGGCTGATTTCCGACTGATACGGTGTATAGGCAGTATACCAGGCCGGATTTTCAAACAGATTGCGCAGGATGACGGCGGGCACATGGGTGCCGTGATAGCCCTGCCCGATAAAGCTCTTGTGGGTCTTGTTCTGGCTCATCTTGGCAGCAAGCTCGGCCAGAGCTTCCGATTCAGTGGCGGCCTCGGGAATGTCGAGTGGCCGTTCAAGCCGGATGGATTTCGGCACAGCCTGCGCAATCAAGGTTTCCAGCGACGGAATGCCAAGAGCGGCCAGCATGGCGCGGGAGCCCTGTGTGCTCGGACCGATGTGACGGTCAGCGAACGGGAATATGGTGTCTTTCATCATCATGCCTTCAGCCAATGATTGCTTTGTAGCCTGCCTCGTCGAGAAGGCCGGTCAGCTGATCCGGATTGGACAGCTTCATCTTCCATAGCCAGCCGTCGCTTGCGGCGGCCGAATTGACCAGAGACGGATCGCTTGCGGTTGCATCGTTCACTTCCGTCACTTCGCCATCGAGCGGCGCATAGACGTCCGATGCCGCCTTGACGGATTCAACCACAACCGTGGCATCGCCCTTGGACAAGGATTGACCGACGTCCGGCAACTGGACAAAAACCAGATCGCCGAGCTGATCCTGCGCGTGATCGGTAATGCCGACCGTCGCAATGTCATTCTCGACGCGGACCCATTCGTGATCTTCGGTAAAGTAAGTGGCTGCCATCTCAATTATCCTTTGTGGTAGCGATGTGGAGTGAAGGGAAGTGAATGAATATCGACCGGGACGCGGTTACCCCGCACCTCGGCGAAAACCTTGGAGCCCAGCGCGGACAGCTCCTTGCTGACATACCCCATGGCAACGGGGAAACCCGCCGAGGGTCCGAAACCGCCCGAGGTGACCAGCCCGACCTTGTTGCCGTCGGCATCGAAGAGTTCGGCATCGGTGCGCACCGGCTGCCGGCCATCGGGCTTCAAGCCGACGCGCTTCTTGGTGGATCCTGTTGCGATTTTGGCGAGAAGGGCCGCGGCGCCGATAAAGCCCGCCGTCTCGCGTACCGGCTTGGCAATGGCCCAGAGCAGTCCGGCATCCACCGGATCATAGTCCGGCGTTATGTCATGGCCGTGCAGGCACAGGCCTGCTTCGAGACGCAAACTGTCGCGGGCGGCAAGCCCGATCCAGGCAACACGCTCGTCGGCGAAAAGCTTTTCGACAAGCACACGGGCATCGGCTTCCGGCAGGCCGATCTCAAAACCGTCCTCGCCGGTGTAGCCGGAGCGGCTCATGAACCAGCCCGGCTTCGGCTCAAATCCGTTCATGAAAGCAAGGTCAGTTCCGGCAATACCGGCATCGCGCAACACATTCACGGCCTGCGGCCCCTGGATGGCCAGGAACACACGATCCAGCGCATCGATCTTGCAGTCGAAACCCTTGGCGACACCGCGCAGATGCGCTTCGTCCGCCGCCGCATTTCCGGCATTGGCAACGACCATGAAATGCTCATCGCCGAGACGCGTGACGATCAGGTCATCGAGGATGCCTGCCTTGTCATTGAGAAAGAAGGTGTATTTCGACTGACCCGTCTGCAGCGCAGACGCATCAAGCGGGCATGCGCGTGACAAGAGTGCCGCGGCCTGTGGCCCGGCAACATCAAAGAGCTGCATATGCGAAATGTCGAAAAGCCCGGCCTTCTCGCGCGTGTGAAGGTGTTCCTTCATCACACCGAGCGGATAGGTGATTGGCATCGACCAGCCGGCAAAACCGCCAAAGCGCGCATTCGCAGCCTTGTGCAGATCGTCAAGCGGCAATTGTTTCAGATTATCTTCAGTGCCCATTTTTACTCCAGAGACGTGCAAAGACCTCCGCCACACGACGGAACATTTCTTTGCCCCTCTGTCGGAAGCCTGAGAGACTCGCTCAATCAGGACCCCTGACTGAACTTACACCTTCGGCGCGGAGTTTCCCCCGACTTTCCAGAGTTGCCTTCCCGGTTTGCGGTTCCTGGTACCTGAGAGATTTCGGGCGATTTCCCCTTCGGTGGCCTGCACATTTCCATGCACGACACTCTCCCGCAAACTGACAGGGCCGAAGCCCTCGACAGGCCGGACCATAGCGCAACGGCCTCTGCCTGTCATCGTGCAAATGGCCGATTTGCCGCTTTGTGGACAGAAATTGTCTGAATGAGGATACTTCAACAAGGAGTACCCGCTGTCAGCGGGTCAGGGCAATCACCCCAAGCGCCTGCCCCCTGCCCTTGACGCCATGCATTCCAAGGTAATTTGCCTTGATTTCATTGGAGAAACTCATCCTCTGTGCCAATTCGCTGGAGATCAAAACCGGCGCGGCCAATGTGCGGCAGAGGCTCTCCAGCCGCGCTGTCGTATTCACCGTATCGCCGAAATAGGTGATCTTGTGGTGATCCACCCCGATCTCGGCCGTGATGATCGGCCCCCCGTGCAGGGCTGCACGCAGGCGCGGCACCCTCCCGAATCGCTCAAGCCATTGATTTGCATTCTTTTCGATACTGTCCAGAATATCAAAAACACAGCGCGCGCAGCTGGCATCCTTGATGCCGCGCTCAATGGGCCATGTGATGATGGCCGCGTCCCCGACATAGTCGTCAATGGCTCCGCCGTGACGCCGGACAGGTTCGGCGAAGGCGGCAAACAGCGCGCCAAGAAACTGCTGGGCCCGCAGATCGCCATGTTCTTCGGCAAACGAGGTCGACCCGACAAGATCGATGAAAAGGAACACCCGCTCTTCAGCCACCGGCTGGCGGTAGCGGCTCATCAGAAGACTGGCAAAAATGTCGCGGCCAAGAAGATCGCGCACCCGCAGGATGAAAATCATGACGGTCAGGACGGCAAGCGTGTAGAGCAGCACCTGCGGCGAAAGCGTTGCAACACGCCAGAAAGGTCCGTCAATCCAGCCGAAGCTCCACAGCGTTATCCCGCAAACGGCATTGCCGATGCTGATCAGCACATAATCGGCTATCAATGCGGTGACGAGAAAACCCGCTGTCGGCAGCGTGTTGATCCAGGCGCGCAACTTCGGAAAGATGAGCCCGCGTTCAAACGCCAGGATCGGAGCACAGATGGAGAGGGCAAACACCGCCCCTAAAAAGTACCCCTGACTGTAGACCAGCCAACTGTAGAGATAGCCGCTTGCCGCGACTGCACTGATAAGGAATACCCACAGTCCCACTGAATTTCTGCGCATATTCCCGTTCCGATCCGTTTCAAACTTTCAGGGCCGCCTTCTAGACCGCGTCCCTTCGTCATTCCATTGATGCGCCGAAAGATATTATCCAACCAATAGATATCTAAGATATCGCGATATCCATCTAGAGAATTATATGGAGGATCATCCCATCAGACTCACCGCCGTGCAAATTGTACATCGGTTACGGTCAATTTAAGGCTCCAGATTACTGGAAAATGACCATCGCCGAATAGTCGTTCAACGACAAACCCGATGCCCCGCATGCAAACCACCGGGATAATCCACGCCGTCGGCGAGCGGAATATTAATACAGTTTGCCCGCCGATTTTTAGCAAAGCGTTCTTTGACGGGCCTCGAAATCCGATAAAATCTGATTGCCTCTGAAAACGGAGTCCGCGCTGCCTGTGGCAATGCGTGGCTTCAATCACATGGAGGCCATACCCCAAAATGGGCTATGCACTGAGTTTGCTCGATAAAAGTCCGATCCACGATGGCGAAACGGCCAGCACCGCGCTAAAGCGGACGGTTGCGCTTGCCCGCCAGGCGGAACAGTGGGGCTTCCACCGGTTCTGGGTGGCTGAACACCATGATGCGCCAACGCTGGCAAGCTCGTCACCGGAAGTGCTGATCGCCTTTCTGCTGGCCAATACAAGCCGCATCCGCGTCGGCTCCGGCGGGGTCATGCTGCAGCACTATAGCCCCTACAAGGTGGCCGAAAATTTCAATGTCCTGGCTGCACTGGGACCCGGCCGCGTCGATCTCGGCGTGGGCAAGGCCCCCGGCGGACTGCCGTTTTCGACGCGTGCCCTGCAAGGCGTTATCCCGCGGACGCAGAAGCAGGATTTTTCCGCCCAGCTCGCCCAGCTCAGCGCCTTTCTCGATCAAGGACTGCCTGCGGATGACCCGCTTGCCGGGGTTCAGGCGACGCCGCGCCCTGCCATCGCCGCCAACCGCTTCCTGCTTGGCGCCAGCGTCGACAGCGCGCTGCTTGCCGCCTCCCAGGGCTGGGATTTTGTCTTCGCCAGCCATCTCAACGGCGACGAAACGATCTTGCAGGAGACACTGGACGCGTACCGGAAGGCAGCGCACGGCCGTGCGCCTCTCCTTGCCGTGGGGATCGTGGCGGCCGAAACGGATGCGGAGGCTGACCGGCTGACCGGCAATATCCAGCACTTCAAGGTGCATGTGGACAACGGCCAGAGCGTCACCGTCGGCAGCGTCGAACAGGCTGAAGAATATGCCCGCCAGGCAGGTGCAGCCGGTTACCGGATCGAGAAAAAGACGCCCAATGTCCTGCGCGGTGCGGCCCGCACGGTTTCTGATCAGCTCGACCGGCTGCATGACCGCTACGGCATAGGGGAATTCATCATCGATACCCCCATCAATGACGCTGCAAAGCGCCTCAGATCCATCGAACTACTGGCCCAGGCGCAATTCGCCGCTGCCGCGTGATCAAGGAGATTTAACCATGTCCAAGCGACCCATTCCATTCGGTGTGATGCTGCAAGGTGCCGGCGGCCACATGAATTCCTGGAAACACCCGAGTTCGCCTGTTGATGCCAGTGTCAATTTCGATTTCTTTGTCCGCAATGCCCGCAAAGCCGAGGAGGCAGGCATTGCCTTTGCCTTCGTCGCCGACGGGCTCTACATCAACGAAAAATCCATCCCGCATTTTCTCAACCGTTTCGAACCGATTGCCATTCTGTCGGCACTGGCCGCAACAACCTCGAAACTCGGCCTCGTCGGCACGGTCTCAACCTCCTACAGCGATCCCTTCACCGTTGCCCGGCAGTTCGGTTCGATCGACAAGATCAGCAACGGCCGCGCCGGCTGGAACGCCGTGACATCCCCGCTTGAAGGTTCAGCCAAGAATTACGGCCGCGACCATCCCGACCATGCCCTGCGCTATGAGATTGCAGACGAGCATCTTGAGGTGGTCAAGGGTCTGTGGGACTCATGGGATGATGACGCTTTTGTCCGCAACCGCGAAACGGGTCAATTTTTCGACAGGACCAAGCTGCATCGCCTGAACCATCATGGCCGGTTCTTCAACTCCGAGGGCCCGCTGAACATCAGCCGTTCCGAACAGGGCCAGCCGGTCATTTTCCAGGCCGGATCGTCCGATGACGGCATCGACCTTGCCGGCAAGCATGCGAACGGCGTGTTCACCAATCACGTGCCGATCGAGGAAGCGCAGGCCTTCTATCGCCGGGTCAAGCAGAGCGCGGTCGCGCATGGCCGCAAGCCGGACGATGTCCTGATTTTCCCCGGCATCGCACCGATCGTCGGTGCAACCGATGAAGAAGCGGAGGCAAAGTACCGTATCATCCGCGATCTGGTGACCGTTGACGAAGCGCTCGCCTATCTCGGGCGCTTCTTCGACCATCATGATTTCAGCGCCTATCCCATTGACGCGCCATTCCCGGAACTCGGCGATATCGGCAAGAACAATTTCCGCTCCACCACGGACCGCATCAAGCGCAATGCCAGGGAAAAGGGCCAGACCTTGCGCGAGGTTGCGCTGGAAGTCACAACGCCGCGCAATGCCTTCACCGGCACACCGCAGAAGATCGCCGACGAACTCATCCGCTGGGTCGAAACCGAAGCGGCCGACGGGTTCATTCTCGGCTTCCAGATCCTGACCGAAGGGCTTGAGGATTTCACGCGCGATGTACTGCCGCTGCTTGAGGAGCGCGGTTATCACAACAGGGTGCTTCCCGGCACGACATTGCGCGAAAACCTCGGCTTGCACTTCCGTGAAAGCCGCTATGCCAGGATTGATCAGGGCGCAAAGGAACGCATCAGGGAGACGGCACTCTGATGGATGAGCCAACAGACAGGATTGAGGAACGAATCAGCGGCTATCTCGATGAGATGGTCGCTCTTCGCCACGACCTGCACCGGAATCCCGAACTGGGTTACAACGAACACCGCACCAGCGCGCTCGTCGCCGACCGGCTGCGCGACTGGGGCTATCAGGTCACCGAGGGGGTCGGCAAAACAGGTGTTGTCGGAACCCTGCAGAACGGCAACGGCCCCAAACGGCTCGGCATTCGCGCCGATATGGATGCCCTGCCGATCGTCGAAGCGACGGGCCTGCCCTATGCCAGCACCATACCCGGAACAATGCATGCCTGCGGCCATGACGGGCACACAACCATCCTTCTGACCAGCGCCCGTTATCTCGCCGAAACGCGTGACTTCTCCGGCACCCTCAACGTCATCTTCCAGCCGGCCGAGGAAGGCGGTGCCGGCGCCCGCAGCATGGTTCGCGACGGCCTGTTCCAGCGCTTTCCCTGCGACGCCGTCTTCGGCCTGCATAACTGGCCGGGTGTTCCCACGGGCCAGTTCGGGTTCATCACCGGCCCGGCCATGGCCTCGGTCGACAAGGTCACGGTCCGGATCATCGGCAAGGGCGGCCACGGCGCCCGCCCCCAGGAAACCATTGATCCCGTCGTTGCCAGCGCCTCTTTCATCATGGCGCTGCAAAGCATTGTCGCCCGCAATATCGATCCGCTTGATGCCGCGGTGATTACGGTTGGCACCATCCATGCAGGCATCGCCCCCAACGTCATACCCGACAGCGTCGAGCTGGAACTGACGGTGCGCACCTTCCGCAAGGAAGTGCGGGAAGCCATCAAATCCCGCCTCACCACGCTGGCGAAAGCGCAGGCCGAAAGCTACGGCGCTGTCGCCGAGGTGGCATATCCCAGCGGCTATCCCGTGCTGGTCAACCATGCCGATGAAACGGCGTTCGCCAGAAACGTGGCGCTTGAACACTTCGGCGATGCGCGGATCGAGAAGGATTTCCGGCCGATTTCCGCCAGCGAGGATTTTGCCTTCATGCTGCAGGAAACACCGGGAAGCTATCTTTTCCTCGGCAACGGCGACAGCGCTCCACTGCACAGCCCGCTCTACAATTTCAATGACGAGATTCTGCCGTCAGCCGCCCGTTACTGGGTGAAGCTGACCGAAGCCTATCTCACCAGGAATCCCTCCGACAGGCCCATCTGACAAGAACGCGAGACAATCATGACTGATGTTTTTGTTTACACGACACCGAACGACGAACGCTCCCAACCGCTGATAGAAGCTCTGATCGTTGAATATGAAACACGCTACGGCAACTTCTACGGCGAACCCGCCCGCAACGAGCTGAGCCGGTATCCGGCCGAACTGTTTGCACCTCCCCATGGTGCCTTTCTGCTCCTGATCCGCGATGGCCAGACCATTGGCGGCGGTGCCTTCAAACGTTATGACGAGCAGACAGCCGAACTCAAACGCATCTGGACCCATACGGATTTGCGTCAGCAGGGCCTTGCACGCAAGGTTGTGACCGAACTGGAAGAACAGGCTGCGCGCCAGGGTTATACGCGGATTTACCTGACCACCGGCTTCCGCCAGCCCGAGGCAAAGGAACTGTATCTGCGTTCGGGATATACCGCTCTTTTCGATGTCAATGCCGACCCGGAAGTCTATCGGCATCTGCCCTTCGAGAAAGATATCAGTGCATTGGCAGCACAGCTTTCCAAGGTTGCTGCTTCGGCTTCGTCAGACCGCGATCTTCTGCGCCAGGCCGGCTGATTTCACCGGCGCCACGATTGCCCGGACCGTGGGATTTCATGCTCAATAAGTCCGGTTCTTTGCAACAATGCTTCTCTAACCCCTCTGATTTCGCAGTCCGCCGTCTTTGACTGTTTCGCTTAAACACTACTAAATCAGTCGAGTAAAATCCGGGCCCGCAGAAGGTTTTCCGATACGGGCTCGCTCGACTGAAAAGTGTTGTACAGGGGAATTTGCAAGCATGGCGATTACAGCAGACTATTCGGCTACACATTCCGTCCAGCCGCCCGCCGCCACTACCGAGGATTACACCCACTACAGGATTGTGAAGGCGAGATACCCCGCGCGTTTCTTCGGAACATTGTTTGCTGCGCTGATCATTGCTGTCACGCTTCAATCCATTCTGACCAATCCGAAATGGGGATGGAATGTTTTTGCCGAATGGTTCTTCTCGGCTCCCGTTCTGGCTGGCCTGGCGCGCACACTGCTGCTGACCCTACTCGCAACCATTCTCGGCTTCGCGCTGGGCACAGCGCTAGCGCTGGCCCGCGTGTCGAAATCGCCTCTCCTGTCGGGTCTGTCGTGGGCCTATATCTGGCTTCTGCGCTCGATTCCCCTGATCGTGCTGCTCCTGATCCTCAACAATCTCGGCTATCTCTATGCGACGGTGCGCATCGGCGTGCCCTATACGGATATTCTCTTCGCCGAGTATCCGACCATTTCGATCCTCAGCCCCTTTGCAGCAGCGCTTATCGGTCTCAGCCTCAATCAGGCAGCCTTCTCCTCTGAAATCATCCGCGGTGGTATCCTGTCCGTCGATCAGGGCCAGCTTGAAGCCGCCGCCGCGCTCGGTCTTTCCCGGCGCCGGCAGGCCTTCCGTATCGTCCTGCCGCAGGCCATGCGCACTATTCTGCCCACCGGATTCAATGAGATCATCGGCTTGGCCAAAGGCACATCCATGGTCTATGTGCTGGCGCTGCCGGAGCTCTTCTACACGGTTCAGGTGATCTATCGCCGCAACCTCGAAGTGATCCCGTTGCTGATGGTGGCAACGGTCTGGTACCTGATCATCATGACCGTGCTGTCAGTCGCCCAGCACTATATCGAACGGCACTTCTCCAAAGGTGCCCTGCGCAATCCTCCTGCCCCGATTTTCCGCAAACTGTTTCGCCGGCTCTTCGGTGCCCCGATTCTCGCCCGCCCGCAGAGCGTCCCCGTCTCCTCCCTGCAAAATGCGGCCGCGGTCAAAACCAGCGACCGCAGCATACCTCTCGCCAGTTGGCGTACGCCGGGATCGGTAAAAATCCAGGGTGTTTCCAAGAGCTTTGGCCAGCTCAAGGTGCTCGACGATATCCGGCTCGACATCAAGGCAGGCAGCGTCACCGCGATCCTTGGCCCGTCCGGCTCCGGCAAGTCCACCCTGCTGCGCACCATCAACCATCTCGAACGCGTCGATGACGGTTTCATCACCGTGGACAACGAACTGGTCGGTTATCGCAAAAGCGGCCGGACACTCTATGAGCTCAAGGAGAAGGACATTCTCAAACGCCGCGCCGACATCGGCATGGTGTTCCAGAGCTTCAACCTGTTCCCGCATCTCACCGTTCTTGAGAATATCATTGAAGCGCCGGTGTCACTCGGCCAGCTGACCCGCCCGGAAGCCATTAGCCTCGCACGGGAACTGCTTGCCCGTGTCGGTCTCGGCGACAAGATCAACGCCTATCCGCGCCAGCTGTCCGGCGGGCAGCAACAGCGTGTGGCGATTGCACGGGCGCTGGCGTTGAGGCCAAAGGTCCTGTTGTTCGATGAGCCGACATCCGCGCTCGACCCCGAATTGGTCGGCGAGGTGCTGGACGTCATCAAGGAACTGGCCCGCTCCGGCACGACCCTGATCATCGTCACCCACGAGATCGGATTTGCCCGGGAAGTGGCCGACACGGTGATCTTCATGGACGGCGGCAGGGTTGTTGAGACAGGCGCGCCTGAGCAGGTCCTGAACCGGCCAAGGAATGCCCGCACCAGCGAATTTCTCGCCAAGGTTCTTTAACCCAGCGCCCGCTCCGGCATGTCCATATCCAAGGAAAGCAGCATGAATTTTCGCCCATCCCACATCTCCTTCGCTCTCGCGGTGCTTATCGCCACCGTTTCCGGTCTCGCCATGGTTCACGCCGAAGGTTTTGACCTCAGCCCGGACCAGAGCCGCCGTATCCGGGCGGAAAAGAGCGAAAAGGTCATTGCTACCGTTCCTGCGACGTTCAAATTCGTCAGGGACGATACGCTGACCGTCGGTATCAGTGTCGCGCACCCGCCGCTCAGCACCTACGCAACGGATGCCAAGACCGTCGTCGGCTATGATCCGGACTTCGCCCAGCTGATTGCCGATATTCTCGGCAGAAAACTGGAACTGGTGCCGATTGCCTGGGCGGATTGGCCGCTCGGCCTGGAATCGGGAAAGTTCGATGCTGTCATTTCCAATGTCGGTGTGACCGAGCAGCGCAAGGAGAAATTCGATTTCTCCACCTACCGCCTCGGCCTGCATGGTTTCTACGTCAAGGCCGATAGCCCGATCACATCGATCAAGGAGCCAAAGGATATTGCCGGGCTCAGGATCATCACGGGCTCGGGCACCATTCAGGAAAAGATCCTGCTCGAATGGGACAAGCAGAATGCGGCAAAAGGGCTGAAGCCCGTGGAACTGCAGTATTACGACGATGATGCGGTCAGTGCGCTCGCCATCCAGTCCGGCCGGGCCGATGCGGAATTCAATCCCAATGCGCCCCAGGCCTACCGCGCTGCAATCGATCACAAGATCAAACTGGTGGGAACGGTGAATGCCGGATGGCCGCTCATCGCCGACGTCGCCATCACCACGCGCAAGGGGAGCGGCATTGCCGATAGTTTGACCGCGGCAATCAACGAACTGATCGCCGACGGGAAATATGCCCAGTCGCTCGAACGCTGGAAACTCAGCCCGGAAGCCCTCGACAAATCGCGGACCAATCCGCCCGGCCTGCCGAAAATCTGACCGGCAAGGCTTACGAACAAGCAAGAAGGGCTTCTCCCATGACGAACACATCCCTCGCCATCAATCATGTCGGCTTCCTCACACCAGGAAACTACCGGGACGACAATCCGTATGAAGGATTGGAGAACACGCTCCAGCTGCTGGAATTCGGTGAGAAACTGGGATTTGACAGCGGCTGGGTGCGGCAGCGCCACCTCGAGCACGGCATATCCTCCGCGGGCGTGTTCCTTGCCGCAGCAACCCAGCGCACCAGCCGCATCCAGCTGGGCACAGCGGTCATCCAGATCGGTTATGAAAGCCCCTATCGCCTCGCCGAGGATCTGTCGACCGTCGACGTCCTGTCGCGGGGGCGGCTCAACATCGGCCTGAGTGCCGGTACACCGGCCCATGCGGCGTTGCTCGGCCCGCGGGTGTTTGACGGTGACTGGAAGGAGTACGACCTTTCCCACACCCGTGTCATTCGCTTCGCCGACAACCTGCGTGGTGAATTTCTTGCCGATCCCCAGACGTTCATCGCAACGCCGGGCGGACCGCAACGGCCGCGCCTGCAACCGCATGCGGAGGGCCTGGTCAACCGGATCTGGTATGGCGGCGGGTCGCTCCGGTCCGTGGGCTGGGCCGGTCAGAACGGCTTCAATCTCATGATCGGCAACGTGACCGCCGGTGAAAACACCGATGATTTCTACGAAGCCCAGGGTCATCAGCTCGACGCGTATCATCACAACCTCGATGGCCTCTTCCGCCGCGTGTCCCTCGGACGCGTCATCGTCCCGACGGATAGCGCCGATGCAGCAACCCGCAAGAAATATGCCGACTATGCCGCGAGCCGTCATGAACGCACCCTGAAGCCGCAGGGCGAGCGGCGTACCCTATTTCCCAAGGATCTTGTGGGAACATCCGAGCAGATCCTCGAGCAGCTTTTCAACGATCCGATCGTGGCGCGCGTCGGGGAGCTGCGGCTGGAACTTCCCTATGAGTTCCAACAGCACGAATATCAGCAAATCCTCTCCGATTTCATCTCCCACATCGCTCCGGAAATCGGCTGGGGCAATCAGCCCGTGCGCATCAGTGCGGGGGCACGGCGCTGACCATCAACCAACAAGCCACACTCAAGGGGTTATCCATGACAACCAGACTGCACCTTCTATCTCTCGTGGCCGGGGCATTCATCGCCGCCACCACTCATCTCGCCTTTGCCGCCGGGAGCGGCTTCGATCTCAGCCCGGATCAGAAAGACCGCGTGCGGGCCGAGAAAAACGAAAAGGCAATTGAAGCTGTCTCGAAGAGCTTCAAATTCGTCAGCGACGGCAAGCTGACCATCGGACTGCACCCGTCCAACCCGCCGCTCAGCACCTACGCCAGCGATGCCACGACGGTCGTCGGTTTTGACGTCGATCTCGCCCAGCTGGTGGCGGATAGCCTTGGACGCGAACTGGTACTCGTGCCGGTTGCCTGGGCGGATTGGCCGCTTGGGCTTGAATCCGGCAAGTTCGATGCGGTGATTTCAAATGTCACGGTGACGGAACAACGCAAGGAGAAGTTCGATTTCTCGACCTACCGCAAGGACGAGCTTGGCTACTACGTCAAGGCGGACAGCGCCATCAAGGCCATCAAGGAACCCAAGGATATCGCCGGGCTGAAGGTAATCACCGATGCGGGCACCAACCAGGAGAAGATCCTGCTGGCCTGGGATAAGGAAAATGTCGCCAAGGGTCTGAAACCCATCGAAGTCCAGTATTATGACGATGATGCGGTCAGCACGCTTGCCATTCAATCGGGCCGCGCCGATGCCGTCTTCAGCGTCAATGCAACTCAAGCCTATAAGGCCGCTGTCAGCGGCAAAACCAAGCTCGTGGGCACCGTCAGCGGCGGCTGGCCGATCACTGCCGAGGTTGCAGTCACCACCCGCAAGGGCAGCGGCGCGGCGGACGGCGTTACTGCGGCACTGAATGCCGTCATCGCCGATGGCAAATACAAAAAGGTGCTCGATCGCTGGAATCTTGGCTCCGAAGCCATCGACAAGGCAACCACCAACCCGCCCGGTCTGCCAAAGAGCTGAGACCATTCACATCAAAAGGCCGCACCGGCGTAACCGGTGCGGCCTTTTGTTTGGCTTATTCGCCGTAGGGAACCCAGATGTTCTTCACCTGGACGGCGCGGCGCAGGTAATCCCTGCCCTGCCCCTGCTGCGTGTTCGCCCAGTCGCGCTGGCAGCCATTATTGACCCAGGTGGCTTTCAGATTGCCGCACGATGCCTTTTCGACCATCGCACTGCCGTCCTTCGAGCCCACATACCACAGCGCATCCACTTCGTCGTGTTCAGCCAGGGTCTTGGCCAGGACATCGCGTTCGCCGGTGACGATATTGACCACGCCGCCCGGAACATCCGACGTATCCAGCACCTGATAGAGATTGGCAGCAAGCAGCGGATGCCTGGCCGATGGTACGGCCACGACACGGTTGCCCATGGCAATGGCAGGCAGAACCAGCGAGATGAACGAGAGCAGCGGCTGGTCGTCCGGGCAGACGATACCGACGACACCCCATGGTTCGTTCATTGCCAGGGTCACGTGGCGTGACTTGGTCGAATGCACCGCGCCGTCATATTTGTCGGACTGCGCGGCATAATAGAATATGCGGCGAAGCGCCACGGCAAACTCGTCAGCCGCCGCCTTTGCTGAAACACCGGTGCTCTCCACCAGCAATGCTTCAAACTCTGCCTGCCGCGCACTCAAGTTTTCGCCGAGATAGTACAGCACCTGCGCCCGGTTATGGGCCGTAACACCACCCCAGGAACCGGCCTTTGCGGCGGCTTCCACGGCATTGCGGATATCCTTGCGATTGCCGATACCGGCCTGGCCGACGACCTGCCCGCCCTTGCCGACGACCGAATAGCTGTAGCCGCCGTCGGGGCGTGCCTGCTTGCCGCCGATGTAGTTCTTGACGGTGCGGTCAATTGAACCGCCAAGCGCCATTTTCGCTTCGCCGTCTGGCGCTGCCGATGGCTTGAATGCCTGTTCGGCTTTACCGGCGGGAAGCCGCTTTTCCCAATCGGCGGTCAGGTATTCGTAGAGCCCTTCGCGCCCGCCCTCACGGCCATAGCCGCTTTCACGGTACCCGCCGAAACCAGCGCCCGCATCCAGCAGGTTGGTGGAATTGATCCAGACAACGCCCGCCTTGACGCGGGCCGCCATGTCGAGGGCCAGATTGATGTTTTCCGACCAGACCGATGCGGCCAGCCCGTATTTTGTATTGTTGGCAAGGGCGATGGCTTCATCCGGGGTGCGGAACGTCGTTGCGGTGGCAACCGGTCCGAAAATCTCTACTTCGCACACGGTCGACGCCGGCTCGACATCGGTGAAGAAACCCGGCGCAAAGAATGCGCCCTTGCTGGGCAATGTCACCGGCGCCTGCCAGAGCGTACCGCCCTCTGCCTTGCCCTGCTCGACCAGTGATGTGATGCGCTTCAACTGGCCCTTGGAGACAATCGCGCCGACATCCATGGTCTTGTCGAGTGGATCGCCGACCCGCAGGGTTTCCATGCGTTTGCGCAGTTTTGCATAAAACCGCTCGGCAATGCCTTCCTGAATGAGAAGACGCGAACCGGCACAGCACACCTCACCCTGGTTGAACCAGATGGCATCAACCACGCCCTCGATAGCGCCATCGATATCGGCATCTTCGAACACGATGAAAGGCGACTTGCCGCCCAGCTCCAGCGACAGCTTCTTTTCCGAACCGGCAATCTGCTCGCGGATGATCCGGCCAACTTCGGTCGAGCCGGTGAAGGCCACCTTGTCGATATCGTCATGGCCGCAGATCGCAGCCCCCGTCGCGCCATCGCCATGGACGATGTTGACGACACCGGCAGGCAGGCCGATTTCATGACAGACTTCGGCAAAGGCAACCGCTGTCAGCGGTGTCAGTTCGGCCGGTTTGAGGACAACCGTGTTGCCGGCGGCAAGTGCCGGCGCGATTTTCCACGCCAACATCAGCAGCGGAAAATTCCACGGGATCACCTGACCGCAGACACCCACGGGCGAAAAGCCTTCGAACTCTGTCTCGACCATCTCTGCCCAACCGGCATGATGGTAGAAATGCCGGGCGACCAGCGGGATATCGATATCGCGGGTCTCGCGGATCGGCTTGCCATTGTCCATGGTCTCCAGGACGGAGAAGAAGCGCTCACGCTTCTGGATATGACGGGCAATCGCGTAGAGATATTTGGCGCGTTCGTGGCCGGGCAGCTTCGACCATTTGCCGAAGGCCGCGCGCGCCGCCTTCACGGCCGCGTCGACATCGGCGGCGTTGCCGTGCGCCACTTTCGCCAGAACGGCGTCATTGGCCGGATTGATGACCGCAAATGTCTCGCGGCCCTCGGTGCCGGTGAACTTGCCATTGATGAAGTGACCAAAACCCGCCTTGTTGGCATCAAGCCAATTCTGGATGTCGGTATTGCTCTCTGGTGCCGGGCCATATTCCATCGTGCGAAGAATATCCTTGATCTGTCCCATATTCCTGTTCCTCAAGCGAGTGCGTGGCGCGATGACGCCGCGTAGCGACCCGTCACATAATGTTCCAGCTGCCGTTCGATATCGCCAAGCATCGAGCTGGCTCCAAGCCGGAACAGATCCGGCTGCATCCACGGCAACCCCAATTCTTCCTTCATCAGGATCAGCCAGTTCATGGCATCCTTCGCCGTCTTCATGCCGCCCGCAGGCTTGAAGCCAACGGTCTGGCCGGACAGTTCGCCATAATCCCGCAGCGCCCGCAGCATCACCAGGCTGACGGGCAGCGTGGCATTGACATCTTCCTTGCCGGTCGACGTCTTGATGAAATCGGCACCCGCCTGCATCGCAACCATCGACGCACGGTAGACATTGCGCAGCGTGTTGAGATCGCCCGTTGCCAGAATGGCTTTCAGATGCGCCTCGCCCGAAGCTTCGCGCATCCGGACAATCTCGTCATACAGCGCTGACCAATTCTGGGTGAGAACATGTTCGCGCGTAATGACGATATCGATTTCCTTGGCGCCTTCACCCACCGCGTAGTGAATTTCGGCCAGGCGCTGCGGCAGTGGTGTCAAACCCGCAGGGAACCCTGTCGCAACGGATGCGACCGGAATGCCCGAACCTTCCAGCGCCTTGACCGCGTGGGGAACCATCGTCGGATAGACGCAGACCGCGCCCGTTGTGATATGCGCATCGGCAAGCCCGAGCGCTTCCAGAATGTCGTCGCGCACCGGCTTTTTCGCCTTGGCGCACAGGCGCCGGACACGGCCGGCCGTGTCGTCACCGGCAAGGGTCGTCAGGTCGATGCAGGTGATCGCTTTGACCAGCCACGCCGCCTGATACTCCTTCTTGACCGTTCGCCTGGTGGTCAGTGTCGCCGCCCGGCGCTCCGTTGCCGAACGATTGACGGCGATATCCTCGAACCAGTCCGGCAGAAGTTTCGTGCCGGTGTTGCGCGCGTGGGAATGTGGCATTTGGATTTCCGTGCCCTTTTGGACCAATGGTTGTTGCGTGTTCATCCCCGACCCTTCCTATGATCGATGAAGCGATTGAGCAGGATGGCTGCAACGATGATAATACCGGTGACAGTCATCTGGTAGAAGGAGCCCAATCCCAGAAGATTGAATATGTTGCGGAGAACCTGGAGCAGCATCACGGCAAAAAATGTACCGAGTACGCCGCCGCGTCCACCGAATAGACTTGTACCACCCAGCACGACGGCAGCGATGGCGTCAAGCTCAAGCCCCTGCGCCGCTGTAGGCTGGCCAATGCGCAGGCGTGATGTCAAAAGGATGCCGCCCAGCGCTGCCATGAACCCCGACACCGCGAAAACCGCCGTGATCATGAACCGGGTCGGCAGGCCGGACAGCCGGGCAGCTTCCGGATTGCCGCCCGTCGCGAAGACATATTCGCCAAACACGGTAAAGCGCAGCACCAGACCGGCGACAATGCACAGGACAATAAAGATCAGACCCATCGACGACAGGGAGAAGCCGGGCAGAAGCGGGATCATGGTCGAGCTGATCGACGCGAAACCCTGCGGCAGACCGCTCACGGGTACACCATCGGTCATCAGATAGGTGATGCCCCGGAAGGAGACGAGCCCGGCCAGCGTGACGATGAAGCTTGGCACCTGGGCAAGCGCGCTGATCGCCCCCATACCCGCACCGCAGGCCGTTCCCACCAGTGCCGTGATCGCGACGGCCACGAAGGGATCGAAACCATGCGACATCAGCACGGCAACCAGCATGCCGCAAAGCGCAACGACACTGCCGACAGACAGGTCGATATTGCCAGTCAGGATGACGAAGGTCATGCCGATGGCAACGACGCCAACAACCGCAGCTTGCTGAAACAGATTGGCGATATTGGTAAAGGTCAAAAAATTGCTCGACAGCGAGGTCGCGATCACAACCACTGCCAGAAAGATGACGATGAAGTTGTATTCGATCGCCAGATCGACAAGACGCTTGCCGAATGCCGGGGTATCGGCTGGAGGCATGGCGGTTTCAGTGTTGGACATGATTTTCACCCAGAATTGTTGCCCTCAATATTGTGTCGCGGTCCGCAACCGAAGGATCGTATTTGCCGATGTTGCGGCCTTCATGAAAGACCCAGATCGTGTCGCAGGCCGCATAAAGCTCATCGAGCTCGCTGCTGGCAACGATGACAGCGGCCCCTTCCCGCGCGAGCCTGTCGACCAGATTGTAGAGATCCGCCTTGGCGCCGATATCGAGGCCACGGCTGGGCTCGTCGAGGAGCAGCACGCGCGCGCCGTTGATGATCCATTTGGCCAGGACGACCTTCTGCTGGTTGCCGCCGGACAGCTGCACGACGGCCTGTTCCGGCCGGCCATATTTGGTCGACAGGCTTTTCAGGACCGGTGCCGTCTTCTGCTTCTGCCGGGAATGGCGTGTCAGCCAGCTCTCGCGCATCGATGGCAAGGTTGCATTCTTGTAGATCGGAGCGTGCAGGATGAGGCCTTCCGTCTTGCGGTTTTCCGGCACCAGACCGATGCCACTGCGGATGGCGTGAGCCGGATGACGCGGATGGAACGGCTTGCCTTCCAGCTTGATGTCGCCGTCGAACCTGTTTGCACCGAAGAGCGACTTCAGAAACGATGTGCGGCCGGAGCCGTTCAATCCGGTCAGACCGACAACCTCACCCCAGCGCACATCAAGACCGCTGATATCAAGACCTTCCGGTCCGTGCAGCCGGTTGACGCGCAGCGCGAAATCGCCGGTTACCGGCTCGCGGGTTTTCCGTTCGATCAGCGAGCGCTGTTTGCCGATGATGGCTTCCACCAGTGCGCCATCCCCGGTGCTCTTGACGTCGAACGTCTCGATGGTCCTGCCGCCGCGCAACACGGTCACCCGGTCGCCGATTTCGCGCAACTCACCCAGCCGGTGACTGACATAAAGTATGGCAACCCCCTGCCTGACGAGTTCGCGGATGACCTTGAACACGCTCTCGAGCTCGGTTTCGTTGAGCGATGCCGATGGCTCGTCCATGATGATGATCTTGGCGTCCATTGTCAGCGAGCGGGCAATCGCGGTCAGTTGCTGGTTGGCAACCGACAGGGTCTCGACCCGCGCATCCGGTTTGAAATGCGCGCCCACGCGCTTCAACGCAGCAGCCGCCCTTTCCCGGCGCTCCCCATGGTTGATCAATCCGAAACGGCCGGGTGCATGGCCGAGAAACAGGTTCTGTTCGACGGTCAGTTGCGGGACGAGATCGAGTTCCTGATAGATCATCGAAATGCCAAGCCGTGCAGCTTGAGCCGGCGAATGCAGTTCAACCGGCTCACCATCCAGCAACAGTATCCCATCCGTCGGGCGGAAAGCGCCGGCTATGATCTTGAGCAGCGTCGATTTTCCGGCGCCGTTGGCACCAAGCAGACAATGCACCTCTCCGGCCCGCACATTCAGCGAGGCCGACTCCAGTGCGATGATGTTGGGCAGGAATGTCTTCGACACCTGCCGGACGGTCAGAACATCAGTCGCCACTTGCGGCCTCCAATGCATAGCGGGCCGTCGCCTCGTCGGTAACGATGACCGAGACAAAACCGGCTTTCAGGGCAGCCAAGGCTATCTGCAGTTTTTCTTCGCCCGCAACGACCCCGATCGAACGCTGCTTGGTCTTGAGATAATCAAGCCGCAATCCAACCGTGCGGTCATCGATTGTCTCATCAACAATGTTGCCATCCTTGTCGAGGAAGCGGCCAAGAATGTCTCCGACCGCACCCGCATCCTTCAGCCGGTCAATATCGGCCTCTTCAAGATAGCCGGAACTGAGCAGCACGGATTCATGCGTGATGCCGCCCATGCCGAAACAGACCACATCCGCTTCCATCGCAAGTTTGAGAACGCGCTCGATGATCGGATCGTCTTCAAGCACTTCACGGGTGCTTTTCTTACCCAGTATGGCGGGAACCGGCAGAAGCGTGGCGATGCCGTTGCCTGCCCTGGCAAATTCCTCGGCAACGGCGCTGGTATGGGTTGAGGTCGAACGCAGGTTTGTGGAGCCGTTCACCAGAACCACATGCACGCCGGGGTTCCAGTTGTTCGGCAGGAATTTGGCAACCGCCGACATGGTGCGGCCCCAGGAGACACCGATCAGATCGGCCTTGGGGTTGAGGCCCGCCAGGTATTTCGCGGCGGCCTGCGCCACGCTTTCCATGAGAAGGGCTGAATCCGTCGTTCCGCCCGACGGCACGACAATGGCATCGCGCAAGCCGAATTGCTGCTGCAGGCGCACTTCGAGTTCCGTCCGCCGATAGGCGCGCGGTGTGATCTCGATGCGCACGACCCCCAATTCCTTGGCTTCGATGAGCAACCGGCCCACCTGCCAGCGCGTCAGCCCAAGCTCCGTGGCAATCTCGCTCTGGGTGCGCTCAAGATCATAATAGAGCTTGGCGACACGCACCATCAGGTGCTCCCGCTGCTCGTCGGAAGGCAACCGGACAGATGGATTGATCCGTGCGTCGTTCATTGTGCAGCCCCCGCCAATTGCCTGGCGCTCAATGCATGCAGCGCCGGTGTCAATATTTCGGTTGTATCCCGATAGAGCGCCATCGTATCGCGGTAACGTCCGCTGCGCACGGGGTCAGGCTGCACTTCCCGCGCCAGAGCAGCGCAGGCCTCAGACGCGGCGATAAGATCGGGAAACAATCCAAGCGCATGGGCGGAGCAGACCGCCGTTCCAATAAGAGACAGATTGTCATCGCTCGCCACATGAACCGGCCGGCCGATGGCGTCGATTGTCGCCTGCAACCACAGCGGGTTCTTGCAGATGCCGCCAGCCATGACGATCCGCTCGACGCAAACGCCGCGTTCCTCCAGCACCGCAACAACATTGGCGGAACCGAGCGCAATGGAATCCACCGCCGAAGCATAGATGTCCGCCCTGTCATGGCTGAGCGACAGGCCGAGGATTGCCCCGCGCAGATCCGCATCCCGGTAGGGTGTGCGGTTGCCCATCCAATAGTCGAGCGTCAAAAGACCAGAATTCTGGGCCGAAACCACGGATGCCTGGCGGATCAGCTCACGGTGGCCCTGCTCGTCCAGCCCGAAAATCGTGCCGCTGAACCAGTTGAGGATTGATCCGGCAGAGACCTGCCCCGCCTCAACCAGCCACAACCCATCAACGAGTGCATTGGGATAAGGTCCCCAGAAGCCGGTCACATTGCCCTGTTCTCTCAGGTGCGTCAGATGCACGACCGATGTACCGCCAATGATCAGCATTCCACCCGCGGCAACGGTTCCCGCACCAAGCATGCCGATATGCGCATCGATGCCGCCCTGGGCAAGAAGCGGCAATGAGGTGATGCCAAGCGCTGCGGCAACATCCGGCTTCAATGGCGCGATGGCATCGCCGACTGGCACGATCCTTTGCGGCAGTTTGCCCTGCAGTTCGGGAATGCCAAGCGCCGCGTAAATCTCCGGAACAAACGCACCATTGCTTGAATCGTAATTCCACTTGCAGGCCGCATTCATGCGCGAGCCGACCCATGCGCCGCACAGCCTGTAGTTGATGAAATCCAGCGCTTCGCAAATGATATCAGCCTCGGCAAAGATAGCTGGTTCGTGTTCGGCCAGCCACATCGCCTTGGGAACCAGCCATTCAACGGCATCGCCGCCGCCGCTATAGGCCATGACGGGATGATTGAGCTTTTCCGTGGCGCGGGCCTCCTTGGCCGCCCGGCAGTCCATCCATAAAATAGCCGGATAAAGCGGCGTGCTTTCCCTGTCGCAGACCACGACGGAGGAAGCGGTCGTGGCCACGCAAACCGCAGCTATGTCGCCTGATCCGCATTGCTCGACGGCCTGACGGCCAGCCTTCACAAGTGCGTTCCACCATTCCTCGGGCTGCTGTTCAGCCCAGCCCGCATGGGGATATGTGGTGGAATAACTGGCTTCCGACAGCGAGAGCATGGTCCTGCGCTCGACATCGTATACACCGGCGCGGACTCCTCCCGTGCCAAGATCAAAGTTCAGGACAAGTGTCATCCTGCCGTCTCCTCCCTCGATTCCCTGCCTCTTCCCGAAGTCTTTCAGGGCCGGAACATGACCTTCGAAAAGAACATGCTCCTGTCAGTCCGGAACTTTTCGAACATTCCCGGCAACTCGGCAAGGTCGAGATCATGCGTGATCATGAATTCCCATTCCAGTGCGCCGGATCCCAGTTTTTCCAGCGTCACCGTCCATTGCGGCCCCGGATAGGGCGCACCGAACGAATTCCACGAGCCATGCAGCGATACCTCCTGCCGCAGGAAATGCTGGAATGTCTTGTTGTCCAGGGTTACCTCCGCAACCGGAATGCCGATGAAGACCACATGGCCGCTCGGCGCCGCCATCTTCACCGCCATGTTGATCGACGACGGATGTCCGGCGGCCTCGATAATCGTATCGCACAGCAGACTGGCCGGAATGTCGGCGCCGGACAGGAATGTGTGCGTTGCGCCGGCACGCCGCGCCATCGCCAGCTTTTCCTCCGACACATCGACGGCTACGACGTCGCTGGCGCCCATCAGCTTGAGCCATTGAATGGCAAACAGGCCAATCGGGCCGCAGCCGATGACGCCGCCGCGCTGGCCCATGCCGATACCGCCGGCCTTCCATATGGCATGAATGGCGATGGATGCGGGATCGGTCATGGCGACCGCCCTTGGATCGATCCCCTTTGGCGTCTTCAAAAGGTTGGAGACGGGAACGCAGACAAATTCGGCGTAGGCGCCATCCCGGCGCGAACCGAAATAATCATAGTCGCGGCAGCGCGAAAACTGCCCCTTCTGGCACTGGTCGCATTCGAAACATGGCAGCATCGGCGGAATGGCCACCAGTTCGCCGAGGTCAAAGCCTTCCACGCCTTCGCCCAGCTCGGTGATATGACCCGAAAACTCATGGCCGCAGATGAGCGGCATCCTGTGGGCGCCCTTGATCAGCATGCGCGGCAGATCCGAGCCGCACACCCCCACGGACGCGACGCGGACAATCACGTGTCCTGGCTTGATCTGGGGTTCCGGGACATTTTCGAGGCGAATATCGCCCGGGGCATAGAGAACGGCTGCGCGCATCATGGTATCCTGTGGGTATATGATAATGGGAGCTGCGGAACAGGTCTGCTCCGCAGGCTCAGGAGGAAGGCCTACTGGCCGAGAACGTGCGGGCGGTATTCGGCAAACAGTCCCGCGCGGGGGAAATCCGCCACATTCTTGGACGTCACCAATGCCGTGCCCGCATCGACAAAGGCCGAGACAGGCTTCTTGGCCGCGGCTTCGCGGGCAACCTGGATCGTCACATCACCGAGATATTTGGGATCATTCAGCGCCGAACCGATGTAGTTGCCGCCATCGGCCATGATGGCGAGCGCTTCCGACAATCCGTCCACACCGGCAACCAGCACATCACTGCGGTTGTTTTCCTTCAGCACCTGCAGGGCACCAAGCGCCATATCATCATTATGCGCATAGACAACCTTCACATCCGGATTGGCCTGAAGCAGGTCCTGCATCGCGGTGACCGCATTGGCGCGGATATATTCCGCATAGGGGCCTTCGACGATAGTATGACCCGAGCCTTCGATGGCGCTGTGAAAACCGTCGCGCCGGTCCATCATGACCGCGCCGCCCGCATCGCCCTGGATCTCGATGATCTTGGCTTTCTCGACACCGTCGGCCTTCAGGCGCGCGACAACCGCTTCGCCGACCAGCTTGCCCATGTTCTTGTTGTCGCGGCCGACATGGGCGGTAACCCCCTTGCCGTTGACGCTGCGGTCAACCGTAATGACCGGGATGCCGGCGGCAACAGCCGCTTCCAGCGATGGCACGACTGCATCGGGATTGACCGGATTGATGATCAGCGCATTGACGCCCTGGGTTATCAGATCCTGAATGTCATTGTTCTGCTTGCTGACATCGCCGTTGGCGTCAAGAAAAACCAGTGTATCGCCGCCGGCCTTGGCGGCCGCTTCCGCGCCAGTCTTGAGCTGAACATAGAAGGGCGACTGCAACGTCACCTGGCTGAACCCGATTTTCAGGCCTTCCGCATGGGCGGCAGTTATGCCCAATCCTGCCGCCAATGAAATGGCGGTTCCGGCAAAGGCGAATCTGAACAAAAAGCTGCGACGTCTGAGCATGGTTTTCCTCCCCAAAGACTCATTTTTCTGGTAAATCTACATTTGAGCAAATATCGCTCATTTGTTATTCTAGATAGCCAGAAGTTTCAGGGGGAGTCAACGCGGTTGACAAAATCACTGGAGAAAACAAATAACCAATTGAAATATATTCTGTATTTTACCTGCTGTTTCAGCACTTGCCCGGCAGGAACAACCGCAACCATGTGAACAATGGATGTGGGATACATCACAAAAGTTGCATTTGCGGGGAAGAGCGCTCTAAGTTGAACTCCACGCATCGTGAGTCCACACCATGTCCAGCCCAACAGACATCACCCCGGAACGCATCATTGAAACCGGACGCCTGATCCGGCCGCACATCCGGCATACCCCGGTCATGCGTGCGGATCTTGGTGATTTCGGCCTTCAGCCACGCAGCATCGATTTCAAGCTTGAGTTTCTGCAGCACTCGGGTTCGTTCAAGGCGCGCGGCGCCTTTGCCAATCTGCTCACCCGTCCGGTGCCGGACGCGGGTGTCGTTGCCGCATCGGGCGGCAATCATGGTGCCGCCGTCGCCTATGCGGCGATGCGGCTTGGCGTACCCGCAACGATATTCGTGCCCGATGTCACCGCACCCGCCAAGGCGGACCGCATCCGCAGTTACGGCGCAAACCTTGTTGTCTCCGGCAGCCGCTATGCCGATGCCCTGGCGGCCAGCGAGCAATTCACGGCAGAGCACAAGGCCATGCCGGTTCACGCCTTCGACCAGCCGGAAACCCTGCTCGGCCAGGGAACGCTTGGCCTGGAAATCGAAACAGACCTGCCTGAGATCACAACCCTCCTGGTCGCCGTGGGCGGCGGCGGCCTGATTGGCGGAATTGCGGCCTGGTTTCGCGGCCGCGTCAGGATCGTGGCTGTCGAACCCGAGGGATCACCCACCCTGCACAGGGCACTCAGTGCAGGCCGGCCTGTCGACGCTCCGGCGGAAGGCATCGCTGCCGATTCCCTCGCGCCCAGGCGTGTGGGAGAATTGATGTTTCCATTTGCCCGCGATTATGTCGCGCAGTCCGTCCTTGTCTCGGACGATGACATTCGTGCCGCGCAATCCGCCCTTTGGGAGCGGCTGCGCATTGTCGCTGAACCCGGTGGAGCGGCGGCCTTTGCCGCGCTTCTGGCACAGAAATACGTTGCCGGTCCGCACGAACACGTTGCCGTTCTCCTGTGCGGCGCCAATACCGGCGCAGTGCAGTTTTAACCACCAGTTTGCTTTCCCCGCGTTTTTGCGCCTTCCCCAAACGGGGGCAACCCGGTTTATGGTGGGGTTTTGGTGTTTTGTGAGAAGCTGGTTCTGCGATTGTGAGTTGGTTTTGGTTGCGGGGACAGGCTTTGCCCGTTCGGCCTTAAAACAGTCTGGTTGACTGTTTTGCCGGGCTCTGCCCGGACGCCCTCACCCTTCAGGTTCTTCGC
>NZ_JBQEPA010000028.1:0-62638 GCF_052056495.1 Phyllobacterium sp. 22229
GACCGCATCGACAAGAACGATGTTCTTGATCTGCTCCTCATGCAGCTGCCTGTTCAGGCGGTCGGCCTCGGCCTGCGCCTTGGCCTCATCGGCGGCGAGCTGCTGCGCTTTCGCCTCTGCGGCAGTCGTATCAGCGGCCACCTTTGCCTGCTCGGCCTTCAGGCGATCAACCTCTGCCTGCATCTGCTGCAGTCCGGCGGCAAGCTGCTGAGCCTTTTCGCCGGAGGCCCTGGCACCGGCTGTCACCTTTGCATACTCGACCTTCAGGCTGTCAAATGCTGCCTGCGTCTGCTTCAACGTGTCGGCAAGCTGCTGAGCCTTTTCGTCGGAGGCCCTGGCACTGGCTGTCACCTTTGCCTGCTCGGCCTTCAGGCGGTCAACCTCTGCCTGCTTCTGCTGCTGCAGTTCAGTGGCAAGTTTCTGTTTCTTTTCTTTCTGTTCGGTCTTGGCCGTTTCAGTCAAATCAAAACCGAGGCTGACGGTCTTGTCGGTATAGGCAAGCGTCGGCGTGATGTAGTTGTAATCGGGCTTAATCTCATCGAACCGCCCGATGACGCCTTTTTCGGCCGTCAGGATGATAAAGTGCTTCGAGAGCAAGCCTTCGCTCTGCTCTTTGCTCAGGGGCTGTGGGGTAGCCGCGCCCTGGCTGTCCTTTCCGGCAAAGTCTTCCGCCTGCACCTTGACGGTACCGCCGTGGAGATTTGCCTGTCCCTGCACCTCCAGCCTGTTGGCGCGCAAACCGTCATTGGCGATCTGCACGGAATAGATGCTGCCCTTGTCGAAAGTGACATCGCCTGTTGTGGTGAGCGCGGCAAACTTGTACTGAGCTGTGCCGGGAGCGACCCCGCCGCCCGCATGCACCCACACATTGTCGACAGTGCCGAAACCGTTGAGAGTGCTGTTTGCACCGAGCGTGATGTCCCCCGCGATTCCGTTGACAACTGCATAGCTGTCATGGCCGGCTGAATCACCGCCGGTCAGCGTGATATCACCCGCCCGGCCGCCGATATTGACAACCAATTCACCGCCATCGCTGACCGTGCTCTTGCCGGTGATTTCGCCTCTGTCATAGACGTCGGCAAAGCCGCCATCCAGATTGACAGTGCCTGCCTTGCCGCCAGCCTTGACATCCAGCTTGCCATCCTTGCCGATGGTGGCGGTGCCGATATCGCCCGCGGTGGACGCATAACCTCCATGCACCAGGACGTTGTCGGCGCGGCCTTTCGCCAAGACCTCCAGCTTGCCGCCCTTGTTGACGGTGACCGTGCCTGCCGAGGCATCGTCATGGACAATCATCCTGCCGCCCAGATTGATGGTGCCCTTATCGATTCGGCTTCCCACGCCGAAGACCTCAGCGAAGCTGCCGACGCCGCCTTTCCCGCTTGCGTCCCATGCCTTTTCGCCGTTGAGTGTAACCTCCTTCGCCGTGCCTCTATCGTAGACAGCCAGCCAGCCGCCATTATTGAGGGTGATTGTGCCTACCGTTGCTTGATCCCTGACCTTCATGTAGCCGCCCAGATTGACCGTGCCCTTATCAATCTTGCTTCCCGCGCCGTAGACATCAGCGAAGCCGCCGATGCCGTCAAAGTCCATCTCCTTTTCGCCATTGAGGGTGACCTCTTCGGCCGTGCCACCGTCCTTGACATCCAGCCAGCCACCCGAGTTGACGGTGATGGTGCCTGCCGTTGCTTGATCCCTGACCTTCATCCAGCCGCCCAGATTGACCGTGCCCTTATCAATCTTGCTTCCCGCGCCGTAGACATCAGCGAAGCCGCCGATGCCGCCTAAACCGGTTAATGAATTCCACGCCTTTTCGCCATTGACGGTGACCTCCTCCACCTTGCTCTTGGCCTTGACCTCCAGCTTGCCGCGCGAGTTGACGGTGACCGTGCCTGCTGTGGCCTGATCGTAGACCATCATCAAGCCGCCCAGGTTAACGGTGCTCTTGTCGATTCGGCTTCCCACACCGAGGACGTTTGCCCTGCCACCCCTGCGCTCCTGGTCGCCGGTCTTCGACTGCGTGCCGTTCACGATGACTTCATTGACCGTTGCACCGAAATCAACAGCTAAAACTGCCTGATCGGCGGGACCAACAACAATCGTTCCGGTTGCCTTGGCACGGCTACCTGAGAGATTTAACATCCCAGCGGGCGCACCGTTTCCCTCACTGTCAACAGTACCGTTCCTCATCTGCCCTCTGACTATCACCGCACCGTTCACCGTGATATCGCCTAAGATCTTGTCTGCCCCGAATTCCTTTTCTTCATCATTTTTGACAGTTATAGCCTTCGCCTCGGCGGGCGGCGCTGGGTCCTCGGCCTGCGCCACGGCGCCGGAACCCATCACCAGCAAGGCGGCGCAGACGCTGCACAGAAGGTGGTTACGGAAGGTGGAAAGGGTGTTAGGACGCGCGGAAAAACCCGCAGCTGTGGCGTGAAAAGACATGAAATATGGTTCCCAATATCACTATCAGTCAAAATCAAAAATGCCGTCAAAAAGACGAATCGAAATCATAGGCAATATCGGTCAATAGAGTCACAGAACGGCACAGCGTTCAAGACAAACATGGCAAAAAGCGCGTCGTTTTGGCCTTGCTGTGGCAGAAAATCCATAGAATTACATGTTCAGGGTTGTGCCCGGTATATAAATTCTATCGCAGATAGCAGGCATCGGCGGCCACAATGCGCGGCTGAACCGGCTGCGATTGAGGGTTGTGCTGGAAAGAGAGGCGCAGGCGGTGTGTGCAGCGCGGAAAAAGCCGCGGCTGTGGAAAATCCGGCGATTTTTCGCGCATCGATAAAAGCAACAGGAGGGTTTTATCTTGGGGTGTCTCTCCGGACCATTCCCTGCGCAGAGGCCGGGATTCGCCCGCTAATTCCTGCGCCGTATCAGCCGGGAACCGACCAGAAGCGCGTAACCGGCGAAGAATACCGCCAATGACACGGCAAATCCGCCGGGGCCCATCGCATCCATGCCAAGCCCGAGTGCCTGCGGGCCGACCAGCATGCCGACGGCATAGCAGAACACGAATGCCGCATTGGCCGAGGCGAGTTCGCGCCCCGTGAGCTGCGAGCCGAGATGCGCAAGGCCCACCGTGTAGAGCCCGGCCACCACGCCGCCCCAGATGAAGAACAGGCCCGCCACCAGATACCAGTTGGCGGTGATGAAGGGCAGGATGCACATGCCGGCAAGCCCGACCAGCGCGCAGGTGAGCAGGATCTTGCGGCGGTCGCGCACATGGTCGCTGAGCAGGCCGATCGGGATCTGCATCAGCACATTGCCGAGGCCGATCGTGGTCAGGAGCAGGGCGGCATCGGCCTCGCTGTAGCCGATGCGCGAACCATAGACCGGAAACAGCGCGAAGCCGCCGGTTTCCACCGCGCCGAACACGAAGACGGCGGCCGTTGCCGTCGGCACCGCCCAGATGAAGGGCGCGAAGGGCACATGTTCTTCCTCGTGAAAGTCGGGGCTTTCCTTCCAGGCAAGAAGGACCGGCAGCATGGCGAAGATGATGATGCCGAAGCCGACGGCAAACGGCGTGATGCCGGTGCTGCCGATGCGCGAAAACAGCCAGGGTCCGAGCGCAAAGCCCATGGACAGCACCGTGGCATAGACGCCGAGCACCAGCCCGCGCTTTTCCGGCGGCGCGGCGGTGTTGATCCAGTATTCCGACAGGATGAACAGCATGGTCAGGGCGAAATGCAGGAAGACGCGCAGCACCACCCACACCCAGAAATCGCTGAAGACATAGAAGCCGAAGAAGGAGCAGGCGCCGATCAAAAGCATCAGCAGCAGGGTCGGCACCACGCCGAGCCGGGCGGCGATGGAGGCGGCGAAGGGCGCGGCAACGATGGAGGCAATGCCGGCCACCGCCGCATTGAGGCCGATCATCGTGGCGGAATGGCCGCGATTTTCCAGGATGACGCTCAGAAGCGGAATGCCGAGGCCGATGGCGACACCGACGGCGCTGATCGTTGCGATGGCCGCAACGAGGGCGCGCCAGGATGACCGGACCACGATCTGGTCGGACGTCTTCTGCATTGCATCCATGAGCTAGAAGACCTCTCGGACGAAACGCCCGTATGTCATGCGGTATTGAACAACGCTGTGGCCGGGCGACAGCTCGGGATTGGCGCCGAGGACCAGCTGCGCCTCCTGGATGATGGCGCGGGTGATCGTCGGAATATCGAGCTTCAGGGCGTCATGGAAGGGCAGCCAGCACAGCTCCTCGAGTTCGAGCGACGGTCCGGTGCCTTCCGGCAGGCTGTCGGCCACCGCCTCGCGGAAGGCCATGAAGAAGCGCGTGTCGAAGCGGCGCGAGCCGCCGGGGGGCGTGGTGGCGCGGGCGAAATAGCGCATGGCCGAAAGGTCGGGCAGGATGCCGCGCTGGTCAAAGGCCGCCCAGTCGGGATGGCCGATGGCGGCGGGTGCGCGCCGGCCGAGGAACAGCCCGGCTTCTTCATAGGTTTCGCGAATGGCGGAAAGGGCGAGGGCGCGGCAGCGCTGGGCGCTGGGGCGCGTGCCCATGCCCTTCAAAAGATTGTTTTCGTCGGAGGGCGTCAGCTCGCCAAAGGCGGCAATGCGGCCATCGGCGCGTTCGGTGCGCCCGCCCGGAAACACGAATTTCCCCGGCATGAAGACATGGCGCATGTGGCGCCGGCCCATGAGAATGCGCAGTTCCTTGCCGGTGCGGTCAACGAGCAGCAGCGATGCGGCGTCGCGCGGCCGCAGGCGGGCATTGGCGGCGGCTTTGGCAGGCGCGGATTTGTCGAGGTCGCTCAATGGCATCGTATCACCGTTCCGGCGGTTCCAGCTCATCGGTTTCGCCGCCGAAACCATGCATGTAATTGGCCCATTGCAATCCAATGATCGCGCCCTTTATCGGTTGGAGCAGGGCGATGGACATGGCAACCGTGAGGGGTGCCCAGATTGCCAGATGCACCCAGCTTGAAAGCAGGACGAGCGTTTCCACCGCGAGGAATCCGCCCAGCACAATATGGCCTACAATTGTGATGGTTATATAAGCAGGAAAATCATCGGCTTGCTGGTGGGTATAGTCCTCGCCGCAGACCGCGCAGCGGTCGACCGATTTGACGAAGGCGCGGAACAGTTTGCCTTCGCCGCAATGCGGGCAGCGGCTGCGAAAGCCGCGCCACATGGCCTGACCGACCGGGCGGACGGGTCTTGCCGGGGCCGTATCCGCACCAAAAATCTGTTCCGTCATCCCTTACCTCTTCGCCCGCCGCGGGAGAACCCGCCCGGACGCTTCTGACTTCCGCGCGCAAAGCGCTTGGCCTTGTGATGCGAGCGCACGCCGCTTGGAACGGCATGCGGTTCGGTCAGCATTTCGAACCGCAGTGCACCCGCCACCGGCAGGGCCTCGATCAGGCGCACATCGACGATATCGCCCAGCCGAAAACCCTTGCCGCTTCTTTCGCCCGACAGGGCATGGTTGGTTTCGTCATAAAGATAGTAATCATCGCCGAGGGTTGAAATGGGAATAAAGCCATCGGCACCATATGTCGCAAGGGCAACGAACAGCCCGGCCTTGGTCACGCCGGAAATCCGCCCCTGGAAACTGCTGCCGACCTGTCCGGCGAGGTGATGGGCGATCAGCCGGTCGACCGTGTCGCGTTCGGCCGCCATGGCGCGCCGTTCCGACGTGGAAATCAGCGCGGCGATCTCCGGCAGGTCTTCCTCTTCCTTGTGGGTGATGCCATCGGGCCCGAGTGCCAGCGCTGCGATCAGCGCCCGGTGCACGATCAAATCGGCATAGCGGCGGATCGGCGAGGTGAAATGCGCATATTTCTGCAGGTTGAGGCCGAAATGGCCAATATTCTCCGGGTTGTATTCCGCCTGCGACTGCGAGCGCAGGACGACCTGGTTGACCAGCTCCTGTTGTTCGCTGCCTTCGACGCGCTTGAGAATGTGGTTGAACTGGTTCGGACGCAGTTCGGCGCCGCGCGCCAGCGAAATATCCAGCGTGCGCAGAAACTCGCGCAAAACTTCCTGCTTGGCCAGCGAGGGCGCATCATGAATGCGGAAGATCAGCGGCTGGCGCTTGCGCTCCAGTGTTTCGGCGGCGGCGACATTGGCCTGGATCATGAATTCTTCGATGAGCTTGTGCGCATCGAGCCGCGGCGGAATCACCACCTTGTCGACCTTGCCTTCCGGCGTCAGCAGGATTTTCTTCTCCGGCAGGTCGAGTTCCAGCGGTTCGCGCGAATCGCGCCCGCGCTTGAGCACGGCATAGGCCGCCCAGAGCGGCTTCAGGATGCTGTCGAGAATGGGCGCCGTCTTCTCGTCGGTCGCGCCGTCAATGGCGGCCTGCGCCTGCGGATAGGACAGGCGCGCATGCGAGCGCATCATGATGCGGTGGAATGTGTGCGAAATCTTGCGCCCGTCCGCGCCGAAAACCATGCGCACGGCAAGGGCGGGGCGGTCGACCAGTTCCTTCAGCGAGCACAGATCGTTGGAAATGCGCTCGGGCAGCATGGGAACGACGCGGTCGGGAAAATAGACCGAATTGCCGCGCTTCAATGCTTCCCGGTCCAGCGCCGAACCCGGCGTGATGTAGGCGGCGACATCGGCGATGGCGACGGTGGCGATGAAGCCGCCGGGATTCTTTTCGTCCGTGTCCGCTTCGGCGTAAACGGCGTCGTCGTGATCCTTGGCGTCGGCGGGATCGATGGTGACAAGCGGCACCTGCCGCCAGTCTTCCCGGTGCGCGATGGTGGCGGGCTTGGCCTTTTCCGCTTCGGCAATGACGCTGTCGGGAAACACGTGCGGGATTTCATGCTCGTGGATGGCGATCATCGATAGCGCCCGCTCACTGGCGACGGAGCCGATGATCTGGCTGATCCGGGCAAGCGCCAGCCCGTAGCGGCCGATCTTGGTCACTTCGACTTCGACGAGGTCGTTCGCCTTGGCATTGTTCAGCTGGGCGGGATCGACGGAAAGCTCGGCCTGCCGCCGCTCCACCGGCTCGATCCGCCATTCGCCATTGTCGAGATGGCGCAAAACGCCCAGCACCGCATCCTTGCGGTGTTCGATGCGCTTGATGACGCGGGCCGTATAGGCCGGACCGCTCGGGTCAGCGCCCTGAAAAATGCGGGCGAGAACGCGGTCGCCGACGCCGGGCGTCGGGCCCTTCTGGTTGCGCGAAGCGCGGATGAAAACCGTGGGTGGCCGGTCCTCGTGATCGGCGGGCCATTCGGCCGGCTTGGCAATCAGGCCGCCATCGCCGTCGCGTCCGGTGATATCGAGGACGGCAACGCTCGGCAGGCTGCCGGGAACGGCAAGGCGCTTTGCCCGCTTTTCCACGAGGCCGTCATCGGCCAGATCGCGCAGAATGTCTTTCAGGCCGATGCGGGCATCGCCCTTGAGGTTGAAGGCTTTGGCGATATCGCGCTTGCCCGCACGGTCCGGATTCTCCTTGATGAACTGGAGAATTTCCTCGCGGCCCGGCAGATAGGGCTCGCGACCGCTGTCTGCGGAACTGGCAGGCCGCTTTTTTCCTTTGGGTGGAGAGATACGGCGTGCCAATTCTTGGGTCCTTAACTTGCTTTTTTCGCTGCCGCCTTTTTGGCGGCTGGTTTCTTGGCGGCGGGCTTTTTCGCCGCAGCCTTGCGGGCAGGGGCTTTCTTGGTGCCCTTGGCCCCGGCCTTCTCGGTGATCAGGAGCAGGGCTTCCTCAACCGTGACGCTTGCCGGGTCCTTGCCCTTCGGCAGGGTCGCGTTGACCTTGCCCCAATTGACATAGGGACCATATTTGCCGTCACGCACGGTGATCGGCCCGCCATCGGGGTGCTCGCCCAGCTCTTTCAGCGCCGCCGGTGTGCCGCGTCCGCGGCCCGGGCCCTTGGCCAGTTTTTCCGCCAGTACGGTGACAGCGCGGTTGAGGCCGATGGAGAACACGTCCTCCGCGCTTTCCAGATTGGCATAGGTGCCGTCATGCGAGAGGTAGGGACCGTAACGGCCGATACCGGCTGAGATCATCTTGGCGGATTCAGGATGCTGGCCCACATCCCGTGGCAGGGACAACAGCGCCAGCGCCTTTTCATGGTCCATGGCGTCGATGGTCCAGCCCTTCGGCAGGCTGGCGCGCTTGGCTTCCTTGCCGTCGCCGCGCTGCACATAGGGGCCGTAGCGGCCGTTGCGCACGCTGACGTCTTCGTCCGTATAGGGATCCTTGCCGAGCAGTTTCGGCTCGTCGCCATTGCCGTTTTCGCCGGAGCCTTCACTGCCGCCGAGCTGGCGGGTGAACTTGCATTCCGGATAGTTCGAACAGCCGACGAACGCGCCGTACTTACCGAGCTTCAGCGAGAGATTGCCGGTTCCGCAGACCTGGCAGATACGCGGATCGCTGCCATCTTCGCGCGGCGGGAAGACGAGCGGGCCGAGCTGGTCGTTCAGCGCATCGAGAACATTGGTGACGCGCAGTTCCTTGATGCCGTCGACCGAACCGAAGAAATCGGTCCAGAAGTCGCGCAGGACATCCTTCCAGCGCAGCTTGCCGTCGGAAATCTCGTCGAGCTTTTCTTCGAGGTCCGCGGTGAAATCATACTCGACATAGCGCTGGAAAAAGCTCTCAAGGAACGCAATGACCAGACGGCCCTTGGCTTCGGGAATGAGCTTGCGCTTTTCGATGGTGATATATTCGCGATCGCGCAGGGTGGCGAGGGTCGCCGCATAGGTCGAGGGGCGGCCGATGCCGAGCTCTTCCATCCGCTTGATCAGCGTGGCTTCGGAATAGCGCGGCGGCGGTTCGGTCGAATGCTGCGTCGCGTTGATCTTTTCGCGGGCGAGGGCCTCGCCGGCACGGATTTCGGGCAGGCGGGCGCCGTCCTCATCGACATCCTCTTCCTCGCGGTGATCCACATAGGCACCGAGGAAGCCATCGAATTTCACCACGGAACCATTGGCGCGCAGCTGCGCGAAACTGGAGCCGTTCTGTGCGTCAATGTCCACGACAGTCCGTTCGATATCGGCCGACTGCATCTGGCTGGCGATGGCGCGCTTCCAGATCAGCTCATAGAGCCGTGCCTGGTCGGCATCGAGGAACTGGCGCACATCCTTCGGGTGGCGGTTGAAATCGGTCGGGCGGATGGCCTCGTGCGCTTCCTGGGCGTTTTTCGCCTTGGTCGAATAGAAGCGCGGCTTCTCCGGCACATATTTTTCGCCGAACACCTTGCCGATGGTCTGGCGCGCGGCCTGAACCGCTTCGGGCGCCATCTGCACGCCGTCCGTACGCATATAGGTGATCAGACCGGCGGTTTCGCCGCCAAGGTCCATGCCTTCATACAGGCGCTGGGCGATCTGCATGGTGCGCGAGGCCGAGAAGCCAAGCTGGCCGGATGCCGCCTGCTGCAGGGTGGAGGTGGTGAAGGGCGGTCCGGGGTTGCGCTTGGTCGGCTTGGCTTCGACGGATGCCGCCTTGAAGCTCGCGCCCTCCAGCATGGTGCGCAGCGCACCGGCCTGTTCGGCGTTCTTGATATCGAGCTTGGCGAGCTTCTTGCCCTCGACGGAGATCAGCCGGGCTTCGAAGCCGTCATTGCGCGGCGTCTTCAAGAGCGCGGCAATGTTCCAGTATTCCTCGCGCACAAAGCGTTCGATTTCCGCTTCGCGGTCGGCGACCAGCCGCAGGGCGACCGATTGCACGCGGCCGGCCGAGCGGGCGCCGGGCAGTTTGCGCCAGAGCACCGGCGACAGGGTGAAGCCGAAGAGATAGTCGAGCGCACGCCGGGCGAGATAGGCATCCACCAGCGGCATGTCGATGTCGCGCGGATTGGCCATGGCGTCGAGCACCGCGCCCTTGGTGATCGCATTGAACACCACGCGCTTGACCGGCTTGGTGCCGATGGCTTTCTTCTGCCGCAGCACTTCCAGGACGTGCCAGGAGATTGCTTCACCCTCGCGATCCGGATCAGTTGCCAGAATGAGGCCGTCACTGTCCTTCAGGGCCTTGACGATGTCGCCGAGACGTTTGGCCGATGCCCCGTCGACTTCCCACGACATGGCAAAATCTTCGTCCGGGCGAACGGACCCATCCTTGGCAGGCAGATCACGGACATGGCCGAACGAGGCCAGAACCGTATAGCCTGAACCCAGATATTTGTTGATTGTTTTAGCCTTGGCGGGCGATTCGACGACGACAACGTTCATTATTGACTTGGGCTTTCCTGCTCTTGTCACATTACAAAAGCACAGTTTTCACTTCGAAACAGGTCTGTGAAATGAACAGGCTTGGTCGGAACGTCAAGGCCTGTGCGTGAAAAATCGTTAAATGCAACTTAAAGTTGCTATTTGAAATATTGCAATTAATGATATTATCCATACGTCTCAAGTGCTTTATTGAGAAAGGCAGCGAGTCCTGCCTTTTTTAAGAAAGCGAATCACTATTTGATTGTTTTTGTGGAGGTTCGGACTGGCAAACTGTGAAATCCACCGGATTAAAGACCTGTATAATATAACTTTATTTATTTCTGTATAAATGCGTATTTAAGGACGAAGTCATGGGTGAGAACAAGTTCAGTCGAACAGAAAACATAAGATATATTCAGCAAATGCTGGGAGAATTGCGGAGCATGGCCAAGTTGAATGACCTGGACATGCTGGCCTATCTCATCGAGATTGCTTATATCGAGAGCAATGATCTTCTTGCAAAAGAGACAAACACTGTCTCTCCTCTAAAGAAGCGAAACACTTCCACCTGAGTGACGCTGCAGCCGGCCGGCCAGATCCAATTCGAGCAGAATAAGCGATATGGCCGCCGGATGAATTCCGCTCATCCTGATCAGTTCATCGATATCGGCCGGGGTTGGACCCAAAAGGGTGATGACCCGGTCGCGGTCTGTCTCATTGGGCGGCGGAATCGGCGGAAATGCGGAGTCCGGTGCGAAAAACGCCGTATCGTCAGGGGGAGGCCGGTCGAGGAGCGGCCCGATGGCCGCGAGGATATCGGCGGTTTCGGTGACGAGGATGGCGCCGGTCTTCAAAAGAGCATTGGTGCCCTTGGCGCGCGGATCGAGCGGCGAACCGGGGACGGCGAAAACCAGGCGGCCGAGTTCCCCGGCAAAGCGCGCGCTGATCAGCGAGCCGGAGCGCTCAGCTGCCTCGACCACCAGCAGGCCGAGGGAAAGCGCTGCGATGATCCTGTTGCGGCGTGGAAAATCCCGGGCACGCGGCTCCCAGCCGAACGGCATTTCGCTGATCACGGCGCCGCCGCTCGCGGGGATGGCGGCAAAGAGGTCGAGATTGTCGGGCGGATAGGGCTTGTCGAGGCCGCCGGCCATGACGGCAACGGTGCCGCTGTCGAGGCTTGCCTCATGTGCCGCCTTGTCGATGCCGCGGGCAAGCCCGGAAATGACCGCATAACCCGCCTGTCCCAACTCCCGCGCCATGATGCGCGTCAGCTTGATCCCGATCAGCGAGGCATTGCGCGCGCCGACGATGGCGACTGCCGGAAGACGGAACACTGCCGGGTCGCCCTTGATCGCCACGAGCGGGGGCGGATTATCGGCGTGGCGCAGATAGCGGGGATAGTCGGGTTCGCCGATGCCGGTGAAGACCGCCCCCATGCGCGCGGCCATGGCCATTTCGCGCCGAGCCTCATCGAGGCTGGCAATCCGGATGGGACGGCGGCCGCCGCCGCGGCGCACCAGTTCGGGCAGCATCTCCAAGGCAGCCGATGCCGAGCCGTAGCGGGCGATCAGGTGGCGGAAGGTGACCGGGCCGACATTTTCACTGCGGATCAGCCGGAGCCAGCTCAGTCGCTGGCTGTCAGAAAGGCGGATGCCTTTCTGATCCTCCGTCACCCCTTGGACCCGATCTTGCCTTCGGTTCCGGCAAGAAGGCGCTCGATATTGGCGCGATGCTTGATGAAGACGATGACGGTCAGGACGAGGAAGAGCAGGGCGATGGCGTGGTAGCCCATGACATAAAGAATGACCGGGGTGGCAACCGCCGCAATCAGCGCCGACAGGGAGGAATAGCGGGTGGTGTAGGCAATGATCAGCCAGATGGCGGCGAAGATCAGGGCAACCTGCCAGACAAGGCCAAGCAGGACGCCGAGATAGGTGGCAACGCCCTTGCCGCCCTTGAATTGGAGCCAGACCGGAAAAATATGCCCGAGAAAGGCGCCGAGACCGGCGATAATGGCCGCCTGCGGGCTGATGGCGCCGGCGATGAGCACGGCAGCGGTTCCCTTGAACATGTCGAGCAGTAGCGTTGCCGCGGCCAGCTTCTTGCTGCCGGTGCGCAGCACGTTGGTCGCGCCGATATTGCCGGAGCCGATGCTGCGCACGTCGCCGAGGCCCGCCAGCCGTGTCAGGATCAGCCCGAACGGAATGGAGCCGAGCAGATAGCCCAGAACCAGTGCGGCGAAAAGATATCCTGCCTGCCCATTGATGAAATCCGACATGCTCTTTTCCCCGGTTCTATTTTCAGATCGTGAAAACCGACTTGCCTGCCACAAATGTCTGCAGAACGCGGCCCTGGAAACGGGCGCTTTCAAAGCAGCTGTTCTTGGAGCGCGACCGCAGCTGTTCTTCCTTCACAATCCATGGCTCGTCAAGATCGACTATGGTCATATCCGCCCGCGCGCCCGGCTTGAGCGTGCCCGCGTCGAGGCCGAAAATTTTGGCGGGGCCGCTGGAAAGCGCTTCGACCACCCGCATCAGCGGCACGTCGCCATTGTGATAGAGCCGCAGGGCGGCGCCGAGCAGGGTTTCCAGGCCGATGGCTCCGGCCGCCGCATCGGCGAAGGGCAGGCGCTTGGTGTCGACGTCCTGCGGATCGTGCGACGAGACGATGATGTCGATGGTGCCGTTGCGCAGCGCTTCCACCATGGCCAGCCGGTCTTCCTCAAGCCGCAGCGGCGGCTGCAGGCGGAAGAAGGTGCGGAATTCGCCGATGTCATTCTCGTTGAGCGAAAGATGATTGATGGAGACGGCGGCGGTGGCATCGACGCCGTTCTGCTTGGCCCGCGCCACCACCTCGGCGGACATGGCCGTCGAGATTTGCGCGGCGTGATAGGTGCCCTTGGTCAGTGCGGCAAGGCGCAGGTCGCGTTCAAGCGGAATGACTTCCGCTTCGCGCGGCGTGCCGGAAAGGCCGAGCCAGCTGGCATAGAGGCCTTCATTCATCACGCCCGATATGCCGAGATAGGGGTCCTGCGTCTCATGCGCCAGGACAACGCCGAAATCCCTGGCATAGGTGAGGGCGCGGCGTAAGAGCTGCGTGTCGGCGATGGAATGGCGCCCTTCCGTGATCGCCACGGCGCCTGCCGCGCGCAGCAGGCCGATCTCGGTCATTTCCTCGCCCTGCAGGCCCTTGGTGACCGCTGCCGCCGGATAGACATTGACCACGGCCGTGTCGCGCGCCGTGCGCCGGACGAATTCGACCAGCGCCACATTGTCGATCACCGGATCGGTATCCGGCATCATGATGAGGGAGGTCACGCCGCCGGCCGCAGCCGCATGGCTGGCCGAGGCGATGGTTTCGCGGTGTTCGGCGCCAGGTTCGCCGATGAAGACGCGGGCATCGACGAGGCCCGGCAGCACGGTTTTTCCCGTGCAGTCGATAACCGTCGCGCCTTCGGGCGTACCCTGGTTGCGGGCATCGGCACCGCTGGCAGCGATGATGCCGTCCTTGACGATAATCGTTCCGGTCTCGTCGAGACCGCGGGATGGATCGACGATCCGGGCATTGTGCAGAACGGTCGTGCTCATCCCGCTACTCCTTCCGCGTTGCGGCGCGGGTCAAGCAGCGCTTCCATCACCGCCATGCGCACGGCAACGCCCATTTCAACCTGTTCCTGAATGACGCTCTGCGAGCCGTCGGCCACATCCGAGGCGATTTCGACGCCGCGGTTCATCGGGCCGGGGTGCATGACCAGCGCGTCGGGCTTGGCATGCCTGAGCTTTTCGCGATCAAGCCCGTGATAGTGGAAATATTCGCGCACCGACGGCACGAAGGCACCCGCCATGCGCTCACGCTGCAGGCGCAGCATCATCACCACGTCGGCGTCCTTCAGGCCTTCTTCCATCGAGTTGAAGACCTCGACTCCCATCTGGCTGATCCCGGCGGGCAGGAGCGTGGACGGGGCGATCACCCGCACCCGTGCCCCGAGGGCATTGAGCAGGAGAATGTTGGAACGGGCCACGCGTGAATGCAGCACGTCGCCGCAGATCGCCACGATCAGCCGCGCAACCTTGCCCTTGGCGCGCCGGATCGTCAGCGCATCGAGCAGGGCCTGCGTGGGGTGTTCATGCGCACCGTCGCCGGCATTGACCACCGAGCAGCCCACCTTCTGCGCCAGCAGCGCGGCGGCACCGGCGGAGCCGTGCCGGATGATCAGGATGTCCGGCCGCATCGCATTCAGCGTCATGGCGGTATCGATCAGCGTTTCGCCCTTTTTCACCGAGGAGTTGCCGACCGACATGTTCATCACGTCGGCGCCAAGCCGTTTTCCGGCCAGCTCGAAGGATGACTGTGTCCGGGTCGACGCCTCGAAGAACAGATTGATCTGCGTGCGCCCCCGCAGGACACTCTTTTTCTTCTCCGACTGGCGCGAAACCGCGATCTCGCTGTCGGCAAGGTCGAGAAGAATATTGATGTCCTCGGGGGAAAGGTTCTTGATGCCAAGCAAATGGCGGTGGGGAAACAGGAGGGGGAGCGTTTTTGATGTCATATCAAGTCCCCCCTATAGGCTCGATGCCGTCGCCCCGCAAGCGTTTGGCAGCATATCCCGCCCTGTTCCCCCTAAAAAATCCCGCTCAATGCGCCTCGGCTGCCAGAATGGCCTCGCTGCGGATTTCCTCCGTCAGCTTCAGCCGCATGCCGGTGAACTCGGGGCTGGCCTTCACCGTATAATGCCGGGGATGGCCGAGCGGCACGGGCATGATGGATTTGATCCGGCCCGGCCGCGCCGACATGGTCACCACCCGCGAAGCCATGAAGATTGCTTCCTCGATATCGTGGGTGACGAAGATGACGGTTTTCTGCTCGTGCTCCCAGATGCCGAGCAGAAGCTCCTGCATCAGCCCGCGCGTCTGGTTGTCGAGCGCGCCGAAGGGTTCGTCGAGCAGCAGGATTTTGGGATTGTTGGCGAGCGCCCGGGCAATCGCCGTGCGCTGCTGCATGCCGCCAGACAGCTGTTTCGGCCAGTGGTTCTCGAACCCGCGCAGGCCCACCTTGTCGATATAGGAAGCGACGATCTCGCGCCTTTCCTTCTCGCCGATGCCGCGTTCGCGCAGGCCAAAACCGATATTCTGCTCGATGGTCAGCCACGGAAACAGCGTATAGGACTGGAACACCACGCCGCGATCCGCGCCTGGGCCTGTCACCGCCTGTCCGTCAAGCGTCACGGTGCCGCTGGTCGGCCGGTCGAGCCCGGCGACGATGCGCAGGAGCGTGGACTTGCCGCAGCCGGACGGACCGAGGATCGAAACGAAGTCGTTATGGGCAACGGTGAGGTCGGTTGGCTGCAGCGCCTCGGTCGGCTTGCCGCCGTGCACGCCCGGAAAAATGCGGCTGACGCCTTTGATGACGAGCGTGCTCATGCGAGCCTCCAGGCGAAAAGCCAGCGATTGACCGATTTGAACAGGAAGTCGGAAATCAGGCCGATGATGCCGATGACGATGATGCCGAAAATGATCTGCCCGGTGGCGAGCAGCGCCTGGCTGTTGATGATCATGTAACCGATGCCGGAGGATGCGCCGATCATTTCAGCGACGATGACATAGGTCCAGGCCCAGCCCAGCACCAGCCGCAGGGTTTCGGCGATATCCGGCGCATTGGCGGGAATGAGCACGCGCTTGACGATGCCGCTGTCATTGGCGCCGAGCGTATAGGCGGCTTCCACCAGATCGCGGCGCGTATTGGCGACGGCCACGGCCACCATCAGGATGATCTGGAACACCGCGCCGATAAAGATCACCAGCAGCTTTTGCATCTCGCCGATACCGGCCCACAGGATCAAAAGCGGAATGAAGGCCGAAGCGGGGAGATAGCGGGCAAAGGAGACGAACGGCTCCAGCATGGCCTCGATCGGCTTGTAGGCGCCCATGGCAATGCCGAGGGGAACGGCGATGACGGCAGCGATGACAAAACCGCCGACAACCCGCCAGATGGTCATGCCGATATCATGGAGAAAATTCTGCTGGGACAACAGGAACCAGCCGTCATGCAGCATGGTCAGGGGATCGGCGAGGAATGTGCTCGACACAAAGCCGCCGAAGGTGGCAGCGGACCAGGCCGCTATGAACAGGATAAAGAAGAGAACGCCAAGCAGGATGCGTGACGACGCCCCGATCGGCTGGAGAGGTTGAACCATGACTGTCCCGATACAAAGAGAAGGGGAAACGCGGTGCTGCCCGCGTTCCCCTGAATAAAGGCGGATTACTTGATGAAGCTGGTGTCGACGATGGTGCTGATATCCGGCTTCTTCTTGATGATGCCGATTTCAAGCAGGAGGTCGGCGGCTTCATCGGAGAATTTGGCAAAATCCTTCTCGAAGAAGGCCTGGTTGGCGGCCTTGTCCTGCCAGCGCAGATACTGGGCGGAATTGCCGAACACCTCCGCCGACTGCTTCACGTCTGCGCCCATGATGCCGTAGGCCTTGTCCTTGTCGGCGGCGATGAGTTCCAGCGCGTCGAAATAGCTCTTGGCGAAGGCTTTGGCCGCTTCCGGGTTCTTGTCGAGGAATGCATTGGTGCAGCCGAACGTGTCCATCACGACGGGATAATCCAGCGTGGTGGCGATGATCTTGCCCTTGTCCGGGGCGGCGCGCACGGTGGAGAGATAGGGCTCATAGGTCATCGCCGCATCGTTCTGCCCGGCAACGAAGGCCTGGGCCGCCGGTCCCGGCTCGAGATTGACGACCTTCACATCTTTCAGCGACAGGCCATTGTGCTTCAGCATCCATGCCAGGACGAAATAGGGCGATGTGCCGGGCGCAGAGGCGGCGATGGCCTTGCCTTTGAGGTCGGCAATCTTGGTGACGTCGCTGCGCACGACCATGCCGTCGGCGCCGAACGACTTGTCCATCTGGAAAATCTGCTTGGTGGCGACGCCATTGGCGTTCCAGGCGATCCAGGTTTCCACCGTGGTCGCGGCGCACTGCACGTCGCCCGATGCCAGCGCCAGATGGCGGCTTGCCTGCGGAATCTTGGTCAGCGTGACGTCGAGACCGTTCTTCTTGAAAATGCCGGCTTCCTTGGCCAGCGTCAGCGGGGCAAAGCCGGTCCAGCCGGAAATGCCGACGGAAACCGCCGTGTCCGCCTGTGACGGGGCGGCGGAGGCCAGAAGCGCTGCGCATGCGGCGCCGAGATACCATTTGATTTTCATGTGATGACCCCTTTGTTCATTTTTTTGGCACGATGAATATACAGGCATGATAGGCGGGCAGGATTTCTTTTGTCTAGACATAAGCTTGCGCCCGGATACAGAAAAAGCTGCCTGAGACATTTTGCATCGGCGCGGCCATTAAGCTAGAAGAAGGTGGATCGGTTAACCGCTTGTCAGAACCTTCATTCCATAAATGCGCGACTCATGATTGCGGCGCTGACGTGTTCGGATGAAACGGGCCATGCCGTAAAGACAGCTCATATTGGATCAGGACATTTTCTTGAAAACCCACGACGTTCTCAACCAGACACCCTCCATGATCGGCCTCAACGCCTATCTCGGCGATCCGTTGCTGATGCAGATCACCAAGCGGTTTCCGCAGGCGACCCGGACGGAACTGGAACAAAGCGGCCGGTTTGTCCTGTCCGGTGATGCACAGGATCTGGCGCGGCTCGCCAACACGGAAACGCCGAAGCTGCGCACCCATGACCGCCAGGGCTTTCGCGTCGATGTCGTGGATTACCATCCCGCCTATCATGCGCTGATGCGCCGTTCCGTGGCGCAGGGCCTGCATTCGTCCATCTGGGAAGACGGCCCGACGGAAAACGGCCTGCGCCATCAGGCACGCACGGCGCGCTTCTATACGGCAGCGCAGCTGGAATGCGGGCATCTCTGCCCGATCACCATGACCAGCGCGTCGCTGGCGGCTTTGATGTCGTCGCCAAGCCTGTACCGCGAATGGTCGCCGCTGGTCCTGCCGCGCAAATATGATTCCAGCAACAAATCCCCGGCCAAGAAGGCAAGCCTGACGCTCGGCATGGGCATGACGGAGAAGCAGGGCGGCACGGATGTGCGCACCAATACGACGCGCGCGGAACCCGCCGGCAGCGGCTTCTACCGGATTACCGGCCACAAATGGTTCATGTCGGCACCGATGTCCGATGCGTTTCTGGTGCTGGCGCAGGCGCGGGAAGGCTTGTCCTGCTTCCTCGTGCCGCGCATCCTGCCGGACGGATCATCCAACGGTTTCCGTTTCCAGCGGCTGAAGGACAAGCTCGGCAACCGCTCCAATGCCTCGTCCGAGGTCGAATTCGACAATGCGCTGGGCCAGATGGTCGGCGGTCCTGGCGACGGCGTCAAAACCATCATCGACATGGTGACGCTGACGCGGCTGGACTGCGCCATCGCCTCGGCCGGGATGATGCGCGCCGGTCTTGCCGAGGCGGTGCATCATGCGCGCCATCGCGTCGTGTTTGACGGGCCGCTGATCGACAAGCCGCTGATGCTGCGGGTCATGGCCGACATGGCGCTGGATGTGGCCGGCGCGACGGCGCTGACCTTCCGGCTGGCGCGTGCCTTCGACAATGCGGCGCAGAATCGCGGCGAGGCGGCCTTTGCCCGGGTGATGACCCCGGTGGTCAAATACTGGGTCGCCAAGATTGCTTCGGCCCTGCTGTATGAGGCGATGGAATGCCTTGGCGGCAATGGTTACATCGAGGAGGGCAATCTGGCCCGCCATTACCGCGAAGCCCCGGTCAATGCCATCTGGGAAGGTTCGGGCAATGTCATGGCGCTGGATGTGCTGCGCGTGCTCAAGCGCGGGCCGCAGCTGTTCGACGAGGTGCTGAACTGGATCGGCGCACAGCTCGGACGCGGCGGGCAGGGTACGGTCGAGGTGCTGCGCGCGGCCATGCGCGTGGCGGAAAACGACGAGGGCGCTGCGCGCATCCTGACCGAACAGCTGGCACTGGCCGCAGCGGGTGCGGAACTGCGGCACCTGCATTCGGAAGATATTGCCGATGCCTTCATTGAAACCCGCCTTGGCGGGCAGTGGCGCACGACCTACGGCATGCTCGATGCCCGTCACAATGCCAAGAGCATCGTCAACTCGCTCTATCCCCCGGCCAACTGAAGACCGTTTCCGCCGGCGTGGCGGTCGAACCACGCACAGTGCCCGCTGCGTTTCAGCAGCGCGCACACCACTTTTGTCAAATACGTGTATCGGCCGTTGATCGGTCCTCTCGCAGGGCCAAAAACCGCCCCGGCTAATACCTTCAATTTTAATAAAATTTTTTTAAATTAACCTTAACAAACGGTTTACGTTGCGCCTAAACTCTTAGCAGATATCAATGTGATTCGAAAATACCTCGTGATTTCACGGGGTTACACAACCCGCCACCGTCTTCCCCGCTAGGAGAAATGAATGCGCAGCTTCCTGATATTCTGGGCAGGCCCGTTAAGCTTTCTGTGGGGTTGGTATTTTCTGTCGTACTACGATCTGAGCATGGGGATGTACTTCTTCAGCCGTGAAATGCACGATCTGGTCTTCACCATTTACGGCAATATTCTGGGGATCGCGCCGGACAGCATTCCGCCGCTGGTCGCCCGTGCCTGCATCGTCGATACGGGGCTGGTTTTCTGCCTGATTGCCTTCCGCCGCCGCAAGCAGATCATCGCCTGGGTCAAGGTGTGGCGGGCAAACCGCGCCGCCGCCGCGGCATCGGCCAATACGGCGCTGGCCTATTCGAAGGAATTGCCGTCGGCGTTCTGACGCAGGCTCTGCAGGCGGTCCAATGCGCCTTGCAGGATGAATGCCGCCGCAGCGGAATCGATCCGCTCGGCGCGTTTTTGCCGTGATACATCCATGCCGATCAGCGCGCGCTCAGCCGCAACCGTCGATAGACGCTCGTCCCAGTAGACGAAGGGCAGGTCGGTCAGCTTTTCCATGTTGCGGACAAAGGCGCGGGTGGCCTGCACGCGCGGGCCTTCGCTGCCGTCCATATTGACCGGCAGGCCGATGACGATGGCGCCGACATTGTCGCTTTTCAGCGCCTTCAGCAGATCCTGCGCATCGTGGGTGAACTTGCTGCGCTTGAGCACCGGGCGCGGATTGGCAAAGGAAAAACCCCGGTCCGAAATGGCGATGCCGATGGTTTTCGTGCCGAGATCGAGCCCCGCGACGGTCTGGCCGCCGGCGACATGATCTTCGAGCTGTTCAATGGTCAGAACCGTCAAGGGTGTTTCCTGCACTTGAATTGGCCGGCGAAAGGCCGTTGTAATTCGCCGTTGTATTTCGAATGAATGTCACATAGCTGCAATAGACGGTTGTGGCGAGCAAAGACTGACAATGGAAGGGAAAACCCCATGAAGATTACCTGGCTTGGCCATTCGGCCTTTCGCATTGAAATCGCCCAGAGCACGATTCTGATTGATCCTTTCCTCAACGGCAATCCGGGCGCGCGCGGTGTCGATCCGAAGGAAGCGGCGCGCGGCGCCACCCACATCATCCTGACGCACGGTCATGGCGACCATGTCGGCGATACCGCCGCCATCGCCAAGGATACCGGCGCGGTGGTGATCGGCAACGCCGATCTGGTGACCTGGCTCAACAATCGCGGTGTCGCACGGGTCGATCCAACCAATACCGGCGGGACCGTGTCGCACAATGGCTTCACCGTGACCTATGTCAACGCACTGCATTCATCGGCACAGATCACCGAGGATGGCGTGTCGCATTCGCTGGGTTCGGCCAATGGCGTTGTCCTGCATTTCGACAATGAGCCGACGCTCTATCACATGGGCGATACGGACATCTTCTCCGACATGGCGCTGGTCAACGAACTGCACCAGCCGGAGATCGGCATCGTGCCGATCGGTGACCGCTTTACCATGGGCGGTGCCGTCGCCGCATTGGCAACACAGCGCTATTTCAAATTCGCCAGGGCAATTCCGTGCCATTACGGCTCGTTCCCGATCATCGACCAGACCGCCGACAAATTTGTCGCTGGCATGGAAGGCAGCAAGACGCAGGTCTTTGTCGCCGGGACAAATGATCAGTTTACGGTTTGAGTTTGGGTTGCTAAAGCCGTTGTGAATTTGGTCGTCACCACGACGATGGACTGAGCTATTGGAGGTATTGTGCGTAAACTATTCCTGATTTCCTGCGTCATGGCGCTGTCGACACCGGCTTTCGCCCAGACGATCGACGCCAAGGGCGCCGATGAACTTGCCAATACCCTGTCGAAATATGTCGGCAAGACCGCGCTCAAGAACGGCATTCTCAAGGTAGCGCCAGAGGCCGACGGCTACCGCATCACCTTCAGCACCGATGCTTTCCTCAAGGCCATGCCGAAGCAGGATCTGCTGAAGGGCAGCCTGGGTGAATACAGCATCCTGACCAAGCCGCTGGCCGACGGCACGTGGAACGTGACATCGGGCAACATGCCCTCGGCTGCGTTCGAAGTGAGCGGGCCGAAGGGGCCTGAGTCGTTCCAGTGGTCGGTCGATGGCGGCAGCTGGACCGGATTGTTCGACCCGAAGATCGGCACGTTCTCGACCTCGACCTTCGCCTATGATGCGTTCAAGCTGTCGCTGAAGTCGGCTGAACAGGATATCGATGCCAGTGCCAGCGCGGCAAAGGGGCAGATGCTTGCCGCAGCCGCCGCTTCGGGCGGTGTCGATCTCAACATGACGCAATCCTTTGCCAACTTCAACGAAACGATCGTCACCAAGCTCCCCAATCTCGACGCAGCCTCGGAAGAGGGCGAAGCGGCCAAGACCGAAACGCCCAAGACCGAAACGCCAGCCGCCGGTGAACCGGTAAAGGTGACACTGCGCAGCAGCGAACTCGGCAGCGTTGCCGAGGGCAAGGGCTTGCGCAACCGGGAGCTGATGGATTTGTGGGCGTTCGTCATCGCCCATATGGACGAGAAGAAGCTCAACAAGGCCGGACAGGACGAGCTCAAGCAGAAGCTGAAGGCCGCGCTGCCGCTTTGGGACAAGCTCAAGGGCGAGTATCATTTCAAGGACTTTGCCGTTGAAACGCCGCTGGGCAATTTCGCTGCCCAGAACATTTCGCAGGAAACCAACCTCGACGGCATCAGCAAGGATGGCGCCTATCACTACGCCATGCGCACCAACGGCCTGAAATATCCGGCCCTGCCGATCCCTGAATGGGGTGTACCCTTCCTTCCAACCGATGTGGAACTGGTGATCGGGACGGCCGGTGTCGATCTCGATACGGTCGTCAAGGGCGCCATCGACGATATGGACCTGAACCGCGAAAAGGTTCTCTCCGAGGAGTTTGAAGCTGCAACCGCAGCGCAATTCCTGGTTGCGCCGCCCAAGCTCGTGATTTCGAAGAGCCTGGTGCGCACCGCCGATGCGGAGCTGACGGTCGAAGGCGAGATGACCTTTACCGGGTTGAAGCCCGCCAGCCACACCACGTGGGAGATGGCCGGTTTCGACAAGGTGGTTGAACGCCTGAACAAGGCGGCGGAAACCGATGCCGAGATCAAGAACTACATCACCTTCGTCAAGCTGGCGAAGGATTTCGGCACGGAAGTGGACGGCGGACGGGTCCGGTGGGTCGTTGACCAGAAGGCCGACGGTTCCGTTGCCATCAACGGCAATCCTGTGAAGGGCCCGGACCCGGTTGTCGAGCCGGGCAGCGACGACACCATGGATGTACCTGCGCCCGAGGATGAAGAAGACAATCCGGATGCGCAGACGGACAAGGCGCAGTAATCGGCGCCTGCCGCGCCGACTTGTCCGTTGCGCTTGCCCGCAACGGACACTATAGCTGCTTGATCAAGATTTGAATTTCGGGAATCCCAATGTCTGTCGATATTTCCACCGTCAAACGCGTCGCGCGTCTTGCCCGTATTGCCGTGAGTGAGGACGATGCGACCCGCATGACCGGCGAGCTGAATGCCATCCTCGGTTTCGTCGAACAATTGAACGAAGTGAATGTGGATGGCGTGGAGCCCATGACGTCGGTCACGCCCATGGCGATGAAGAAGCGCCGGGATGTCGTCAATGACGGCGGCAAGGCGGCCGATATCGTTGCCAATGCGCCGGTCACCGAGGAGAATTTCTTCGTCGTTCCGAAAGTGGTGGAGTAGGCGCAGCCATGCCGGTCACGGTCGCCATCGAAACGCCCCTGCAGGATGATGTCCGCGCTCTGGTCGATGCGCTGAATGCGCATCTTCTGCCGCTGTCGCCGGTCGAATTCCAGTTCAAGATGACGGTGGAGGAGATGGCGGGTGACGACACCACGGTTTTCATCGCCCGCGACGAAACCGGACAGGCGGTCGGCTGCGGCGCGCTGAAGCGGCATGATGCTGAAACCGGCGAGATCAAGCGCATGTTCACCCTGCCGTCCGTGCGCGGCAAACGTGTCGGTTCGATCCTGCTTGCGGCCATAACCGGGCTCGCCCGCGACAAGGGCATATCCCGGCTTGTGCTGGAGACGGGCGTCGGTCCCGGATTTGATGCGGCATGGCGGCTGTATGAGCGTTCCGGCTTCACCCGCTGCGGCGTACTCCTCGATTATCCGGATTCGGAACACAGTGCATTTTACGAAAAGCGGCTCGCCCTCGCGCCAGCCCAATAAACAGGACTTGATATGACCGATCTGACCGCTCTCACCATTGCCGAGGCGCGCGACCAGCTGAAAGCCGGGGCGATCACCGCCACCGAGCTGACCAGTGCCTATCTCAAGGCAATCGAGACTGCGAACGGGGCCCTCAACGCCTACATCGCCGTCACGCCTGACAAGGCGCTTGACATGGCCAAGGCATCCGATGCCCGTCTGGCTGCAGGCAAGGCCGGTGCGCTGGAAGGCATTCCGCTTGGGATCAAGGACCTGTTCGGTACCGAAGGCATTCACACCCAGGCCTGCTCGCATATTCTCGACGGCTTCAAGCCGCATTATGAATCCACCGTCACATCCAACCTGTGGGCCGATGGCGCCGTCATGCTCGGCAAGCTCAACATGGATGAGTTCGCCATGGGCTCCTCCAACGAAAGCTCCTATTACGGTCCGGTGAAAAACCCGTGGCGCGCCAACGGCTCCAATGCCGATCTGGTGCCCGGCGGTTCGTCCGGCGGTTCGGCCGCCGCGGTTGCCGCCCGCCTGTGCGCCGGTGCGACAGCCACCGATACCGGCGGCTCCATCCGCCAGCCCGCCGCCTTCACCGGTACTGTCGGCATCAAGCCGACCTATGGCCGCTGCTCGCGCTGGGGCATTGTTGCCTTTGCCTCGTCGCTGGATCAGGCGGGGCCGATCGCCCGCGACGTGCGCGATGCGGCGATCCTGCTCAAATCCATGGCCTCGGTCGATACCAAGGACACGACATCGGTCGATATCGCCATTCCCGACTACGAATCCATCATCGGCAAGCCGCTGACCGGCCTCAAGATCGGCATTCCCAAGGAATACCGTGTCGAAGGCATGCCGGAAGAGATCGAAAAGCTGTGGCAGCAGGGCATTGCCTGGCTGAAAGATGCCGGTGCATCCATCGTCGATATCTCGCTGCCGCACACGAAATACGCGCTTCCAGCCTATTACATCGTGGCCCCGGCGGAAGCCTCGTCGAACCTTGCCCGCTATGACGGCGTGCGTTTTGGCCTGCGCGTGCCGGGCAAGGACATTGTCGACATGTATGAAAAGACCCGCGCCAGCGGTTTTGGCGACGAGGTCAAGCGCCGCATCATGATCGGCACCTATGTGCTGTCAGCCGGCTACTACGACGCCTATTACCTGCAGGCGCAAAAGGTCCGCACCCTGATCAAGAAGGATTTCGAGGATGTCTTCCATGCGGGCGTCGATGCGATCCTGACACCGGCGACGCCTTCGGCTGCCTTCGGCATCGCCGATCAGGAGCTCGCCTCCGATCCGGTGAAAATGTACCTGAACGATATTTTCACGGTCACGGTCAACATGGCGGGGCTTCCCGGCATCGCCGTGCCTGCCGGACTGGACAGCCGGGGCCTGCCGCTTGGCCTGCAGCTGATCGGACGCCCGTTTGACGAGGAAACCCTGTTCCAGACCGCCTATGTCATCGAACAGGCCGCGGGCCGGTTCAACGCGCCGAAATGGTGGTAATCAGGCCTGCCGCGCAAGCCGACATCGCGGCCCTGGCCGCGGTCGGCTCACGGGCCTGGGCTTCGAATATCTTTTCCTTTGAGCCGGAGCTGCCCGGCATGCGTGCGCATGTCGAGCGTGCCTACCGGGTCTTTGCCGAGGAACACTTTGCCCGCGTGCTCGTGGCCGAGGCGGATGGCGTCATTCTCGGCTGGGGTGCGCGCGAAAAGAACGATGATTACATCTCGGATATGTGGGTCGATCCCGCGTATCAGGGGCGGGGCATCGGTTCGCTCCTGCTCAAGGCGCTGAAAGCCGACATTGCCGCTGCGGGATATGCAACCGCGCGGCTTGAATCCCATGCGCGCAATGCCGGTGCCATACGCCTGTACCAGCGCGAAGGCTTTGCAATCGTGCACCGGAGCCTCGAATGGTCCGAGAGCCTCGAGCGCAAGATCGAGAAGGTCAAAATGCTGGCGAAGCTGACGTAGGAATTTTCAATGTTTTTCTTTGTTTCCAAGCTGTTCTGGTTCGTTGCTCAACCTTTGAATTTTTCCATTCTGCTGATGGGCCTCGCATTTTTTGCCGTGTGGTTCTCCTGGCGGCGCATTGCGATGACCGCATCTGCCAGCGCATTTCTGATCCTGGGCCTCGCCGTCTGGAGTTCGCTGGGTGCGCTTCTCCTGCATCCGCTGGAAGACCGGTTCCAGCGCCCGTCGCCCGCACCCTCGCATGTCGATGGCATCATCGTCCTTGGCGGCGGTTTTGAAGGCGGGGTCAACCTCGTGCGCGGCGGCTATGAGCTGAACGCCAGCGGCGACCGTTTTGTCGAAACGGCGGTGCTGGCGCGGCGTTACCCCGAGGCAAGGGTCGTGGTGACAGGCGGTGGCGGTACGCTGGTGCTGGAGGGCGAGGGCGATGCCGCCACGGCGCCGCGCCTGCTGACGGCCCTCGGCGTGTCCGCCGACCGGCTGGTTCTCGAGAATGAATCGCGCAATACCTACGAGAATGCCCAGTTCACCAAAAAACTGCTTGATATCAAACCCGGCGAGACATGGCTGCTCGTCACGTCAGCCTTCCACATGCCCCGTTCGGTCGGGCTGTTCCGCAAGGCGGGCTTCGACGTGGTGCCGTGGCCTGCCGATTACCGTACCTCCGGCATCGAATATCCTGGATTTGCCCAGGACAACCCGATTGACTCCCTGCAGAACCTGACGATCGTCCTGAAGGAATGGGTCGGGCTTTTCGCCTATTGGGCGACCGGCCGCACCGATGAACTGCTGCCGTCGCCATGATGAAGCAGGTGGACGTTCTCATCATCGGCGCGGGCGCTGCGGGCATGATGTGCGCTGTCGAGGCGGGCAAGCGCGGCCGCTCGGTGCTCATTGTCGATCACGCCAGGGCGCCGGGCGACAAGATCCGCATTTCCGGCGGCGGGCGCTGCAATTTCACCAATCTCAACGCCGCCCCGCAGAACTACATCAGCAAAAACCCGCATTTCTGCATTTCCGCACTGCGCCGCTACACCCAGCGCCATTTCATCGCGCTGGTCGACCGCTATGGCATCGCCTGGCACGAGAAGACGCTGGGCCAGCTGTTCTGCGACGGTTCGGCCAAGCAGATCATCGATCTCTTGGTGACGGAGATGAAGCAGGCCAATGTCGATCTGCAGTTGCAGACGGTGGTGGAGTCCATTGAAGCAACGGCGGACGGCTATACCGTCGTGCTGTCCGGCGAGCGCGTGCGCTGTACCTCGCTGGTGGTGGCCTGCGGCGGCAAGTCCATCCCCAAAATGGGCGCAACCGGCTTTGGCTATGATGTTGCCAAGCAGTTCGGCCTGGCGCTGACCGACATCCGCCCGGCGCTGGTGCCGCTGACCTTCGACGACAACACGCTGGCGCCGCTGAAACCTCTGTCCGGTATTTCGGTCGACGCCGTCGTCAGCCACGGCAAGACAAAATTTGCCGAAGCCATGCTCTTCACCCATCGCGGCCTCAGCGGCCCGTCGATCCTGCAGATTTCGTCCTACTGGCGCGAGGGCGACACGATCAGCGTCGCCATGCTGCCGGGCGTCAACATTCTTGATGCGCTGCGTGCCGCCCGCGCGCGCAATGGGCGGCAGGCGCTGCAGACAGCCCTGTCAGAGCTTTTGCCGAAGCGGCTGGCGCAGCTGATCGCCGAAAACAGCGGCATCCACAGCCATCTCGCCGATGTCTCCGACAAGCAGTTGCTCGGCGTCGAAAAGGCCATCAATGAATGGCAGGTCAAACCGGCGGGGTCCGAGGGCTACCGCACGGCGGAAGTCACGCTGGGCGGTGTCGATACGGACGGGCTCGACCAGAAGACGATGGAAGCCAAATCCGTCAAAGGCCTCTACTTCATCGGTGAAGTGGTCGACGTGACGGGCTGGCTCGGCGGCTACAATTTTCAGTGGGCCTGGTCATCCGGCTGGGTGGCGGGACAGGCGGTCTAGGAGAGAAACGTGAGTGATGATCTGAACTGGCGTGCCGAGGAAGCCTGTTTCAATGCGTGGCCATCGCCGCGGCAGATTCTGCATGGCGGCTGGCTGATGCGGTTTGCTGGCGGCGGTGTTCGCCGCACCAACTCGGTCAACCCCTTGCGCGGACCGCGTGCCGCGCCTGCCGGCGTGATCGATGCGGCGGAAAAACTCTATGGCGCGCTTGGCCGCGACTATATTTTCCGGGTGCCGACCATCGCCGATGACATGGAAGCCATGCTGGTCGAGCGCGGCTACCGCTTCGAGGGCGGCAGCACGGTTCTGCACTGCGACCTCAGCCGCCATCGTATGGGCAGTGCAGCCGCTGCCGACCTGTCGCGCGAGATGACGCCGGGCTGGGCGCGTGACGGCAAGCGCATCTCCGGCTGGCCGGATGATGAGCAGGCGGTTTTTACCGATATGATCGCCTCCATCGTCGTGCCAAAGGCTTTTGCCTCCGTCACCATGGATGGCCGGATCGTCGCCAAGGCCTACGGCGCCATCAGCAACGGCCTGCTCGTGCTGGAATCCGTTGCCACCGATGCGGATTACCGCAAGCGCGGCTATGGCCAGCGGGCGGTCGGAACCTTGCTTGACTGGGCGCGGGACGAGGGGGCCGAGGGTGCCTGCCTGCAGGTTCTCACCGACAATCAGCCGGCACGGGCGCTCTATGCCTCGCTGGGTTTTGAGCGCGAACTCCACAGTTATCACTATCGCCGGAAACCATAGGCGGCAAGAATCTCCGCCAATGCCGTTAATCGAATTGCCTGATTGCGGGAATCCTGCTTCCTTGACGGCAGCAGCGTGTCTGTTCAAGCCGCTGCTGCAGTCAAACTGGGAGGTAAGACAGCCATGTGGATCAAACTGACCGACGTTAACGGCGATCTCATCACACTCAATTTCGCCCATGTCGTTTCGTTCAACCCTTACGGGACAGGAACACACATTGTTACGACAACCGCTGGTTTGACCTTCTTCGTCAAGGAAACCATTGACCAGATCCAGAGCAAGGTCGGCATCGAGTCCATTTAAGCCGCCACGCGCTCACCCCTGTTGCAATGCCTTGGTGCGTGGTTCCCTGAACCACGCGCTCGCCCCCGGCCACACCTCTTGCATTAACCATAAGGGTAGAGGAATCCCGCCCCAAAACGGTGTTTTACTGTTGTTTCATAATGTAATATTTGCGTGATATTTACGGACGGGGAACCTTTTTACGATTTATTGGTTTTATTCAAACGAGAGTCAAAATCGGATACAAATAGTGATTTGTTAAATCGTTTGAATTTTCTTAATGTCACAATGCATCCGAAATACAGACGCATGCTGAAACAGGATTATTCTCTTGGCGAGAATAGTTTAACTAGAGGTGTGAACAATGCTAACAATAAATAAAGAAACGTCGTCGCCGTCTGAAGCACGTGTCATCAAATTGCCGAAGGTCGGCGTGAAGTCGAGCGCAACAATGGTCAAGGCCGCCGCCAAAATGGCAGAGCCATGCGACAAGCGCACCATCTCGCAGATCCTTCGCGAATCCAGCGGCGGCTTCAGCTTCCGCCGTTAATTTCCAGGTTTCCAATTCCCGGCATTACTGTCTTGAATACCAATATCCCGCCTTAAAGCGGGATATTGTCATGTTTCTTCCAGGGATTTTCGAGATCCTTGTTGCGCAGCATGCGCAGTGCCCGTGAAACCCGCTTGCGCGTGGAATGGGGCATGATCACCTCATCGATATAGCCGCGCTCGGCCGCCACGAATGGCGACAGGAACCGGTCCTCGTAGCGTTTCGTGTGCGCCGCGATTTTCTCCGCATCGCCAATATCCTTGCGGTAGATGATTTCCACCGCGCCCTTGGCACCCATCACCGCGATCTGCGCCGACGGCCAGGCATAATTGATATCGCCGCGCAGATGCTTGGACGCCATCACGTCATAGGCGCCGCCATAGGCCTTGCGCGTGATGATGGTGATTTTTGGCACCGTGGCCTCCGCATAGGCGAACAGAAGCTTGGCGCCGTGCTTGATCAGGCCGCCATATTCCTGCGCCGTACCGGGGAGGAAGCCCGGCACATCGACGAAGGTGACGATGGGAATGTTGAAACAGTCGCAGAAGCGGACGAAGCGCGCCGCCTTGCGCGAGGCATCGCTGTCGAGCACCCCGGCAAGAACCATCGGCTGGTTGCCGACGATCCCGACGGTGCGGCCCTCGACGCGGCCGAAGCCGACGACGATGTTTTTGGCAAAGCTTTCCTGAATCTCGAAAAAATCCGCCTCATCCACGGTTTTGCGGATCAGTTCCTTGATGTCATAGGGCTTGTTGGCATTGTCCGGCACCAGCCGGTCGAGCGAATAGTCCGGTTCATCCGTATCCTGGAAACATTCGATCTCGGGAATATCGGCGGTGTTGGATGCCGGGAGAAAATCAATGAGGCGGCGCATCTGCAGGAGGGCTGCCACGTCATTATCATAGGCGCCGTCGGCAATCGACGATTTGGTGGTGTGGATCGACGCGCCGCCCAGCTGTTCGGCCGTCACCGTTTCATTGGTCACGGTCTTCACCACATCAGGCCCGGTGACGAACATGTAGGAGGTGTCGCGCACCATGAAGATGAAATCGGTCATGGCGGGGGAATAGACATCGCCGCCCGCACAGGGGCCCATGATGACGGAGATCTGCGGGATAACGCCTGATGCAAGCACATTGCGCTGAAAGATTTCCGCATAGCCGCCGAGCGCCGCCACGCCCTCCTGGATGCGCGCGCCGCCCGCATCGTAAAGCCCGATCACCGGCGCGCGGTTGCGCAGGGCCATGTCCTGGATTTTCTGCACCTTTTCCGCATGCGCTTCGGACAGCGAGCCGCCGAACACGGTAAAATCCTTGGCGAAGACGAACACCGTGCGCCCGTTGATGGTGCCCCAGCCGGTCACGACGCCATCGCCGGCAAATTTTGTCTCTTCCATGCCGAAATCGGTCGAACGGTGTTCGACGAACATGTCGAACTCCTCAAAGGAGCCTTCATCGAGAAAAATGTCGATGCGCTCGCGCGCCGTCAGCTTGCCGCGCTTGTGCTGGGCCTCGATCCGCGCCTTGCCGCCGCCCTCCCGCGCAATGGTCCTGCGGCGCTCCAGCTCGATCAGCACATCCTTCATGGCATCCTCCTCATTGTGACATTTCTGATATCAGGACAAACCGGCCTGTGAAAGCGGTTTGTCGGCGATATCAAACGGCTGTTGAAGCGAAATTCCGGCCGCGCGATTGCTATCCCGCCCCAAGTCGGGCTAAGCAAGTCGCAGTGTCCAGTTCGACAATTCTGTTTCGGGGGAAACATGGAAGGCTCGCCACACGTACAGTTCGGCCGTCCGGCTGAATATACCGGTCACCGGTTTGCCTTTTCCGGCACCGGCAAAGAATATTTCGGCATCTGGATCGTCAATATATTGCTGACGATTGTGACGCTCGGCATCTATTCCGCCTGGGCAAAGGTGCGGCGCAATCGCTATTTCTATGGTAATACCAAGCTGGCCGATGGCTGGTTCGATTATCACGCCCGGCCGAAACAGATTCTGATCGGACGCATCCTCGTCGTCGGCTATCTCATCCTCTACAATCTGCTCCTGCGGTTTTCGCCGCTCCTTGGCGGGCTGCTCGGCCTGGTGTTCATCGTCGCGATCCCCTGGCTGATCGCGCGCGGTTTGCGTTTCAGCGCGCGCGTCACCAGCTACCGCAATGTGCGCTTCGATTTCACCGGCGGTTACTGGGGTGCTGTCCGGGCCTTTTTCCTCAGCAGCCTGGTGGCTGGGCTCAGCTTCGGCCTGCTTGCGCCCATCGCCAGCCGGTGGACGCTGCGCTACACCCTCGGCAACCTGCGCTATGGCGGAAAGGTGTTTTCACCCGATCCGACCCTCGGTGCGCTCTACCGCGCCTGGGTGCTGCCCGCAGTGCTGACGGTCGGCGGCCTTATCCTGCTCGTCATCATCATCGGCGGTTCGGCCGCCGGCCTGCAGGCGCTGAAGGCCAATGACTTTGCCAATGATCCCGCCCGCGGCGTCGCCTTCATCGTCACGCTCTATCTCATGCTCCTGCCGGTCCTGCTGCTCTACGCGGTTGTCGGGCTGCTGTATTCGGCGGGTGTGCGCAATGCCGGTTTTAGCGCCACCACATTCGACGGGCGCCATTACCTCTTCTCCGACATGCCGCGCTGGACCTATGCCTGGGTGATGGTCTCCAATCTGGTTGTCACCATCCTCACGCTCGGCCTGATGCGGCCCTGGGCCGCCGTCCGGCTGGCGCGCTTTCACGCGGACTATACGGCTATTGTCTTTGACGGCGATGTCGGCGAGATTTTCTCGGATATCAAGGACAGCGGTTCGGCTGTCGGTTCGGAATTCATGGATATCGAAGGTATCGATTTTGGTTTCTGACATGGGGAAACTGACGACAGGCCTCTGGTACCGCGAAGGATCGAGCGCGGGACGGGGAGCCAGTCTGGTTTTCGCCGACGATGCCGTATCCGTCGTTGCCGTGGACGGAACCGTCCTGTCCGCCGCCGCCTTCGGCCAGATCGGCATCAGCGACCGCGTCGGATCGATACCGCGGCGCCTGACCTATCCGGACAGGACCAGTTTCGAGACGATGGACAATGACGCCATCGATGCGCTGGTGGCGGCGCAAAAGGGGCGCAGCGCCGGGTGGATACACCGGCTGGAGCGGTTCCACCCCCGGCTGCTGGTGCTTGTCCTCCTGACCTTCGCCTTTGCCTTCTCGATCTACCGCTTTGCCGTGCCCGCTCTGGTCGAAGTTGCCGTTCTGGTCACGCCGCCGGTTGTCCCTGCACTCATGTCGAAGGGAACGCTGCAAACGCTCGACACCACGGTTTTCTCGCAAAGCACCCTGACAGATGCCGACAAGGCCGCGCTGAAGGACGGTTTTAAGAAACTCGCGGCCAAATCCGGCCTCGGCGCTGGCGGCTTCAACCTGAATTTTCGCGATGGCGGCATCATCGGCCCCAATGCCTTTGCCTTGCCGGATGGCACGGTTGTCATCACCGACCAGCTGGTCAAGCTGGCGGATGGCGACACGGAAATGCTGCTCGGCGTGCTTGCCCATGAAATCGGCCATGTGGAGCTGAAACACAGCCTGCGCCAGCTCTACCGTGCCGCCGGGGTTGCCGGGCTGATCATGCTGATCGGCGGCGATATCGGCGGCAGCACCCATGATGTGCTGGTGCAGGGCGGCGGTTTACTGGCCTTGTCCTATTCACGCGCCGATGAAAGCGCCGCCGACCGGCACAGCGTCGAATTGATGCAGAAGGCCGGGTTTGATCCCGCCGCCATTGCCCGCTTCTTCGCGCTGGTGGAGGACAAGCTCAACGACCACAGTCCCACCAGCATGCTGGAAACCCATCCCGGCACGCCCGAGCGGCGCAAAATGGTGCTCGATTATGCCGGGGAGCTGAAGGCGAGGGCCGGGACGGGCAACTAGCTCAGGCCAGTTGCTGGACGAAGGCTGCCAGCTGGCCCATGGCGGTGCCCCAGCCCTCCTCAAATCCCATCTCTTCATGCTTGCGGGCGTCGGCGGCGTCCTTGTGCAGAACGCGCGAGGCGTAGCGGGTGCCGCTGCCCTCCGCCTCGAAGGTGATGATCGCGGTCAGGGCCAGCCAGGGTTCGGCCGGTTTCCAGCCGCCGGTCATGACGGTGGTGAAGACGAGTTTTGCTTCCGGCACGATCTCCAGGAAACAGCCATCGACATGCGGTTGGAAATCGCCGCCGTCCTCGCGCATGCGCGTCTCGAACGCGCCGCCGGGGTGAAGATCGAGCTTGACCACCTTGCATTCGATGGGGGCGGGGATCCACCATTTCGCCAGATGTTCCGGCGTGCTCCAGGCTTTCCACACGAGGGCGGGCGGCGCCTTGATGAAACGCGCAATGGTCAGTTCGGATGGGTCAGCCGGCATCGTCAACACTCCCGTTCATCTGGGTTTCCACATAATCGGCCAGCCGGTCCGCCCGGCCCTGCCACAGGGCCCGCTGCTCGGCGAGCCAGGTTTCAGCGGCCGCGAGCCTTTCGGTATCCACCCAGCAGGTGCGCACGCGGCCGGTCTTTCTGGAATGGATCAGCCCGTCGGCCTCAAGCACCCGCAGGTGCTTCATGAAGGACGGCAATCCCATGGCAAAGGGTTCCGCCAGTTCCTTGACCGGGGCGGGGCCGCGGGTCAGGCGGCTGACCACCGCCCGGCGGGTGGGGTCGGCGAGGGCGTGAAAGGCGGCATCCAGCGAAGTCTGATAGTTTTCCATATGGAGAACTGTAGACAAAAGTTTTCCATTTGGCAAACTGTTTTTAGTGCAGACGTGAAATGTGCTAATCCGCCAGCCGCACCCCTGCGCCGCCAGCGCGCTCAGCGCCCTTGTCGAGAAAGACCACACCGGCCGCCGTCAAAGCGTCCTTGAGATCGTCAAGCGTCCGGTCGTAGGGGATGCGTTTGCCGGTTTCGAAGGTTGCAATGGTCGCCGGTGCAACCTTTGCAACCTCCGCAAGCCTGGATTGCGACCAGCCAATCAGGGCGCGTGCAGCGCGGCACTGCGCGGGGGAGAGCGTCATGCTATTTCAGCCTGACGCCCGGCCCGCCATCGACGGTCTGGCCATCGGCGAGGAAGGAAACCTTTGCCTCCAGCACCCGCATGATCGCTTGCAGATTGTTGGTCACAGGCGTGGATCTGCCGGTTTCGAAATTGCGGACGGTGGACAGGCCCACCCGCGCAGCCTTGGCCAGATCCTCTTGAGACATGTTGGCAAATGCGCGAGCCGCTCTGCATTGATCGGCGGTTATGGGTTTTTTCTCCACGCGCTGTTGACCCTCAGTCCTTCCGGAGCCGCACGCCCGGCTGGCCATGATTGAGAAATTCGACGCCCGCTTCCTCAAGCACGCGCATGACAGTCCGTATCTTGTCGAGGCCGCTCGTCAGCACGGCAGGCCCCCGCTTCTCCATGGCGCTTATCGTATTGATGTTGAGGCCCGCGCGCATTGCGAGGGTAGTTTGATCCATATCCACAAGCGCTCGTGCCGCGCGAAGCTGGTTTCCCGTTGTCAGCAACGCGCGCTCCCGATCCGGTCCGCTTGCGATTGTTTCATAGCTGCGGACTGGCAGCAATATAGACGATGGTATGAGAAACCTTACTCTCGCCGCAGCCGGATACCCGGGCCGCCATCGGCACTTTGCCCATCACCCAGAAAAATCACGGACTTGGCTTCGAGCGCCGTTTGAATAGCCCGCAAAGTGGACGCCTTGGGGTCGGCCAGACCGCGCTCGATATTGTTGAGGCCGGTTGTCGACAGACCAGCCAGGGCAGCCAGTTCCGCCTGGGTCAGACCCAGCATCGCCCGTGCACCGCGTATTTGCTCAGGAGTAATCACGTTCTTCGTGTCGGGCGGCCACGCGCGGCGATTTCCTTGTCGATTTCACGCGCAAGTTCGGGAAACACCTCCCTGAACGGCCGCATCTGCCGCATTTCCTCATCGGTCAGTTCGGGGTTGTCCGCATCTTCGGCAATGCCCCGCTGTATACGGAGTTCCTCCTCATCGCTTAAAGGGAGCAGGTTTTTGAGTTTGCCGTTCATCACAGGCTCCCTTTCCTTCCAGTCGCCATTTGCAAGGCGTGCGGTGCGTGGTTCGCGCTTCGGCACGCTCAGGAAGCTCACCATGAGGGACGACGAGGGTTGCAAGAAACTCTATTCTGCAACATTTCCGATCAGCTTGGCAGCTATCATTTTGGCTAACTTTGCAGCCCGCGACCTTGCATCAAACAATCATCCGTCACCGCCGCCCCGTTGAGGACGGCGGTGGCGTCGGCATAAAATTACCAGCTGCCGGTGTTCGGCATTGACAGCCAGGGTTCCTGCGGCGGCAGCGGTGCGCCCTTCTGCAGGATTTCGATGGAAATGCCGTCGGGCGAGCGGACGAAGGCCATGTTGCCGTCGCGGGGCGGGCGGTTGATGATGACGCCGCTGTCCTGCAACTTCTGGCAGGTGGCGTAGATATTCTCGACGACATAGGCGAGGTGGCCGAAATTGCGCCCGCCCGTATAGGTTTCCGGGTCCCAGTTATAGGTCAGTTCCAGTTCCGGCGCCCGTTCGGCCACGGCGCGGCCCTTATCGTCGGGAGCAGCCAGGAAAATCAGCGTGAAACGGCCTTTTTCGTTTTCCGTACGCCGAATTTCCTCAAGGCCGAATTTGTTGCAGTAGAAATCCAGCGATTCATCGATATCGCGGACGCGGACCATTGTGTGAAGATAGCGCATCGTTTTCCCTTGATGTGTGCGTCAGTGTATGAAAGGCGGCAGCAACCGTCCAATTGCCGGGTTCATCGTGCAATTGCCACCGGGTCCATCATGCGATCGCCCAGGCTGCGCACCTACATCTTTTTGGTAACATTATTTTCATGACGTCACAAATTGACAGGCATGCAACGGGTGGTTGAACCGGTGATCACAAGATTTGCACCTGTTTTTCAACAAAAACAGCCAGATGATACTTGCCCTCATCCATCGGACAGGTGTTATTCTGAATGAAGAGAATCAGTGGTTGCTTTCAGGAGAGGAGGGGCTCGCTTCATGTCAGACAGACCAGTATCAGCCCGGCATTCCCCCGATGATGAACAATTAGCCGATGGCCTCGACCTCATCGAGGTTGCGGGCGCTATCAAATGGTTCGACGTCGCCAAGGGATATGGCTTTGTAATCCCAGACAATGCTGATCTGCCTGATATTCTGCTGCATGTGACCTGCCTGCGCCGCGACGGTTTCCAGACCGCGCTCGAAGGCGCGCGCGTCGTCTGCGAAGTCAAGCAGGGCGAGCGCGGCATGCAGTGCTTCCGCGTGCTGTCCATGGACAGTTCCACCGCCGTTCACCCGACCGAACTGCCGCCGGTGCGCACCCATGTCTCCGTCACGCCGTCGAGCGGACTGGAGCGGGTTCTGGTCAAGTGGTTCAACCGCACCAAGGGCTTTGGGTTCCTTACCCGCGGCGAAGGCACCGAGGATATTTTCATCCATATGGAAACCCTGCGTCGCTTCGGCCTGACCGAACTGCGCCCGGGACAGGTGGTGCTGATCCGCTTCGGCAATGGCGACAAGGGCCTGATGGCTTCGGAAATTCACCCGGATATCGGCACGCAGCTGCCGGCATCCCACTAAGACATCCCATGAACAGGCTCTTGCGCGTGTGCCGGTCTTTGCTGATCGGCCTCCTTGCGCTGGTCTTTGCCGCAACGGCCGCGCCCGCCGCCGACCAGCAGCCGATGCATCTGCCCATCGATGCGGCACCGCTGGTGATCAACACCGCCAAAGGCGATGTTCCCTTCCAGGTCGAGGTGGCCGATACCGACGAGGCGCGCGAGCGCGGACTGATGTTCCGAACCGACCTCAAGGACAACAGCGCCATGCTGTTCGTGTTCGAGGACAGCCGTCTCGTCACCATGTGGATGGAGAATACCCCTTCGGCGCTCGACATGATTTTCCTTGATGAAAACGGCCGTGTGTCGGCGATTCGCGCCAATGCGATGCCGTTTTCCCGCACGACGATTTCCTCCGGCGGTCCAGCGCGGTTCGTCATCGAAGTCAAGGCGGGCACGGCCCGGCGGCTCGGTGTTGCGGTCGGCGACAAGGTCCGCCACCCCGCGATTGCGGCGGTCTGCGGTACCTGCAGCAAGAAATAGGTTTGATATGCAGTTTTTTGAAAATGACGGACTGAAGCTCGCCTATCTCGATGAGGGCGCGGGCGAACCGGTCCTGCTGATCCATGGCTTTGCCTCGTCGCACTTCTACAATTGGGTGCAGCCCGGCTGGGTGCCGGCCCTGACTGCTGCGGGCTACCGGACCATCGCCATCGACAATCGCGGCCATGGCCAGTCGGACAAGCCGCACGAAAAATCGCTGTATACGCCGACCCTGATGGCCGGGGATGCCGCGGCCCTGCTCAGGCATCTCGGCATCGCCAAAGCCCATGTGATGGGCTATTCCATGGGCGCGCGCATCACCGCTTTCCTGGCGCTGGAACATCCCGAACTGGTGCATGACGTGATTTTCGGCGGGCTTGGCATCGGCATGGTGGAAGGCGCGGGCGACTGGACCCCTATCGCCGAGGCGCTGCTGGCGCAAGACGCCGAAACCGTGACGCATCCGCGCGGAAAAATGTTCCGCATGTTCGCCGACAAGACCAGAAGCGACAAGATCGCCCTGGCTGCCTGCGTCATCACCTCCAAGGAGGAAATCAGCGAAGCCAATATGGCGCGCATCACCCAGCCCGCGCTGGTGGCGGTGGGAACCAGGGACGACATCGGCGGCAGCCCGCAGCGGCTGGCGGCGCTGATGCCGCAGGGCGAAGCCATCGATATCCCCAACCGCGATCACATGCTTGCCGTCGGCGACAAAGTGTTCAAGGAAGCCGTGCTCAGGTTTTTGAAAGCCCATCCGCTCTGAGGGCGGCGGTGTAAACCGCGACACTGTTTCAGTCCGCTGAATTTGAGGTGTCAACACATCGCTTTTGCCGTATGCTGGTGGCAACGCAAGACGATTGGCTGATTGCCTGGAGTAGGACATGTCCGCAAGCAACCCTATGAAAATGACCGGATCGGTCAAGCAGATGGATCCGATCTGGCTGTCCATCCGTGCCGAAGCCGAGGAAACCATCCGTCAGGAGCCGCTGCTGGCGACGTTCCTGTACACCACGATTCTCAACCACCAGTCGCTGGAGCAGGCGGTCATTCACCGCATTTCGCAGCGGCTCGATCATCCCGATGTGGAATCGGAGCTGCTGCGCCAGACCTTTACCGCGATGATGGACGCCACGCCGTCCTGGTCGCAGATCCTGCGCGTCGACATCCAGGCCGTCTATGACCGTGATCCCGCCTGCACCCGCTTCATCGAGCCGATCCTCTATTTCAAGGGGTTCCAGGCGATCCAGACGCACCGGCTGGCCAACTGGCTGTGGAATGAGGGCCGCAAGGACTTTGCCCTCTATCTGCAGAGCCGCTCATCCTCGGTGTTTCAGACCGATATCCATCCCGCCGTGCCGATGGGGCAGGGCGTGTTCTTCGACCATGCCACCGGCATCGTCGTCGGCATGACCGCCGTCATCGAGGACAATGTGTCGATCCTGCAGGGCGTCACCCTCGGCGGCACCGGCAAGGAAACCGGCGACCGTCATCCCAAAATTCGCCACGGCGTGCTGATCGGCGCCGGAGCCAACATTCTTGGCAACATCGAAATCGGCCATTGCTCGAAAGTTGCCTCCGGATCCGTGGTGCTCAAGCCCGTGCCGCACAATGTCACCGTCGCCGGGGTTCCCGCCCGCGTCGTTGGCGAAACCGGCTGCGCCGAACCGTCGCGCGCCATGGACCAGCTCATCACCAATTTCGACTGAAACCGGGCGCTTCAGCGATTGAAACGACTGCACCGGCCCTTTACAGGGCCGGTTGCTGCATGCCACAAGCCCGCTTCACTATTTTGCATTCGACAGGAGAAACCGCGTGAAACCCGAAGAACTGAAAAAACTCGACAGCTATTTCAAGCGTACATTCAGAAACACGGAACTCACGGTAAAGGCCCGTCCCCGCAAGGACGATTCGGCTGAACTCTATCTTGGCGATGAATTTCTCGGCCTGATCTACAAGGACGAAGATGAGGGCGAACTGTCCTACAACTTCTCCATGGCCATTCTCGACATGGATCTCTGACGGTAAACGCCGTTTGAAAATGGAGGTGTCACTTCGGTGTCTTGAGGTGACCCTCGGCAAAGGCCAGGACCTTTTGCTCCAATTCCTGCCAGTTGGCGAGAAATTCGCGCGGGAAACGGTAGGTCAGCTGCAAATCCTCACCGATGAAAACATCGCGCTGGCAGGAGGCGAGATTGCTTTTCGATGTTGCTTCATCGAGGCAGCGCGCCACAAAGAAGCTGCGGCCCTTGCTCTCCGGTGAGGAGATGAGCTGCTCGCTGACGAAACCGCTGGTGGCACGAAAATTCTGGATGGTGAGGCCCGCCGGACCTTTGATGCCGGGGCCGTCCGTCAGGGTGCTGTAGACCGGTCCATAACGGCCGGACATGTCGCGCGACGTCGCCCGCGGCTCGAACGTCAGGAAGAGCAGCGCTTTCTTGTCCCCTGCACCGTTGAAATCCCGGATGAATTCCGGCCGGTAACCCTGCATGTCGGGCCAGTGCAGATAAAGGTCAACCCGCTGCGCCACGCCGTCGCGCCGCTGCGCCCGGAAGCGGATGGTGTTGGCCGGCAGCGCCAGCACGCTGTTGCCGATGACGACCTCATGCACATCGGTGTCTTCCGTATGCCCGCCAAGGGAAATCGTGTGGCCGACATAATGTCCGGCAACGACCAGCACCACGGTCAGGAGCGCCAGCGCCGCCGCGCCATAGAAAAGGCGTTGCAGAAAGGGGCTGCCCGTTATCGATTCCACGCGCTGTGCGGAAGTCTGCATCAACCTTCGGGTCCTGTTGCCTTGGTTGACGGGGAGACTAACGTTAAAGTGCTGATTTATGGTTAACCACACGTGAAAGTTGTACTCGCATCGGCATCGCCAAGCGGGCGGCGGCTCGCTAAGCTTGCCGCACAGAATCTCAGGAGGAACGATGCCCCTATTCACGCTCGACGGCCACGCGCCCGAATTTGAACACCGGAAATCCAACTGGATCGCGCCCGACGCGACGCTGGTCGGCAAGGTCTTTCTCGGTGAAAATGCCGGCATCTGGTTCGGTGCCGTTCTGCGCGGCGACAATGAACGGATCCATGTCGGCCGCAACACCAATGTGCAGGAACATACGGTGATGCATACGGATATGGGCTATCCCCTTGATATCGGCGAGGGCTGCACCATCGGCCACCGCGCCATGCTGCATGGCTGCACCATCGGCGAGAACACGCTGATCGGCATCGGCGCCATCATTCTGAACGGCGCAAAAATCGGCAGGAATTCGCTGGTTGGTGCCGGGGCGCTGGTGACGGAGCGCAAGGAGTTCCCCGACAATGCGCTGATTGTCGGATCGCCGGCGCGGGTCATCCGCACGCTGGACGATGCTGCCATCGAGCAGCTCCGGCTTTCCGCCGCCCATTACGTCGAGAATGGCCGGCGCTTCATGCGCGGGCTTGAGGTCAGCTGACCTCGTCCGGCATTATTTCCCGATGCTGCCGACCAGAACCTGGCGGTCGTCGGTGATCGATACCCATGCGCCGGTATACTGTGTCGACTGGCGCTTCAGATAGTCATAGCTCGTTTCGTTCCACGGCTTGATCTGCGGTTCCAGATTGTCGAGGATATAGTCGCCCCGGTCGGTGCGCACGGTCAGAACCGCATGGCCTTCGCCATTCATCTGGCGCACGACGGTGATCAGCAGCGAACTGACGGGCAGGCCGCGCTGTATCAGCATCCGGCGCTTGAGCAGCACATAGTCTTCGCAGTCGCCAACTGTGGTCGGATAGGACCAGACCTCTTCCTTGCCCCAGATTTCCATATCGGTCGCCGGCTTGATGTCCGTGTTGACCTGGGTGTTGACCTGAACCAGCTGCGCCCAGAGCTTTGGCGTCAGGCTTACCGGCGTATCGCTGATGCTGCGGATGCGGCATTCGTCCTTGTAGATCTGGCAGAAGTCGTAATGGCCGATGGGCTGCGATGTGCGCCCGCCGGTCTGCATCACCGTCGCCGTGGACCGTGCCGGACCCGCCTGGGTGCCTATGCTCATCAACAGAAGGGCTGCGCCCGCAAGAATTATGCTTTTTATCATACCGTCGTCTCCCCGGTTGAGGTGACAATGACATGCAGACCTTGATCTGACGGAAATCTGAAGCAGTAAATCTGAACAATGCGGGTAGCAAAAAATAAACTATCGCGCGTTGCAATGTATTATTGAATGTTACTGTTTTATTTAAAGTAAGAATTGAATGAAGTATACAAGGTATATACCGGTTAAAGTTTGGTTTTTCTCATAAAATAATCATTTATGATTGCTTAAGCCGCGCCGATACACGGAGTGCGCGCTGAAGTCATTTGGTAACCAAGCGAGGGAGATTTAATTCTGCAGAGAGAGTTCGATGGCTTCGCGGCTCTGGACCGTGGCGAATTCGATGGCAATGCCTTCCTCGAAATGGCGCACGACGCGCCCGCGCATGGAGCCGAGAACGACCTGGCTGTGCAGGGCAGGGCGCATGCGGATTTCAACCGCCGCGCCGGAGATCGACAGGTCGATGATGCGGCAGGGATATTCGCGGCCATCCGCCATGCCGAGCTTGGCAATGGGATTGCGCGGCGCGATACGCTGGTGGCGCCGGTCTTCCGGCATGTCCAGCTCATGCTTGTTGGCAAGCCAGGTCAGCTGCGCCGCGATCTTGTTCTTCTTGCGCTCCGATGCGACGAGCGAAAGGTAAAAGCCGTTGCTGACGAGGCGCTCCACCGTGCCCTCGATGCGGCCGATGTGATCGACATAGGCAATGACGCGCTCGCCTGTGGCGGCCATGACCTCGGTGGTGAACAGGGCTTCGCCCGGCGACATTTCACTGATCTGGCCGACATGCTCGGTCCTGTCCTCCAGCATGAAACGGCCGTAAAGCTCGACCTTCACGCGATGGAATTTTCCCGTCGTGGCGATGGTCTGGGTTGAATCGTCACGGGTCAGATGCATGAAGTGTGTCCGAAAGCTTATAATGATCTTTATGTCTAAAGATTAGAACACAAGTCTTAACGGCGATGTAACAGATGCACGTCTTGCTTAGGTTTTACTAACCTAATCCAAGATTTTCCCGCCGTCGAAGACCATGAGATGCCTGACCCGGCGGCTGCCGCTGGGAGCAGGCAGGAGTGTATTGGATATCAGGGGTTTATGATCTTCAGCCCGGAGGCCACCGGCAGGCCTGTTGGCCGGATTGCGCGGATCGATCATCGAGATCGAGCGCAGGCTGTTTTCGATGATCGCGTCAGATTCCAGCCAGAACGGCTTGCCTGCCGGTGCGATCATGCCGAGGAGATGCCGTTCATGCACCTCGTTGGCGAGGGGCAGCAGGATGAGATTGAACAGCATTTTGCGCCCGCGGCTGCTCTTGCCCTCATAGGCCGACTGGACGACGGTCTTGCTGGTCAGGCTGCTGGCGACGATGCGCGCGATGACGGCCTTGTCCTTGGCCTGCCAGATGGAGCTGAAGCTCTGGCCTTTCAGTTCGCGGCCATAGATCGAACAGATACGGGTTCCCGCCAGCCGGAACCGCGCTTCGCCGGGACCGCTGGCACGCAGGATGAACGTGTCGGACAGGCGCGAGCGGATGAGGGCGGGTGAAATCTCACGCCGTTCCGGCGCTGCGCGGGTGCCGCGCAGATCATTCCAGTAGGCGAAGATCTCGCTGGTTCCGTCGTGCCGCATCTGCCGCTTCCTGTTGCCATGCCTGTTCGGGTGGTGAGCGCGTTGCATCGCACACCATCCAGTATCGCAGGCTTTGGTAATGCCGGCACTTTGGCACCGGCGGCCGGGAAGCGCCATTGGCGAAGCGGCGGCGTCCACCGCAGGGAGCGATTAAGGTTAACAAATGGTTTAGATTGAGCCTGTGCTGCCGGTATGCGATAAGGGGGGCGAGTAGAGTTCTATGTTCATGTATCCAGCTTGAGGCCGTTCAACATCATTGAACGGCCTTATTTTTGTTTGGAGAGTTTGCTGCTAAGCACAGTTTCCATGAATCGGCTGCGGGAAGAATGACTGACCTATGAGCACCCCTGATCAAGCACCGGCCCGCGAGCCGATCTTCAACATTCCCGGCGTGATCCTCGCCATATTCGCGATCTGCGCCGCGGTGTTTCTGGTTGAAAACTACGTGCTGACCGAGGCGCAGGACAATAATTTCCTGCTCGACTACGCCTTCATTCCCGCCCGGTTTTCCCAGTTCGGCGGATGGCATTCGCCCGCCGCCTGGCTGACCGCCATCACCTATTCCTTCATGCATGGCAGTTTTGCCCATATAGCGCTGAACATGGTCTGGCTTGCCGCCTTCGGCTCGCCGCTGGCGGCGCGCATCGGGCCGCTGCGCACCTCGCTGTTCTGGATCGTCACCGCGGTTGCCGCCGTCATGATGCATTTTGCCATTTACCCCGACAGTCAAATTCCCCTGGTCGGTGCTTCCGGCGCCATATCCGGCATGATGGGGGCGGCCGCGCGTTTCGGTTTCCGCCGTTCCACCCAGCGCAATTCCGCAGCCTTTACCGGGCCGATCCTGCCGATTGCCGTCGCGCTGCAAACCCGCACCGTTCTTGTTTTCGTCGCCGTCTGGTTCATCACCAATATCGGCACCGGCCTCTTCGCCGTGGTGCCGGGGGAGTCCGCCACCATTGCCTGGGAGGCGCACATTGGCGGCTTTCTCATTGGTTTTCTGGGCATTGCCCTGTTTGACCGCAGCGACCGGCGCTGAATTGCTGGTATGATTGCAAAGCTGTTGCATTGGCGGCAACATACGCGCACCATGGCGCATTGACCGGCGGGATAAAGGAGGATCGCGGCGGTCAGCGTTAGGACTTATGTGCAAGGAGGACGTACATGACAGTCAAAATGATACTGGAACGCAAAGGCTACGACGTTTTTAGTGCAGCACCGGAAACGACCCTTGGCGACGCGGTCGCCGCACTTGCAAAGCATAAGATCGGCGCCATTGTCATCGTCGATGACAAGAAGGCCATCAAGGGCATTCTCTCCGAGCGCGACGTCGTGCGCGCCATTGCTGCCGATGGCGCCGATGTGCTCTGGCGTCCCGTTTCCGAAATCATGACCATCAAGGTCAGCGTGTGCACGGAAAGGCATACGGTCAACCAGGTCATGGAAATGATGACCCGCGGCCGCTTCCGCCACCTGCCGGTCGAGAAGGATGGCCGGTTGCACGGCATCGTGTCCATCGGCGACGTGGTCAAGCTGCGCATCGAGGAAGTGGAGCGCGAGTCCCAGGAAATTCGCAGTTACATCGCAACCGCCTGAAGCGGTTGCGCTGACAGATCGGGTCAGAACACGACCTTCTGCATGCGCTCGAGCTCACCGAGCCGGGCCATGGTTTCCTCATAGCCGAGTTTGATCGCCTCGTCGGCGCGGTGAAACTCGGCAAGCCCCACATGGCCGATTTTCGGCAGCAGCGCGATGTCAGGCGGATCGCCGGCCATGCGGGCGCGGGAAATCCGGTCCTGAATGATGTTGAACGATTCCATCATCACGCCGGTAATGCCAAGCCGCGTGGCCCGCGCCGCACGGAAATGCGCCACCGCGCCCTCGCGTTCCGCATCGGCGGCAAGCGGTGCTCCAGCGGAATGCTTGATGACAGCGGCACGGCCGAACTGGTCGTAATGCAGGTTCACCGCCACCACCAGCGGTTGTTCGTAGGAACGGCAGACGGAAACCGGTACCGGATTGACCAGCGCACCGTCCACCAGGATGCGGCCGTTGCATTCAACCGGCTCGAACACGCCGGGCAGGGCATAGGATGCGCGCATGGCGGTGATCAGATTGCCGCGCGTCAGCCAGATTTCGTGGCCGGTATTGATTTCCGTGCACACCGCGATGAACGGCTTTGGCAGGTCTTCGATGGAAAGCTCGGAGAGATGATCGCGCAGGCGCTTGTCAAGCTTCATGCCGCCGAACAGGCCGCTGCCGCCAAACCGCAGGTCCAGCAGCGAGAAAATGCCGCGCTTGGTCAGGCTGCGTGCGAATTCCTCCAGCTGGTCGAGCTTGCCGCCGAGATAGCAGCCGCCGACGAGGGCGCCGATCGAGGTGCCCGCAATCATCGAAATCTCGATGCCAGCCTCGTCGAGCGCGCGCAGCACGCCGATATGCGCCCAGCCGCGCGCCGCGCCGCCGCCCAGGGCCAGCGCAATCGGGGCTCTCTTGTCACTGTGGGGGGACGGGTCCATGACAGGTGTTTCAGGACCGTTCGTAACGCCAATCGGTTCTGCCGCACGTAGCCGTCGCGATGCCCATTCGAGCATGGCATGCACTCCTAAAGTCGTATTCGCACATTATCCCCTCACTTTGGTATCCAAAGGATGAATATTGCGGAATTATGGCCGCTTAGCCAACCAATCAAAAATGAGACAGGGGAGTACAGGGCGCCGGAGAGCAGAAACGTGCTACGCCTCCGGTGTCATGACCAGGTGGGATGTGCCATTTTCGCTGATGACCTGACGGTAGAAACATGATCGGCGGCCAGTATGGCACGTCGGGCCGTTTCCAGCCACCGTTACCTCCAGCCAAAGCGCGTCCTGATCGCAATCGGTGCGCATTCTGACGACGGTCTGCAGATTTCCGGAGGTTTCGCCCTTCTTCCACAGCGACTGGCGCGACCGCGACCAGTAGTGCGCAATGCCGGTCTCCAGCGTCAGGCGCAATGCCTCCGCGTTCATGTGCGCGACCATCAGCAGATGGCCGTCACGCGCATCGGTGACGACGGTGGTGACGAGACCGGCGGCATCGAAGCGCGGTGCGAACACCGCGCCTTCCTCGTTTGCATGTTTGTCGGCGAGGGCCGGTGAAAAGGAACTGTTGGACATGACTGCCAATTCTGGAAAAGACTGGTTTAGTGGAACGAATTTGACATTCGCATCCCATTTCACATCACGCGCAACATGCGAATGTCAGAATCGGACCACTAGCGACCCTTGACGAGGGTCATGAAGCGGACCTGTTCGTTGACGTCACCCTTGAAGGCACCGGTAAAGGTGGTGGTGGTCGTCGTCGAACCGGACACGCGGATGCCGCGCATGGCCATGCACATATGCTCGGCCTCGATCATGATGGCCACGCCGCGCGGGCGCAGCGCTCCCTGGATCGCGTTGGCGATCTGGGCGGTCATGCTCTCCTGCGTCTGCAGGCGGCGGGCATAGATATGCACAACGCGGGCGATCTTTGACAGGCCGACCACTTTCTCGCCATCGGGCAGATAGGCGACATGCGCCTTGCCGATGATGGGCACCATGTGATGCTCGCAGTGCGAAAAGAACGGTATGTCCTTGATGAAGACGATGTCGTCATAGCCGGCAACTTCTTCAAAGGTGCGTCCGAGCACCTCTTCCGGGTCTTCATGATAACCCGAAAACAGTTCCTTATAGGCTTTTGCCACGCGCTGCGGCGTGTCGAGCAGGCCTTCGCGGTCCGGATTGTCGCCAGCCCAGAGCAGCAGCGTGCGAACGGCGGCTTCCGCTTCTTCCTGGGTCGGGCGCCGTAGATTATTCTGATTGCCAGTCGGTGACTGCAAACTTTTGATTACCGCATCCATCGCGATCTCCCGTAGTCGCCCTCGATGGAGCGACGAGTTAAACGGCAATACACGATAGTCGTTGCGAAACGAATACGTGGTGTATTGAAGCCGGCTTGGCCCTGAGGCTTGAACCTGGGCCATTACATCTACCACTGGCGCAGAATTTACGCCATGGCGCTTTGTGCTCGCCCGCTCACATACTATATAGAGAGTGAATTTGGGATTCATAGGGCCTAAGCGATAGACAATTGTCTGTTTGCGCTTCGCTTCGGGCCGTGCCACCAGTGGAAGCTCATTATGATCAATGATGTCTACAACACGCGCATTCTGGAGTTTGCCGGAAACATCCAGCGCCTCGGCCGTCTGGACAATCCCGATGCGACGGCAAAGGCCCATTCGAAGCTGTGCGGATCGACCGTGATCGTCGATCTCACGATGAAGGACGGCGTGGTGACGGATTTCGCCCACGACGTCAAAGCCTGCGCGCTCGGGCAGGCATCCTCGTCGATCATGGCGCGGCATGTGATCGGCGCCACCGGCGGGGAATTGCGCGCGGTGCGCGATGCCATGTTCAAAATGCTGAAAGAGAATGGCGCGCCGCCGGAAGGCCGTTTTGACGACCTGAAATTCCTCGAACCGGTGCGCGACTACAAGGCCCGGCACAATTCCACCATGCTGACCTTCGAGGCGGTGGTGGATTGCCTCGACCAGATCGAGAAGAAAAACGCCGAAGCGGCCGCCTGAACCGCCGATGTGCGCTGACCCGGCTCACCACCATCCGCCTGCGGCGGGCAAAAAATATTCCCGCAACTGGAGCGGGCCGTGGCGCAAGACGCCGGGGCGACTGTTCGGCACGGCGTTCGTCCGGCTGTACCAGCTGACGCTGTCGGGTTTCATCGGCAATTCCTGCCGCCACCTGCCCACCTGTTCCGAATATGCCTATGAATCCATCGCCCGCCATGGCCTGTGGACCGGCGGGTGGATGGGCCTGTTCCGGTTCGTGCGCTGCGGGCCGGGCGGCACCAGCGGCCTTGATCCGGTACCGGCAACGCTGGACAAGCGTTTCGTCTGGTACATGCCCTGGCGGTATTGGGGTGTGAGCAAAAATAGATAGAATGGGTTGTCAGCATTGGTCTAACGCCACCCGGGTGCCGATTAGGCGCGGGTCATCTCGGATTCGGCCCATGCGGCGTATTCTTCGAGTTGGGTCAGCAGTGACTGGGCGTCAGAGAGCAGCATGAAACGCCCGCCATATTGGGCCAAGTCCTTATTCCCGAGTATTCGGGCCAATCTCGTTTCTTGGGCCTTTGGTAGGCGATTACCCATAACCTGACGCAGGGTCTTCACCATAGCCGAATGGTCCTGCTGGTTTATCTTGCTTCCAAAGGTTGCAGTCAAGGCATCCGTATAGGCGATTGCCGCATTGACGATCGTCGCGGCGATCGGGTTTCCCAGGGTGCCGGATTGCGCTATGGCCACCTGATTTTGCGCAGATTCCAAAAATGCTCTAGCGATCGTCAGGCGATTCAAGCCGTGGCTGGCGTCAACTGCTTTCGTGGAGCCGCTTCTTGTCACGTTGGAATTGCCTTATCAGGAATTGCTTGAAAGATGGATGTGGGGCGCGGACCGCTGACCACCAAAGCATCGGCCGCAAGTGCTTGCCACAACGGATCATTGTTTCCCATTAATCGTCTAAGATCGGCGCGTGAAAGCGTATTGACCGATGGTGAGAACGATAGGTCCTCACCTCTAGCCAATAGAAAATCGACGCTCCCGCTTTGCACAGACGAAACATCGGCGTCTTGAGCGATAAGGACGATATCAAGATCGCTTTCCGCACGATCTTCTCCCCGGGCGACACTGCCATAAATCCATGCCGCTATCACTTTGTTGCCGAGTGAGGCTACGCACTCTCTTACAGCATCGATAACAGCATTGAAGCGTGCCTCTTCTGCGTCGAAGAGAGACAGAATGGACGTGTTGAGCGGCGATGTTCGGCTCATGCTGAAAAGCCGAGTGCGTCCACTGCCCACTTCGTCAAGTATGCCGAACGCGACGAGAATGGAAAGCGCATTGAGCACCGAAGGCAGCGTCAGTTTTGTTCTCTTGACGAGAGTGGATGCATCCAGTTGACCGCCATGGCGTGACAGTTCACGCACGACCCTGACGTTGGCTTCGGTTCCGAAAACCGAAGAGAGAGGAAAGCGAATAGCGCTCTGGGGCTTTGGGCGGGCCACGATAACTCCTGAAAGATATCTGCCTTTATATATGAATATCTTTATAAAACAATAGATATCTTTAGTTTACTATTGTTATCTATATAGTGGTGCGTTCGATCCCGATACGTAGGGTTGCCGATTTGTGCCAGCGCCACCACGCGGTAAAACCCAAATAAAAGTGTCTGGAGTGTGCATGTCGGTATCAGGAAACCAGATCAAAGCGGCGCGTGCCTTGGCGGGGATGGACCAGAAAGCCCTTGCCGATGCCGCCGGGGTTGGCATCAACACGATCCGTCATTTCGAGGGGGCAGGCCAAGAAACCGTTCGCGGCAGGATCGACACGCTGGAAGCCACACGCAGCGCGCTGTTCACCGCCGGTGTCGAACTGCTTGAGGACAGCCGGGCCTCCGCAAGTGGTCCGGGCGTGCGCATGCGCCGGGAATAGCCTCACTCATCCTTGACCGTAAAACCCGCTTTTCCGCAACGGCCACTTTACGCCGGGCAAAACTGCGCATAAAAGTCCGCTCGCCGGAGCCGTTCCGGTCATGAAACACCACCCGCGATTGTTGGCGGGACTGGATAGGAGCAACTGATGTCACAGACAGGTTCCAAAACTGTATCCATGCAATTCCCCGATGGCTCGAAGCGCGACTACGACGCGGCCCTGTCCGGTGCGGAACTTGCCGAATCCATTTCGAAATCCCTGGCCAAGAAGGCCGTGGCCTATGCGGTCGACGGCGTCGTGCGCGATCTGTCCGATCCGCTGCAGGACTCCGGCAAGATTGAAATCCTGACCCGCGACGATCCGCGTGCGCTCGAGCTGATCCGGCACGATTGCGCCCATGTCCTCGCCGAGGCCGTGCAGGAGCTGTTTCCGGGCACCCAGGTCACCATCGGCCCGGTGATCGAGAACGGGTTCTATTACGATTTTGCCAAGAATGAGCCGTTCACGCCCGATGACCTGCCGCTCATCGAGAAGAAGATGCGCGAGATCATTGCGCGCAACCGGCCGTTCACCAAGGAAATCTGGTCGCGCGAAAAAGCCCGCAAGGTTTTTGCCGACAAGGGCGAGGCCTACAAGGTCGAGCTGGTCGATGCCATTCCCGAAGGGCAGGACCTGAAGATTTACGCGCAGGGCGACTGGTATGATCTGTGCCGCGGCCCGCACATGGCCTCGACCGGCCAGATCGGCAATGCCTTCAAGCTGATGAAGGTGGCCGGCGCCTACTGGCGCGGCGACAGCAACAACCCGATGCTCAGCCGCATCTACGGCACCGCTTTTGCCACCGATGCCGAGCTGCAATCCTACCTGCATGTGCTGGAGGAGGCGGAAAAGCGCGATCACCGCAAGCTCGGCCGCGAAATGGATCTGTTCCATTTCCAGGAAGAGGGCCCCGGCGTCGTGTTCTGGCATGCCAAGGGCTGGCGCATGTTCCAGACGCTGGTCAGCTACATGCGCCGCCGTCTCGACGGTGTCTATCAGGAAGTCAATGCGCCGCAGGTGCTGGACAAATCCCTGTGGGAGACGTCGGGTCACTGGGGCTGGTATCGCGACAATATGTTCAAGGTCACGGTCGCCGGCGATGAAACCGATGACGAACGTGTTTTTGCGCTCAAGCCGATGAACTGTCCGGGCCACGTGCAAATCTTCAAGCATGGCTTGAAATCCTACCGCGATCTGCCGGTGCGGCTTGCGGAATTCGGCAATGTGCACCGCTATGAACCATCGGGCGCGCTGCACGGCCTGATGCGCGTGCGCGGGTTCACGCAGGACGATGCGCATGTGTTCTGCACGGACGAACAGATGGCGGCCGAATGCCTGCGCATCAATGACCTGATCCTGTCCGTCTACAAGGATTTCGGCTTTGACGAGATCACCATCAAGCTGTCGACGCGCCCGGAAAAGCGTGTCGGTTCCGATGCGCTGTGGGATCGGGCTGAAAGCGTGATGATGGGTGTGCTGGAGCAGATCCAGCAGCAGTCGAACGACATCAAGACCGGCATTCTGCCGGGCGAGGGAGCGTTCTACGGTCCCAAGTTCGAATACACGCTGAAGGACGCCATCGGCCGCGAATGGCAATGCGGCACGACGCAGGTCGATTTCAACCTGCCCGAGCGGTTCGGTGCCTTCTACATCGACTCCACGTCGGAAAAGAAGCAGCCGGTGATGATCCACCGCGCCATCTGCGGTTCGATGGAGCGCTTCCTCGGCATTCTCATCGAGAACTTTGCCGGTCATCTGCCGCTGTGGTTTGCGCCGGTGCAGGTGGTGGTGGCCACGATCACCACGGAAGCCGACGATTACGGCAGGCAGGTCGCCAAGGAGCTGAAGGCGGCGGGGCTGCAGGTCATCACCGATTTCCGCAATGAGAAGATCAACTACAAGGTGCGTGAGCATTCCCTGCAGAAGGTCCCGGTCATTCTCGTCTGCGGCATGCGCGAGGCGGAGGAGCGGACGGTGAACATGCGCCGTCTGGGTTCGCAGAACCAGACGTCGCTCAGCCTTGATGATGCGATCCGCCAGCTCGGCGAGGAAGCCACGCCGCCGGACCTGCTACGCGCCGCTGCGGAGTAGGTCCGCACATTGCTTTGTGACAGCGTGGTGACTTTCATCACGCTGTCATGGCGTTGCGTGCGCCGGGTTAATACAGCTGTTTGGCGAGCGCTGAGCAAGGCGGGCTTGTATGCCTCGGTAGCTCTGCGGATTCCTGGGATGCACATCGCCTGATAAACTGCCTCCACAAATGCAATGTGGATGGGCGCTGCATGATCAGGAAAAACGAAGCATAAATCGCATATGGCAGGTGTCGAAGCGTTTGAGCTGAATCTGACCGACGCTCTCACAAAACAATCCAATGGAAGTGCAACGAGATTGTCGTTTGCAAAAGCCGTCCGCTTGATCTGGTCGCATGAAAAGATGACTCTTGCCAATTGGCGATAATATGCTAATTTTATGCCAGAAAGAGAGAGTGCCATGCAACTCCAGCCTATTGCTTCAACCCCATTCAACAGATCATCTGCTGAAATCACCGATGTGGAAGCAGGGGCACTTGCCCGCACGACGGTGAACCTCTTCAACGCCTGGAAACTCACCGACGCACAAGCCTGCACCTTGCTCGGTGGTTTGTCGGCCCGCACCTGGGCGCGTTGGAAAGAAGGCAATGTGGGACGTGTCGATCGAGACCTGAAAATGCGGATGGCGCATCTGATGGGGATTCATAAGGGCGTCCGGCACCTGTTTAAGGACCCGGCAAGAGGATATGAGTGGATTAAAGCGCCCAATACGGCCTTTGGCGATAAGTCAGCGCTCGATGTGATGCTGCAAGGCGAGCTTTCTGATCTGGCGGTAATGCGTGAATGGCTCGATGCGGAGCGCAGTGCGTGGTAAGTGGCCTTGCTGTCCGAACCCAGGTACAGTGGCCCAAAACCTACCGCATTATCCGATCCATCTATCCGCCCATCGATTTGTTCGAGGACATCGCCGATCCGCGCGACTGGGAGGCGCTGGTCGCTGTCGAGGCGAAAACGAATCCGCGCATTCGATTTGAGGTGGGCGATCTTGGCAAGGTACCCGCGCACCGTCGCGTGTCGGGCATCGGCGCCAGTTATGTCATGGCCCCCTTTGTCCATTGCTCCACAGGGCGGCCGGGCCGCTTCACGGACGGAAGCTATGGTATCTATTATGCAGGCGACAGTGAAGAAGTCGCCGTCGCCGAAACCATACACCACCATCAGGAATTCATGCGTTCAACACCTCAGTCTCCGGGCTGGACCTCGGACTTCCGTGTCCTGGTGGGCAGCGTGGACCGGGCACTGGACGACGTGAACGCGGTGCCCGACGTTCTTCATCCACATGACTACACCGCTTCGCAGGTTGAGGGACGTGGGCTTCGAGCCGCGGGAAGCGATGGCCTCCTGTGGAACAGCGCTCGAATGCCCGGTCAACGGTGCATCGGTATCTTCTGGCCGGACGCGATACCCATTCCCGTCCAGGGACGGCACTATTGTTACCACTGGAACGGCACGCGGGTCGACTTTGTGCGTCAGTACGACACGGGAGCAGTTTTGGCGGTGACGTAACAGGCGGCATGTGGCCGCAAAGGAGTCATAAAATGTGTCCTCTGTTGCGCCAGTTCACAAAGTAATCTAGTGGTCCGATTCTGACATTTGCACCCCTTTGATACCAGCCATTCAGGCAAATGTCAGAATCGAAGGACCACTAGCAACGATATAATTCTAGTGGAACTTTGAATTTGACATTCGCCTGCCCCGCGTGATGTCAAATGGGATGCGAATGTCAAATTCGTTCCACTAGCAGATGCCACCCATTGCTTTGTGACAGCGTGGTGACTTTCATCACGTTGTCATGGAGTTGCGTGACTATTCAGCCGTTTCATTATTTGCCGGGATGCGATCGTGCAGTTCAGAGAACTCTCCTACGCCAATGACACCCAGTCGCGCATCACCCAATGGCTGATCCGGTCGATTGAAGGCCTGTCCGGCCGGGACCACTATGTCCGGCTCTACAATGCCTGGCGCACCGACATCGTCCCGGCGGGGATCGACGTGTTCTGCCGCATGATGGACCTCATCAACATCAGGCTCGACGTTGCGGACCAGTGGCCGCCGCAGCATGTACCCGATACGCCGCTGGTGATCGTCGCCAACCATCCCTTCGGCATCGGCGACGGCATCGCCGCGCTGGCGCTGGCCGAACAGCTCGGCCGGCCGTTCCGCGTGCTCATCAACAACGATCTGATGAAGGTGCCGGAAATCCGCCCCTATGCGCTGCCGGTCTGCTTCGACGAAACCAAGGAAGCGGTGGCGATGAACATGGCCACCCGCCATGAGGCGGTACGCCTGTTGAAGGAGGGCGTTACCATCGTCGTCTTCCCGGCGGGCGGGGTTGCCACGGCGCCCAAGGGCTTTGGCCGGGCGGAGGATCTGCCTTGGAAGATTTTTCCGGCCAAGCTGGTGCAGCAGGCCAAGGCGTCGGTCATTCCGGTCTATTTCGGCGGGCAGAATGGCCGGGTTTTTCATCTCGCCAGCAAGATTTCGATGACGCTGCGCATCTCGCTGCTCATCCGCGAATTCCGCAAACTGTCCGGCAAGGCCATCACCGTGCGCATCGGCCGGACGATGGACTGGCCGGAACTGGCGCCGCTGGCCGACCGCAAGCACCTGCTGGATTATATGTATGACGCCGTGTTTGCGCTGGCTCCGGTCAAACCTCAGTCCAGCGGATCGTCGCCGCTGGCGGGCTGATTGGCGGTGGAGGCGGCGCTGGCGCCATTGGTCGCCAGAAGTTCCACATCCTGGTTGCGCCCGGCAACGACCTTGAAATCGCGCTGGTAAATCTTGTCCTTGTTCTTGGCGATGATGACGTATTCGCCTTCCGCCAGGACGATGGAGGCAAAGGCGCCGACGCTTTCGCGCACGATGTCGCCCGAGGTCGTCAGCACCGACCAGGCGGTATCGGCAAGGGCTTCGCCGCCCGCTTCCCGCACCAGTTTCATCGTCAGCTGCGCGGCCCGGTGCTCCACATTGGCCTCGGTGATCTTGCCGGCCTCGACACGGATATCCGCGCGGATGACCGCATTGGCCGTGCCGTAATTGGAGACGATCTGATAGGTCCCGGCATTCAGCCGCACGACGCTTTCCGGCTTGACGTCGGGAATGATGAGCGCCCGTTCGCCGCTGGCATCCTCGTGATCCTCATAGATGGAGAATCGCAGCTGGTCCTGCGGAATGCGCGCGCCGCCCGACAGAACCGCGTTGAGCTTGACGCCGCCCGCATCGAGAATCATCGTCTCGTTGCGCTTGGCGCGGGTCATGGTGATGCGCTTGGTGGCGCCCGCCCGGCCGAAGGCCACATGCACGAGATAGCTGCCGGGGGCGAGGTTGAACGATGTCGTGCCGCCCTTGGCCGTGGCCAGCAATGGCAGCTTGCCATCCGTATCGGCATCCGGCGCGAACACGCGCCAGACGAGGCCGCGGCCGATGTTTTCGCCGTTCTCCGCCAGTTTGGCCGACAGGACCAGCTCGGCCTCCGTGGCAAGCGGATTGTTGGCCGGGGCTTTCGGGTTGGCATATTGGTTGATGCTGGGGATAGACGGCAATTCCACGTCGGGCGTGGCCATCTCGGGGGCGAGCGCCTGCGCCCAGGCTCCCGTTGATAGGAGAGTTGCCGCCAGCGCCGCCGGCAAAATCCAGGATGCGCCGGAGCTGAAGCCCGCTTTCTGAGTGTCGAATATGCCCATGCACTGTTTTGATCCGAAGCCGGTGGCAATTTCAAGGCTTTTTCACGCGATCATGACTTTACACGGCCGGTGAAACCGCGACATTGTCCGCCCATTCGAAAAACAGCATCTGGTACCCCGTTTCATGCCTTCTCCCATCATTGATTTTCTGTCGCAGCGCAGCTCAACCCCGATTTCCGCCATTGGCCTTCCCGGTCCAAGCGATGCGGAGATCGAAACCATGGTCCGCATCGCCGCGCGCGTGCCCGATCACGGCCGCCTGACGCCCTGGCGTTTTGTCCTTTACCGCGGCGATGCGCGCGTCGAGGTCGGCAAATATCTCGCTGACCTGGCCGAGGAACGGGAAGGGCCGCTGACCGAACAGCGGCGCGAGCAGGAGCTGAAGCGCTTTGCCCGGGCGCCGCTGGTGATCGGCGTGATCTTCTCCAAGGTTGATCATCATATCCCGGAATGGGAACAGTTCCTGTCGTCCGGTGCGGCGGCGATGAACCTCGTCCACGCGGCCAACGGGCTTGGCTATGCCACCAACTGGATCAGCAACTGGTATTCATCCGATGAGAAGGGCCGGGCGCTGCTCGGTCTCGCGCCGCATGAGCGGGTGGCCGGTTTTGTCCATATCGGCAGCTGCGACACGAAAGTGCCGGAGCGCCCGCGCCCGGAGGTGAAGGATATCCTGTCCGAATATGCCGGGCCGTGGAAGGGCTGAGCCGCGATGTTCTACAAATTCGAGGACGGCCACGGCCTGCCGCATGATCCGTTGAAGGCGATCGTTTCGCCCCGTCCCATCGGCTGGATATCCAGCCGTTCGGCCGAGGGCAAAATCAACCTGGCGCCCTATTCCTTCTTCAACATGATCAGCACGAAACCCTGCCTGATCATGTTTTCCTCGGAGGGGCGCAAGGACAGCGTCAGCTTCATCGAGGAAACGCGGGAGTTTGCCGCCAATCTCGTCAGCGCCAATCTGTCGGTGGCCATGAACAAGACGTCGGTCAATGCGCCGCGCGGCGTCAGCGAGTTCGACTATGCCGGCCTCAATGCCGCCGATTGCCGGCTGATCGGTGCGCCGCGCGTGGCCGAAGCCTTTGCAACGCTGGAATGCGTCGTCACCGACATCCGTCACCCCGCCGACCGCCATGGCAATCCGGTGCAGGCACTGATGGTCACCGGCGAAGTCGTCGGCGTTCACATCGACGAGACGATCCTGACCAACGGCCTTGTCGACATGACCAAGGCGCAGCCGGTGTCGCGGCTTGGCTATATGGACTTTGCCACCGTGTCGGAAACGTTTCAGATGTTCCGGCCGAAGTGGGAGGGGTGAAGGCGTTCGCGTGGGCTTGCACCTACCATTGAAAATACCCCCCTCTGGGCTGCCGCCCATCTCCCCCACAAGGGGGGAGATCACATTGGCATCAACGCTTTTGCGTTGTTCTTAATGTTGAAGATTGGCTGAAACAGCAATGACAGCTGATCTCCCCCCTTGTGGGGGAGATGTCCGGCAGGACAGAGGAGGGTAATTGCATCCCTTATCGACTTAAGCTGCACCAACCCGTCCCATCAGCCGTTCCGCCCGGCGCAGATGCGGGCGGTCGAACATCAGACCGTCAATGCCGATGACACCCGCAGCGGGATCGTCGGCGAACGCCCGGATGATCTTTTGCGCCTGTGCCACCGCTTCGGCTGAGGGCGTGAACACGGCGTTGATCACCGGGACCTGCGCCGGATGGATGGCGAGCTTGGCGGTAAAGCCGTCACGCTCCGCTTCGGCGCATTCGCGGGCAAGCCCGGCATCGTCCTTGTAGTTGATGTAGACCGTATCGATGGCAGCGGTATCGGCGGCCGAAGCGCCGAGAACGGTCAGCGCCCGCGCCAGCCGGAAAACATCCGTATAGCGCCCGTTGTCATCGCGCACCGCACGTGCGCCAATGACCGCCGACAGGTCTTCCGCGCCCCAGGTGAGGCCGATGAGGCGTGCCGATGCATCGGGATAACTGGCCGCCGACAGGGTGCCGAGCGCGGTTTCGGTGATAATGGCGAGAATCTGCGTCGACCCCTCCGGCGCGCCCGCATGGGCCTCGTGCACGTTCAGCTTGGCCGACAGCCGCGTCACGTCCTTGCCGCTGTTGGACTTGGGCAGCAGGATCCCGTGCGGCAGCGATGGCATGACCGCGTCGAGGTCGGCATCGGCAAGCCCGCTCGCCAGATCGTTGATGCGCACGAACAGGCGCTGTGAATTCTTGTCCCGGTTCGATTTGAGAAAATCCGCCGCGATCTGCCGGGCAGCGGGCTTGCGCTCGGCGCTGACCGAATCTTCCAGATCGATCAGCAGCACATCAGCGCCGCTGGCAAGACCTTTTTCCAGCTTCTTTTCCGAATCGCCCGGCACAAACAAAAGCGAGCGCATCAGGCAGCACTCCTGGATTTCATCATCGCCTGACGTGTGCATTTGGCAACCAGAACGCCGTTCTGGTTGTAGGCGCGATGCTCGAACACAACGATGCCGCGATCCGGCTTGGATTGGGACGGCCGCGTTGAAAGCACCGTTGTCTCCACCCGCACCGTATCGCCGTGGAACAGCGGGGCAGGGAAGGTCACGTCGGTCATGCCCAGATTGGCAATCGTTGTGCCGATGGTGGTGTCATTGACGGAAATGCCGATCATCAGGCCGAGCGTGAACAGCGAATTAACCAGCGGCTTGCCCCATTCGGTCTTGGCGGCGAAGTCGAAATCGATGTGCAGCGGCTGCGTGTTGAGTGTCATGACCGAGAACAGCATGTTGTCGCTCTCGGTGATGGTCTTGCGCAGGCTGTGATTGAACACGTGCCCGACTTCGAATTCTTCCAGATACAGTCCGGCCATGTGCTGGTGTCTCCTCAATGCGATTTTTGGCGAAAGACTAGGGCGGCTTCGGCGGGTTCGCAACGGGGAAGGATCAAAGTTCTCTCGCGGTGCCGAAACAACATGGTTAATCGACATGGTGAACCGATCGTAAACCTTTTGCCGCTAGCCTTGGCTGCAATAAGGGCTTGGGGTATAAATTCATGACAATACAGCATTATCTGGCGATGGTCGGACATGCTTCTGCGGCACAGCGTTGCCACGCCGCAGGGGCGCTGGCCCATGTCTATCTTGAAACCGGACGCGCTTTCGAAGACCGCTGCGCGGCGGAGGCGGCGCTGACGCTGCTGCTCGATGATCCGTCGCCAAAGGTGCGGCTTGCCCTGGCCGAAGCTTTTTCGACAAGCGCCCATGCGCCCGCCCACATCGTCGCCAGCCTTTCGCGCGACCAGGCGGAAATTGCCGCCTATATGCTGGCGCGCTCGACCGTGCTGACCGATATCGACCTGATCGACTGCATTGCCGGGGGCTGTGCGCAAAGCCAGAGGGTGATTGCGGGCAGGGCCAAGGTGTCTTTTGCCGTCAGCGCGGCGCTCATCGAGATCGCAGAACCGGTTGCCATTCTCGACCTGCTGGCCAACAGCCGCGCCGAGATTGCCGACATCAGCTTCCGCCGTCTGGTCGAGCGCCTTGGCCATGTCGCCGATATCCGTTCGCTGCTCGCCGATGATGAGCGTTTGCCCGCCGATTGCCGCCATGCGCTGGCGATCAGGGTGGCCGAAGCGCTGTGCCAGATGGATATGGTCATGGCCCTGATGGGCGAGCGCCGCGCCCGGCGCATCACCAGCGAAGCCTGCGTCAAGGCCTCGATCAGTCTGGTTGCCGAAACCCCGCCAGCGCAATATCCGGCGCTGATCGAGCATCTGCAGCTGCGCGGCGACCTGACCACGGCCTTTGTCATCCGCATCGTTGCCTCCGGCAAGATCGATTTTTTTGGCGCCATTCTGGTGGCGCTGTCCGGGCATAATCTTGCCCGGGTGCGCAATCTTCTGATCGATGGCCGCGATGCAGCCCTCGGCGCGCTGTTCAGTGCCGCCGGACTGCCCGACAGCACGCACCAGCCGCTGCGCGTCGCGCTGCATGCCTGGCGTGATGTCGCCAATGGCAAGCTGGCCATCGGGGCACAGGAGGTCACCCGCCGCATGATGGAACGTCTGGCGCCGGAAAAGCCTGCAATGGTGCACGACCTGACCGCGGCCAATGACGGCATGCAGTCGCTCCTGCGCAAGATTTACCTCGAAGCGATTCGGGAGAATGCGCGCAGCCACGGACTGGCCATCGCCGCCGCCTGACCCGGCTTTTTCGCCGCGAGCGCATATTTGATTACAAAATCAGATGCCTGCGTGAACGAATGAATATGTGCGCCGCGTGTTCCGTGATGCAAAATTGCTTTTTTCCGGCGCAGTGCCGTGGCTCTGTCCCGAAGCCGCGCCGGAATGATCATAGATTTCATGTTGTTGCCGCCGGATATTGATGTTTGCCGGCATTTGCGGGGAGCAAGGCGGAATAATAAGACAGTATTACTGACCTAATATTTCATGGTAGAGTGCGCAAACATCGCGTGACTGGGAGGTCTGCTGAATGCCCGATGATTCCACGAGTGAATTTGGTCCACTAAGCCTGCACGTGCCCGAACCAGCCGTGCGTCCCGGCGGCGAGCCTGATTTTTCCAATGTGAACATTCCCGAAGCGGGTTCGGTGCGCCGCCCGCCCGTCGATGCCAATCCGGAGGAAATCCGCGATCTGGCGTTTTCAATCATTCGTGTTCTCAACCGCGACGGCGAGGCTGTCGGCCCCTGGGCTGGCGAGCTGACGGATGACCAGCTGGTGGAGGGCCTGCGCCACATGATGACGCTGCGCACCTTCGATGCGCGCATGCAGATCGCCCAGCGGCAGGGCAAAACCTCCTTCTACATGCAGCATCTGGGCGAAGAAGCCGTGAGCTGCGCCTTCCGCATGGCGCTGTCGCCGGGCGACATGAATTTCCCGACCTATCGTCAGGCCGGTCTGCTCATTGCCGGCGGCTACCCGATGGTCGAGATGATGTGCCAGATCTATTCCAACGAAAGAGATCCGCTCAAGGGCCGCCAGCTCCCCATCATGTATTCCTCGAAGGAGCACGGGTTCTTCTCGATCTCCGGCAATCTGGCGACGCAATATATCCAGGCGGTCGGCTGGGCCATGGCATCGGCGATCAAGAAGGATACCAAGATCGCGGCCGGCTGGATCGGCGACGGATCGACGGCGGAATCGGATTTCCACGCCGCGCTGGTCTTTGCCTCCACCTACAAGGCCCCGGTCGTCCTCAACATCGTCAACAACCAGTGGGCAATCTCCACCTTCCAGGGCATTGCCCGCGGCGGTGCCGGGACTTTCGCCGCGCGTGGCCTCGGCTTCGGCATGCCGGCACTGCGGGTCGACGGCAATGATTACCTCGCTGTTTTCGCCGTGGCCAAATGGGCCATCGAGCGGGCGCGGCGCAATCTCGGACCCACCGTTGTCGAATATGTCACCTACCGTGCCGGGGCGCACTCCACCTCGGACGATCCGTCCGCCTACCGGCCGAAGACCGAATCCGATGCCTGGCCGCTCGGCGATCCCGTCATGCGCCTGAAGAACCATCTGATCGGGCGCGGCGTCTGGTCGGAGGAGCGCCACACCCAGGCGGAAGCGGAAATTCTCGACAGCGTGATCACCGCCCAGAAGGAAGCCGAAAGTTTTGGCACGCTGCATGCGGGCGGCAAGCCGTCGGCGCGCGACATGTTCGAAGGTGTCTACGAGGAAATGCCGCCGCATCTGCGTCGTCAGCGCCAGCAGGCGGGAGTGTAAGCGATGCCGCGTAAGACAATGATTGAAGCCATCCGTGACGCGATGGATGTGATGATGGAACGCGACGACAACGTGGTCGTGTTCGGTGAAGACGTCGGTTTCTTCGGCGGCGTGTTCCGCTGCACCCACGGGCTGCAGGCCAAATACGGCAAGACCCGCTGTTTCGATGCCCCGATCAGCGAAGGCGGTATCGTCGGCGCTGCCATCGGCATGGCGGCCTATGGCCTGAAACCCTGCGTTGAAATCCAGTTCGCCGACTATGTCTATCCGGCCTATGACCAGATCGTCTCGGAAGCCGCGCGCCTGCGCTACCGTTCCAATGGCGGCTTTACCGCGCCGATCGTCATCCGCATGCCGGCGGGCGGCGGTATTTTCGGCGGCCAGACCCACAGCCAGAGCCCGGAAGCGCTGTTCACGCATGTTTCCGGTCTGAAGGTGGTCGTGCCGTCCAATCCGCATGATGCCAAGGGCCTGCTGATTTCATCCATCGAAGACCCGGATCCGGTGATCTTCCTCGAACCGAAGCGGCTCTATAACGGTCCGTTCGACGGCCATCATGACCGCCCGGTGACGCCGTGGTCGAAGCATGAACTGGGCGAGGTGCCGGACGGGCACTATACGGTGCCGCTGGGCAAGGCCATCAAGCGCCGCGAGGGCAAGCAGCTGACCGTGCTGGCCTATGGCACCATGGTCTATGTGGCGGAAGCCGCCGCCGAGGAGACCGGCATCGACGCGGAGATCATCGATCTGCGCACGCTGCTGCCGCTCGATCTGGAAACCATCGTCGAATCCGTCACCAAGACGGGCCGCTGCGTCATCGTGCATGAGGCAACGCTGACCTCCGGTTTCGGGGCGGAGCTCGCCGCATTGGTCCAGCAGCATTGTTTCTACAATCTGGAAGCGCCGGTGGCGCGGGTGACGGGCTGGGATACGCCCTATCCGCATGCGCAGGAGTGGGACTATTTTCCGGGTCCCGCGCGCGTTGGCCGTGCATTCCTCGAAACGCTGGAAGGGTAGGAGCAGACGATGGGTGAATTTGTCATCAAGCTGCCGGATGTCGGTGAAGGCGTTGCAGAAGCCGAACTCGTCGAATGGCATGTGAAGGTCGGTGATCTCGTGCGCGAGGACATGATCCTTGCCGCCGTCATGACCGACAAGGCGACCGTGGAAATTCCATCCCCGGTCGACGGTGAAATCCTCTGGCTGGGCGGCGAGATCGGACAGGTGATCGCCATCGGTTCGCCGATCATCCGCCTGAAAGTCGAAGGCGAGGGCCATGCCCCCGCTGCCGAACCGGCCAAGCCCGCCAAGGCGGAAGAACCAAAACCCCAGCCCGCCAAGGCAGAGCCAAAACCGGAAATCAAGGCTGCAAAGCCTGAAAAGCTCAGGAGCATGAGTGTCGCATCCGCCGTGGTTGAGCTCGATCTGAAAGATAGTCCAGTGGTTGTCTTCCGCAACT